>JAHFDP010000008.1:0-50608 GCA_023248955.1 Deltaproteobacteria bacterium
GCGCACCTCTTGGCGTTCGACAAAACGCTGGCCGACCTGCTCGATGCCATGCCCGCTGATTGGACCGTTTTTGTGACCAGCGATCATGGCGCGCGCGTGGATGGCCACCATGGTTCTGATTCGCCCGAGCAGCGGCGAGCGCCGATTTACGCCTACGGACCGGGAATCGTGCAGGACCGCAACGAGACGCGGACGCTCGACCAGATCGATCTCGCCACGACCTTCGCCGCGCTCTTGGGCATCGCGCCGCCCGCGGTCAGCCGTGGTCATCTCCTGGCCGAATGGCTCGACGTTCCAGCGGCCGAACAGGCGCGGCTGGCTTGCGCAGATCTGGCGCGGCTCTCCACCTATGCCGGCCATGTTCTGGAGGCCTCGACCCTGGATCGCAGCGGCGCCGGCCAAGCGTGCGCGCAAGGAACGGCGACAGGGAAAATCGCGGCCGCGCGAACCGCGGCACAAGCCCTCGACCGCGCCTTCGACGCCGCCAGCGTCACGGGATCGGCACTCGGATGGTTGGTGGTTCTCTTTGCGATCGCGGGATCCATCGCCATCGCGTGGATCGTTCTCGACCTCTCCCGCGCGCAACTCGCGTCGTACGCCGCGCTCGCGCTTTTGCTAATGGCGCTCGGAACCGCGCTCGCTTTCGAGATCGAACGCCTCTCTGGAAATTGGTCAGCCGTCGTGCTCGCGGTTGCCGCATTTCTCCTCTACGCGGCGCTCGGATTGGCGCTCTGGCGCGCCGGTGACAGCGCCGCTTGGGTGGATCGCAACCCCGCGATCGGCGCGCTGCTCATTCCCGGAATTCTCCTCGCTACCGCCACCTGGCAGACGCAAGCCAACGCCTTTGCCGCCGCCGGGTTGACGATGACCCTCTCGATGGTCCACGGGCTCCCGCGCGCGGGCGCGCCGTTTTCGTTGGCGCAAGCGCCCCGTGCCAGGTGGAGCAAAATCGGATGGACTTTCGTCCTGTTCTTGTGCCTCATCCGAATTGCCTTCGAGCGCTACTCCTACCTGCCGCCGTTCATCGAAGGGCGTCCTGATCTGGTCCTTGGACTCGCGCTGGGTTCGATCGCGCTCTTCGCCGCCATCCGCCACGCGCGAAAAACTTCACTCATGCCAACCGTCGTTGGCGCGATCTTGGCGATGAGTTGCCTCTGGCTTCGCCGATCCGCACCCGCGCCGTTTTGTTTGACGGCCTGGCTCTCGCTCGGCGCACTGGCGTTTCTCACCTGGCGTCGCGGTGATCGACGGCTCACCGAACTTCTCGCGCTGTCGTCGTACGCGTGGGTCTCGCGCGACGCGGAAATTCCCGCGCTGCTGGCGACCTATCTGGTGGCTTGTTTCGCCGGCGACTCATTTGCACGCGACCTTGCACGCGACGTGCGCGACGACGGCCCCAACGCGCCGCTGCGTCCCACGCACCTTCTCGCGCTGATTACTTTTCTCTTCGCCTGGACCTATTCGCAACGCATCGGCGTTCAGCTGGGCATCGATTTCACCTCGTTCGATTTTGGCGCGGGATCGTTTCGCGAAGCAGACGCCTCGCTGCTGCGAATCCTCGCGGCGGTGCTCTACAAACACGCCCTGGCGCGGGCGGCGATTCTCTTTGCGGTGCTAATTCCGTTGCGTGCCGACTACCGGAATTGGAGCCTGCGCGGACTGATGGTCGCCGAAGCCGCGCGTATTGCCGTGCTCACGGTGCATCTCATCGTCTGCCGCGGTTCGTTCTGGACGTCGCTGCACGCGCTGGGCGATTTGCCACACGCGATGTTGGGGCTCGTGACGGCGGCGTTCGCTTACCAGCTTTCGACGCGAAGCCCCGGGACGCGGTGAAACTCGGCGCCGTTCCGCGTGGCCAGTGTGGTGTCCGTCGAGAGCGCGATTGAAGCGATCAGGAGATCGTTTGCACCAATCATCGTGCCGGCTCGCTTGAGCTGCGCACGAAGCGTTCCGTACCAAGCTGCGGCTAAATCATCGAACGGGAGCGAAGTGAATGGGCGGAAGAATTCGTCCAGCTTGCGTAGGTTGGCATCGACCTTCTGGCTGTTCCGGGCGCCGTAGAGCAGCTCGGCTTTGACCACGCTGCAAAGGAAAACCTCGTCGTGGTTCAGCGCGAGAAGTCGATCGCGAACCTTCTTGTCCTCGCCGTTCAGGAAGGCGACGCAGATGTTGGTGTCGAGGAGAACGTTCACAAGGACTTAAGGCTCTTCAGGCGGCGCGTCTTCGATGGCGGGAAACTTACCGCCCCAGCTCCCGTAGAGCTTGGTGAAATCTTTGGGCCAACGCGGCGGCCGCAGCGCTTCCGTGGCCAGGTCCGCCATGAACGCCGAGAGGCTCTTTCGCGAACGCTTGGCCTCCTTCTTCACCTGTCGTTCAAGCGTTCCTGGAAGATAAATGGTAAGCTGGGACATAGGCCACTTATATATGACAAAGTATAGTTTGGACAAGTGTCGCGCGCTACGAACACCAGCAGCGGCAATAACCCCTTTGACAGAGAGCAAAGTCCATCCTTGACGCACCTCGCCGCCGCGTGAGACTTTTTCCACTGGTGAACACTCGATTCCATCTCGTTCTCGCTGCTCTTTCCGCCATCACGCTCGGGTTGTCGACCGCGGCCTCCGCGGCTGAACAGCTCCCCAAACTGGCGTTGGCCAACGTCGGTGCCGGAGAAGGCGTCTCCATCAAAACCGCGGCCACGGTCGAGGAGTTGCTCCTCGGCGCGCTCGAAGACACGCACCGATTCAAGGTCATCGGCTCGAGCGACATCTCCGGGCTTCTGAGCTTCGAACAGAAACGCCAAGCCGTCGGCTGCACCGAAGATAGCTGCATGGCCGAGCTGGCGGGCGCGCTGGGCGTCGAGTATGTGGCCTCGGCCAACGTGGGCCGTTTGGGCGATCTGCGTGTACTTACATTCAAAATAATCGACGTCAAAGCCGCGCGCGTTGTGTCCCGCGTGCGCCGCACGGTGGCCAACGACACCGAGTTGGCCAACGCCATCGACGCGGTGGCCAAAGAAGCGGCGGGCGAAATTCCTGCGGCCAAGAGAGCCGAAGCGAAGGCAGCGAAACTTGAACCCGCAACGATGGCAACCGCCTCGGCGCCACCTGCCGCGGTGGCCTCGATCGCACCGATCGCACCTCCATCCGCGGCGCCCGTCGAAGCGATCGCAACAGCCACCGTAGAGCCAACCCAACACACACGCTGGCCCGCCTACACCGCGCTGGCATTGGGTGCGGCGACGCTAATCGGCGGCGCGACTTTCTCCTACCTGGCGCACAACGACGCCAGCACGCTCAAATCTGGTCCGCAAAGCGGCGCCGTACAGGCCACCCGTCTCGCCAACGTGAACACCAACAACGATCGCGCCACCTGGCTCTTCGGCGGCGGCGCGGCCATTCTTGTGGGCGGCGGCGTCCTCTTTTTTGTCTTTTAGGAAAGGTCTATGCGACGCATTTTCATCGCCACACTCGCGCTCCTCGCCGGCTGCCCGGCAAAGGTCACGCTCGGCGACGTTCCCTGCACCAACAACACCAACTGCCCCGACAACGCGTTTTGCGAGGTTGCCACTGGCCGTTGCGCTCCGGTCGATCCGGCGCGCCCGGCCACGGCCAAGTTGGCGCTGCAAGCCGGATCTAGCGGCGATTTCGGAACGGTTGGAATCGGCGGCAACAAAGAGCTGACGCTCACCCTCGTCAATTCGGGAAGCGCGGCTGCAACGGGAATAGCGGCCGTCAAACTCGACGCGCCCTTCACCTACAAAGAAGATGCTTATCCCGGCACCGGCGGCACCTGCGGCAAGACGCTCGCCGGAAGCGGCGGAAGTTGCAAACTCGTTCTCGTTTTCGTGCCCTCCACCGAGGGAAACGCCAACGAAACGTTGAAGCTCAACTACAACGACGGAAAGAGTAACCAAGCCTTCGAGCAGGCACTCACGGGCGCCGGCGCGCTCCCCGCTGCGCTCTCGTTTAGCGCCGACAAGCTGAGTGCCGACGCGCTCGATTTTGGCATCGTCGCCATTGGAGGATCGGCCTCGGTGGACGTCTCCGTTGCGAATACGGGAGCGCTCCCGGCTACCCAAATCGCCGCGGCTAGCCTCGGTGGAGATTTCGCGTTCGAAGGGGGCACATACCCAGGAACCGGTGCAAACGGATGCTCCGCCACCATCGCCGCCGCTGCCTCTTGCAAGTTGCATCTCGTTTTCAAGCCATCCGTCGCCGGGGCCGCCGCCACCGCGCTCCTCCTCTCCTTTTCAGATGGCGCCGTCTCCAGCCAAAGCGCAATGCTCAGGTTGACGGGAGCCGGCGGCAAACCGGCTCTTCTCACCTTTCATCAAAGCGCCCTGGATTTTGAAGTCGTGCGCGTTGGAGCAAGCACGGCGAAAATTTTCAACGTCGACTACAGCGGTGAAGTAGCCGCCACCGGCGTTTCCTTGAGCAGGCTGGTGTCGCCCTTCGCTAGGACCGGAGGGAGCTGCGGCGCGACGATTTCGCGTGGCGGATGCACCTTGGAAATCACCTTCACGCCAACCGCGCAGGCGCTGGTGGGACCGATCGGTTTGTCGCTCTCCTACAACAACGGCGTCTCCACCCTTTCGACGCCGTCCGCGAGCCTCTCCGGCCGAGGCGTCATTCCGGCGACGCTCTCGTGGGCCGACGCTGCTGATCACAATTTTGGGCCACAGATCGTCGGCGTAACCACGCCGCTCTCTCTGGATGTGAACTATGACGGAGGCGTTGCGGCGACTGCGCTCAGCGCCAGCCTTTCGAATCTAGAAGGCCCCGATGGCGGCTTTGCCGTCGACGCCGGAAGTTGCGTGGGTCCACTCTCGAGGGGCTGCACCGTCGGCGCGAACTTTTTGCCGCAAAACAGCGGGGCGACTTCGGCGCAGTTTAACCTCGCCTACAACGATGGGGTCGGCACGCAAACGCTTAGCAAGAAGTTGTCCGGCACGGGGCAGCTTCCGGCGGTGCTGTCTTTTCAGGAAGGAGCGAGATTTTCGTTCGCCCCCGTTCTTCTGGGACAGTCGGCGACCAAGACCTTTCACGTCCTTGCCGTGGGCGACGTTGCCGCGACTTCCGTGACGGCGAATACAGGTTCCGGACCGTTCGCGGTGACCAAGAACGATTGCGGGACGTCCATCGCCGCTCCCGGAGGCTGCGCCATCACGGTCACCTTTACGCCGGCCGTCGTGGGAACAGCCACGGGAGTGTTTGGACTCTCGTACAACAACGGACTACGCGCGACCGACGTGGGAGTCACGCTTACTGGCACCGGAACCAGCAGCACGACGTCGTTGGTTTGGACGAATACCGCCAACTATGGGTCGGCGACGGCAGGGTCGACTTTGGTCATTCCCGCCGGTTCTTGCTCGACACAAGGACAGACCAGCACCGTCACGGTCGCTTCCGGCCTGAACGGAGTTCAGGTGCAGTACGCGGTTCGCGGCGTGGCTAGTCCATCTTGCGCCGTCTACTCAACGTCGTCGACCAGCTTCGTAAAGGAATGCGGAATTCAGCCCGCCGCAACCTATCCCGTCGGCACGTACATCACGTTTGCCTGCTTTACGCCAGCCTTAACACCAATAAATCTGCCCTTTCCTGGCGAGGATTTCGGCTCCGCGGGGGCGCCGAACCCGACGGAGTATCAGGTATGCAATCGCAATTTCACTTTCATCTTAGGCACCTACACCTGCAAATGATCGAACCGCTCGAGCCGCAAGATCTTTGGCCGCTTCCGGTCTACGCGCGCATCCGCGACGAGGTTCGACGGCAGGTGATCGCGCACAAAAAGCCGCGGCGCCTCGAGCTGGGCCCGAGCATGTCCGTGCTCTTCGAAACGCGGCTGTCGGTGAAGTTTCAGGTGATGGAATTGGTGCGCGCGGAAGGCATGACCGAGGAGGCCGCCATCGCGGAGGAGCTGGCGGCATTCAATCCGCTGCTGCCTGGAGAAGGCGCGCTCCACGCGACACTGATGGTGGAATCACCGAGCGAAGCGGAGGCCATTGCGATTCTGGAAAAGCTGCAAGGGCTTCAAGGAACGGTGGCGCTGGAATTTAAAAACGGCGCGCGTTGCGTGGCCACCTTCGACGAAGCGCGTGACGACGGACGGCGGATTTCGGCGGTGCAGTTTCTTCATTTCGCGCTGGGGCCGCTGGCCGAGAATTTGCCACCGAAAGCAGGTGGAACGGTGCGACTTGTATGCACACATATGCACTATTCGTATGCATCGGTGCTGATGGCCGAGACCCGCGCGGCGCTGGTGGACGATCTAAACAGCTAGCTCCGAGATCGGCGTTTCCCGCGTCTTGATCGGCTCGCCGCTCACTTGGGCAGCGGAACGAATGGGAAGCGGCCGGTCGATTGCACATACGCAGCAAGCCGCGGTCGCCTGCCGATGCGCTCGAAATGGGCCATCAGAAGCGCGAACGGCGACAGCGCGGCGAATCCGTTGTCGCGAATGAGTTCGCACAAAAGCCAGAGCGCGAGATCGGCAACCGTGAGCGAATCGCTGACCAAATAACCACGGCCATCACCATTCGAGGCGAGCAGGCGATCGAAATGGCCGAGCCAGCGTGGGAGAAATTGCGTGTCTAGCTCAACGCGCAAAGCGGCGCGCTGGTCGCTTTCGACGAGAACCAGCTTGCGCAATTCGCCGCGCACGTCGTCGTAGGCCCCGAGCATCTGATCGATTTGGGCCACGTCCCGCGCGGTTTTGCCGAGCATTCCGTGCGTCGCGCCAAGGTAGCGCACGATGGCCATGCTCTGCGCCAATCGAAAACCATCGTGATCTTCCCACACCGGCACGGCGCCGAAGGGCAAGAGGCCCGAGGCCTTGAGCGCGTCGAAATCAGTGGGCCGGCCATTGGTGGGT
The DNA here is from genome assembly GCA_023248955.1 of Deltaproteobacteria bacterium. GTDB lineage: Bacteria > Myxococcota > Myxococcia > Myxococcales > JAHFDP01 > JAHFDP01. Next base: position 6,871 of record JAHFDP010000008.1, read on the forward strand.
AACGTTCCTTTTCCCACTGGATGCTCTTCCCACTTCATCCCAGATTCGGCGAGCACGAGGCGAATCAGCTCGGCACGTCCGCGCGCCGCGAAATAGATGAGCGTTGGCTTGGTCATGCGCGCGATTTACGCCCGACAAGTGCCGCATGCAACACGCCGCAGTAGAATAAGGGATGGTCCAAGAACTTGGTCATCTCGTTCTCTACGTTCGCAATCTCGCGCGCTCACGCACGTTCTATCGAGACATCCTGGGCTTCCGCGAAATCTTCGCCCTGCCCTACGGCGCGGCGTTTTCGAGCGGACGCACGCACCACGAATTGCTCTTGCTCGAAGTCGGCCCGACGGCAGCGCCGATTCCGCGCGGTGCGCGCGTGGGCCTCTACCACTTCGGCTTGAAAATCGGCGACAGCGACGACGACCTGCGCGCCATGCTGCTCGCGCTTTCGAAGGCGGGCACCACGATCGTCGGCGCGAGCGATCACGTCGTCACGCACAGCCTCTACATTCTCGATCCCGACGGAAACGAAGTGGAGCTCTACATCGACGTACCGGGCGTCGATTGGAAATCCGATCCCGCGATGATGATGGGCGCGCCGAAGCCGCTGCGACTCTAACGCCCGTGCTTCGCTCGACTGCGGACTGGCGAGTGGCCGGTTCGAGCGTAAACTACGGCCATGGCTCGCCCTCCGCGCATCCCCGAATCCGAAATTACACCCGAGCGGCTCTACCTCGGACGGCGCGATTTTCTCGCGCTGGGCGCGGGTGGGGCCGTGGGCGCGGCAGCCTTGACCTCGGCGATCGCGCGCGCCGCAACACCAGCGGGCACGCCGCTTTCCGCTGTGAAAAAGCAAAATTTCGCCGGCGACGAGAAGCCGAACACGCTCGACGAAATCACGCACTACAACAATTTTTACGAGCTCGGCACCGACAAGGAAGATCCCGCCGTGCATGCAGGATCTCTGAAACCGCGACCGTGGCAAATCGCCGTGGAAGGCGAAATTAAAAAGCCGCGCATCTTCGACATCGACGAGCTCATGAAGCTCTTTCCGCTCGAGGAACGCATCTACCGCATGCGCTGCGTGGAGGCCTGGTCGATGGTCATTCCGTGGCTCGGGTTTCCGCTCGGCGATTTCCTTCGCCGACTCGAGCCGACGTCGAAAGCGAAGTACGTCGCCTTCACCACGCTCTTCGATCCGGCGCAGCTGCCCGGCCAGCAGCGCGCGGTTTTGCAGTGGCCTTACGTCGAAGGATTGCGCATCGATGAGGCGACGCATCCACTGGCGATGCTGGCCGTCGGGCTCTATGGACAGACGCTGCTCGGGCAAAACGGCGCGCCGATTCGTCTCGTGGCCCCTTGGAAATATGGGTTTAAAGGCATCAAGTCGATCGTGAAGATTCGACTGGTCGCCGACCAGCCGCCGACCAGTTGGAATCTTTCCGCGCCGCACGAATATGGTTTTTACGCCAACGTGAATCCCGCGGTGGATCACCCACGCTGGAGCCAAGCCAAGGAGCGGCGCATCGGGGAATTCGGACGGCGCAAAACGTTGCCGTTCAACGGCTACGCGGACCAGGTGGCTTCGCTGTACAGCGGGCTCGACTTGGCGAAAAATTTTTAGCGTGGCGCTCGACAAAAACAAATTGCGCCTGATCAAAAGCGTCGCCTTCGCCGCGCTGTTGATGCCCATCGCGCGGATCGCCTTTCAACTCTGGCGCCACACGCTCGGCGCCGATCCGGTCGCCATCACGCTCAACCGCCTCGGCTTCTGGACGCTGACGTTTCTGCTCTCGTCGCTGGCCTGCACGCCGATGAAGAGCCTCACGGGATGGACGTGGCCCCTGCGGTTGCGGCGCATGATCGGCCTCTTCGCTTTTTTCTACGCGGCGCTGCACCTAACCACCTACGCGGTCGTCGATCAGCAGCTCGACTGGCATGACATTTTCGCAGACATCGTCAAACGCAAATTCATCACCATCGGATTCGCCGCGTTCCTGCTGCTCGTGCCGTTGGCCGTCACGTCGACCGACGGCTGGGTGCGCCGCCTCGGATTCAAACGGTGGAAACGGATCCATCGGCTCGTCTATGTCGCCGCGGTGCTCGGTGTCCTCCATTTCATCTGGCGCGTGAAAGCCGATCTGCTCGAGCCGGTTGTCTTTGCGGGCGTGTTGTTGGTCCTGTTTCTGATGCGGATCCTCGACGCGCTGCAGTCCAAGAAGGGGTAAAAAAACGCATGCCCACCATTCGCGCACCGCGTGGCACCGAGCGTTCCTGCAAAGGCTGGGTGCAGGAAGCCGCGCTGCGCATGTTGATGAACAACCTCGATCCGGAGGTGGCCGAGCGGCCGAACGATCTCGTGGTCTACGGCGGCACCGGCAAAGCCGCGCGCGATTGGCCTTCGTACGAACGGATCGTGGCCACGCTGCGGCGGCTCGAGGACGACGAAACGCTGCTCGTGCAATCCGGCAAACCGGTCGGCGTCTTGGGCACGCATCCCGACGCGCCGCGCGTGCTGATCGCGAATTCAAACTTGGTCGGCAAGTGGGCCACCTGGGAGCACTTTCGCGATCTCGAGCGGCGCGGCTTGATGATGTACGGCCAGATGACGGCGGGCTCGTGGATCTACATCGGCACGCAGGGAATTTTGCAAGGCACCTTCGAGACCTTTGCCGCCGCGGGGCGTACCCATTTCGGTACGGACGATCTGCGCGGACGGTTCATCGTTAGCGCAGGGCTGGGCGGTATGGGCGGCGCCCAACCGTTGGCGGCGACGATGTGCGGTGCGGTTTTTCTTGGGGTGGAGGTCGATCCATCGCGTGCGGCACGGCGCGTGGAGCAGCGTTACCTCGACGAAGTCGCGCCCTCGCTCGATGCCGCGCTGGCCGCGGTGAAGCGCGCTTGCGATCGCGGCGAGCCGCGCAGCATCGGCGTGATCGGCAATGCCGCGGAGATCCTGCCGGAGCTGGTTCGCCGCAATGTCGTTCCCGATCTGGTCACCGATCAGACATCGGCGCATGATCCACTGAATGGATATATTCCCAGTGGATTATCTTTACAAGATGCCGCGGTGCTACGGACAAACGATCCTGCCGAATACCAGCGCCGTTCACTCGCCTCGATGGCCACGCATGTCGGCGCGATGCTGGAATTGCGCCGCCGCGGCAGCCACGTCTTCGACTACGGCAACAACCTGCGCGCCTTCGCGCAAGAGGCAGGCGTCACGGACGCATTCGCCTATCCGGGCTTCGTGCCCGCCTACATTCGTCCGCTCTTCTGCGAGGGCGCCGGTCCCTTTCGTTGGGTCGCGTTGTCCGGCGATCCGGCCGACATCGCCGCCACCGATCGCGCCATTACCGCGGCGTTTCCTGAAAAGGCACACCTTCAACGCTGGTTGAAACTTGCCGCCGAGCGCGTCCAATTCCAAGGATTGCCCGCGCGGATCTGCTGGCTCTCGTACGGTGAGCGCGCCAAAGCCGGGCTCCTCTTCAACGAGCTCGTCGCGCGCGGCGAAGTGAAAGCGCCGCTCGTGATCGGCCGCGATCACTTGGACTGCGGCTCGGTGGCCAGCCCCAACCGCGAAACGGAAGCCATGAAAGATGGCACCGACGCGGTGGCCGACTGGCCAATCCTGAACGCGCTCGTGAACGCCGTGAACGGCGCCAGTTGGGTGTCGTTTCATCACGGCGGGGGCGTGGGCATCGGCTACTCGCTGCACGCGGGGCAAGTCATCGTGGCGGACGGCACCGAATCAGCGGCAAGGCGAATCGAACGCGTGCTCACATGCGATCCCGCCATGGGTGTCTTGCGCCACGCCGACGCGGGCTATGACGAAGCCATCACCGTGGCACGCGATCGCCACGTCGACATTCCGGGGCTCACCCGTTGAAAGTCGTCCTCACCACCGTTGGTTCGCGCGGTGATGTGCAGCCGTTTCTGGCGCTGGCGCAGGCGTTGCGCGCGGCGGGCCACAACGTCATTCTCGGCGCGCCGCCCAACTTCAAGGGCTGGATCGAAACGTATGGGATCCCATACGTTTCCTGCGGCATCGACGTGCAGGCCTTCCTCACCCAGCACGGGACCGACACTACCAGCCTGGCCGCGGTACGTCGCAACATGGGCATGCTCAGGGATTCGCTCGAGCCGAATACCGCGGTGCTCATGGACGTCGCCAAGGGCGCGGATCTCGTCGTCGTGGGGGCGCTGCAACTCATGGGGTCCACCGTCGCAGAAGCTTTGCGCCTGCCCACGCGCTACGTCGCCTACTGCCCGCAGCTCATCGCTTCGCGACAGCATCCGCCGATCGCTTGGTCCTCCCAAACGCTGCCCGGTTGGTTGAACGCATTGGGCTGGCGCTTCAATGGCGCCGTTTGGAATTATTTTTTGCGCGACCCGCTCAACGCCATTCGAAAACGCCTCGGCGTCGCGCCGATCGGCGACATGTGGAGCTACGCTGCCTCCGCCGGAATGTTGGTCGCGTCCGATCCCGCGCTGGGGCCACTCCCGCCCGAGGCCCTTCCGACTACCGAGCAGGTAGGTTCCTTTTTTCTCCCCAATGAGAGCCCGCTCGATTCCGCGCTCGAAACTTTTTTGCGCCAAGGCCCCCCGCCCGTCTACATCGGCTTCGGAAGCATGACCGACCTCGCGCCCGCGGCCACCAGCACGCTCGCCGTGCAAGCCGCGCGCGAAGCGGGTTGCCGCCTGGTGTTGGCGCGCGGTTGGGCGGGACTGGACGCGGGTTCGGACACAAATGCGATCACCGTCGGCGACGTGCCACACCCGCAGCTTTTTCCACGCCTGGCCGCGGTCGTGCATCACGGTGGCGCTGGCACCACAGCGGAAGTCGCCCGCGCGGGCGTGCCGCAAGTCATCGTGCCGCACCTGCTCGATCAACACTACTGGGGCCACCGCATTGAACGCCTCGGCGTTGGCCCTGCGCAGATTCTGCGCAAGCATCTAACGCCACGACGGCTGGCCGAAGCGCTCGCGCGCTGCGTGCGTGACGAAGCGATGCGCGGACGAGCGCGCGACCTGGCCACCCGGATGCACACCGACGGACTGGCACGTGCGGTTCGCGCGCTCGAGGCCGCCGCGGCGCAACAACGGCGGGAGACCGCATGATTAACGTCGTTCGCCACGCGCGACTGGCCACCATGCAGGCTGCGCAAGCGCTCCCAGGGGAAGGGCCGCTCGCGCTTATCGAGGACGGCGCCATCGTGACCAGAAGTGGTCACATTGCGTGGCTAGGTCCAGACCTAGACCTGCCGGCCGAGTTCCATGGGATCCCATGCATCGACGCCGGCGGCGCTCTGGTGACACCCGGCCTCGTGGATTGCCACACGCATCTCTGCTTTGACGGCGAACGCAGCGGCGAGTTCGAACGGCGTTGCGCGGGCGAAAGCTATCTGGAGATCGCCAAGAGCGGTGGCGGCATTCTCTCGACCGTTCGCGCAACGCGCGCGGCCAGCGACGAACGACTCGCGGCGCTTTTGGAATCACGACTGGCTCGACTCGCGGCATGGGGCGTCACCACCTGCGAAGTGAAGAGCGGCTACGCGCTTGACGTTGCCGGCGAGCGACGGCTGCTGCGTGTGATTGCCGGTGCAGGAGCCGAGTCACGCCTGCATGTCATTCCCACGCTGCTGATGCTGCACGCCCTTCCTCCGGAGCGCCATGCCGATCGCGCGGCCTTCGTTGCCGAGGCAGCTGCGCTCGCTGCGGATCGCGCAGCTCCGGCTTGCGATGCGTTCGTCGAGTCGTCCGCGTTTACCGCCGACGAAGCGCGAATCGTTTTTGACTCCGCGAAAGCCGCCGGCGCGCGGTTGCGCCTCCACGTCGATCAACTGACGGCCGGCCGCGGCGCGCAACTTGCCGCCCTGCTGGGCGCGGCAAGCGCGGATCATCTCGAACAGATCGACGCCGACGGTATCGCCGCACTCGGACGCTCCGCGACGGTGGCCGTGCTTCTCCCGACTGCGACTTGGTTCATACGCGAGCGACGTTACGCCCCGGGCCGCGCGCTCATCGCTGCCGGCGCGACGGTTGCGGTCGCCACCAACGCCAATCCCGGTTCAGCGATGACGGAAAATCTCGGCCTGGCGTTCACGCTCGCTTGTCTCGAAAACGGTCTCTCACCCGCGCAGGCCTTGTGGGGATTTACCCGCGGTGGCGCGGCCGCGCTGGGCCTAGTGGATCGCGGTGTTCTCGCGGTGGGCGCGCGCGCAGACTTGGCCGCCTTCGGATGCCGGGATGCTGCGCACTTGGCATGGCACGCGGCGACGACGCACTGCACCTGGAGGATGGTTGGCGGAGCATTGTCGCCCCACACCGGCGTGCGTTGCGAATAGATATTTTATCAAGATCGACATTTTGTCTAGGGCGTGTCCCGAAATTCGCACGGGAGCCGAGACGAGTGAGCGTGGGCCGGCGGCGCGCGCGCGCACGAGGAGGACGCGAAGGCGCACTTTGCAGTGCGTCGAGCGGCCCCCGCAGGAGCCCGCAATCCGATCGGGCGCTTCCAGCGCCACCTTGCGGGCCGGTCGCGCGTCCAATATGCGCGGCAAGCACGCGTGTAGCCGGCCCGCGATCGCTCGTCGTAGGTCGTGCGAATTTCGGGACACGCCCTAGATCTACATTTCGTCAAGAGCGCGCAACAACACCTCGGGCTCGAACGGCTTGGGCAACACGCGATCGACCGCGTAACCACCCGACGCGCCGGCCCATCCGGTTACCAACACCACGGGCGTCTGCGGCGCCAGCGCCTTGATCTGTGCCGCCACCGCGCGTCCATCGAGTCCGTCCATGCTGAGATCGGTTACCACTGCATCGGCACCATTCTGCCGAAATGCTTCGAGCCCGGCCGTCCCACTGCCGGCCGTGGTGACCCGATGGCCAGCCTGTTCGAGCAGCTCAGCGAAAAGCTCGCGGTTGTCGGCGTCGTCCTCGATCACGAGCACGTGTCGCGGATAGCGCGCGCGCGTCGTCCCGTGCGGCGACGACGTGCGAACCAGCGCGGGCTGCATGCAGAGCGGCAGCTCCACCGTGAAGGTGGTTCCACTGTCGCTGGTCACGACCGAAATGGAACCACCCATCTCGCGGGTGGCGCGGCTCGCCATCGCCAGTCCGAGGCCGTTTCCCGCCGGCCCTTTGGTGGTGAAAAACGGTTCGAAGAGACGTGGCAAAACGTCCTGGGCGATGCCCGATCCGGTGTCCGACACGGTCAGGCGCGCATTCGCACCCACGCGTTCGACGCAAACCGTCAGTGTGCCGCCCATGGGCATCGCGTCGCACGCATTCAGAATCAGATTCACGAGCACCTCGCCCAACTCGGCAGGATCCGCCAGGACCGTGGCGTCGTCGAGCTCGGCATTCACCAGAAACTGGTGCGGGTTCATCATCGTCGGATCGGTCCAGCGTGGCCGCGTCACCTCGAGCGCATCGCGGACCGCTTGGGCCAGCGAAGTCGGCTGCGCTGGCGACGGCGCCGCGCGTGCATGCTGAACGAGCCGCGAGAGCAGCGCCCCGCCATCGCGCGCGGCACGCAAAATCGCCTCGGCTCTACGCTGCACTTCCGGCGCAGGGTCACGCGTCAGGAGCTGCGCGTGGCCCGCGACCGTGGAGAGCAAATTGTTGACGTCGTGCGCAAGCCCCGCGGCCAAAGCCCCGATGGTGCGGAGACGATCGCTCTCCCCCGCGTGCGGCGTGAATGGCAACACCCAGTTTGCTGGCGACGCGCCCTGTTCGGCCATTCCGCCTCCCAACGTGCCCGCCACCATTGGCCGCAAGAGACGTTAGGTATGTGTTGGGAAGCGGGCAAGTGGTGAGACGCTCAAGCTTGTTGAAAAAAACGGGCGACGTCTATGGCTACGAAATCTCCGAATTCGATTCGTGTTGCAGCAGCCACGACTTGCGCCACAGACCGCCGGCGTAGCCGCCCAACGTTCCATCAGCGGCGATCACGCGGTGACACGGCACAACCAACGCCACGGGGTTTTTGCTGTTCGCGCCGCCCACAGCGCGCGACGCTGCCGCATTGCCGATACGCCGCGCAAGTTCGCGGTAAGAAATCGTGGTGCCCATCGGAATTTCTCGCAGCGTGGCCCAAACGGTTTTCTGAAATGGCGTTCCAGTTACGTCGATCGGGAGATTTTCCAGGGCACGCCGATCGCCGGAGAAATAGGCCAGAACACGACTTGCTATTTTGTCAACTCGACTGTCCGCCTCGAATCGCACATTGGGATGCACTTTGAGGAGTCGCCCGCGCACCGCATCGTCGCTGTCCGCGAACTCCAATGCGCAGAGTCCGACCTCCGAAGCCGCGAGCACCAGCGGTCCCAGTGGCGATTCAAGGCGTGCGAGCGCGAGGTGCATCGATGTTCTCCGCATGTTTTGTCCAGCGATCGGGATCGAGCGTCATCACCGCTTGATAACGAAATCGCCGCCACCGCGCTGGCGGTTTTCGGACCTGGCCGGAAAACCACAATTGCCGTTACCTACGACGGCCGAGCGTGGCCCGACTGCTTCAGTGCTTGCCGCGCATGTTGGAAGCGCGGCCGGCCCGATTGGTGGCGCTGGAAGCGCTCGATCACATAGCGGGCTCGTGCGGTGCCTCCTCAGCGCACCGAAAAGTGCGCTTCCGGGGGCTCCTCCTGCGCGCCTCGGCCGCGGCTCCTGTAGCCGCGGCACGGCTCGCGCTGTTGCGCGTAGCGGAAGGCCAGCATCCGGGCACCGCTCGACCGTCTCGGTTCCACGGCAACTGTGGATTTCCGGCCTGCGGTTACACCACGTCGCCCGCGTAAAATCCGTCGAGCACGGTCTTGTAGCGCTCGTTGCAGACCTTGCGCTTGACCTTCAGCGTCGGCGTCAACTCGCCCGACTCCTGCGTGAAGTCCTTCGGGAGAATCGCGAACTTCTTCACCGCCTCGTACGACGGCAGCGTGGCGTTCAAGCGGTCCATCGCCTCCTGCACCGCCGCGCGAATCTCCGGCTTGGTGGTCAACTCCGCGTAGTCGGCGTAGGTGACATTTTTATCCTTGGCGATTTTCTTCGCCGTGTCTTCCGCGACCGTCACCAGCGCGCTGACGAACTTCCGATTGTCGCCATGGATCACCACTTGGCTGATGAGCGGATTGGCCTTCAGCGCGTTCTCCAGCGCGGACGGCGCGATGTATTTTCCGTTCGACGTCTTCAGCAGATCCTTCTTGCGATCGGTGATGCGGATGTAACCCTCGGTGTCCACTTCGCCGATGTCACCGGTGTGGAACCAGCCCTCGGCGTCAATCGCCTCCGCGGTGGCCTCGGGCAATTTGTAGTAACCCTTCATGATGCAACGGCCGCGTAGCAGAATTTCTCCGTCGGTGGCGATGCGCACATCGATGCCCGGAAATGCTGGCCCCACCGTGCCGATTTTGATCTTCCCCGGCGGCGGCGGATTGATGCTGGTAACCGCGGTGGTTTCCGTTAGGCCATAGCCCTCGCAAATCACGAATCCGCAGATTTGGAAAAAGAGCGCGATCTTGCGCGACAGCGGCGCACCGCCGGAGATGAAAACGCGCATGCGCCCGCCTAATTTCTCGAGCAGCGCCGCGTGAATTTTCGGGAAGACCAGCTTCTTGGCCAGCGTGAACGGCAGCGACGAATAGGCCTGACCCTTCTCCATCGCTTTGGCGTAATTTTCGAACTCGCCCATGGCCATGCGGAACAGCGCGCCAGCGATGCCGGGCTTCGACATGCCGTCGCTGACCACCTTGTTGTAAATTTTTTCGAAGATGCGCGGGACGCTCGGGAGCACGCTCGGCCGCGACTCGGCGACATAGGCGAGAAGGCTATCGGGCGATTCGCAAAACGCGATCGGATAGCCGAGGCGGAACCAGGCCGCCTTGATGAGCTGCGCGAAGGAGTGCGCCAGCGGCAAGAAGAGCAGCACCGAATCGTCGGTGGCGATCACGGCGCGGCTCTCGATGGACTCGCCGCCGAAGACGAACGCGTCGTGCGTCAACATCACGCCCTTGGGAACGCCGGTGGTGCCCGAGGTGTAGAGAATCGTGGCCACGTCGTCGGACGCTGTGGCGGCAATGCGCGCCTCCACTTCACCCGCATTCGTTGCCAGCCGCGCCTCGCCTTGCTTCTCGAGATCCGCGAGCGACATCACCCAGTCGCCGTCGCCCGGCGCGCCGTCCAACGTGATCACTTTGCGCAAGTTGGGCAAGCGCGCCCGCACCTGTTTGAACTTGGCGACCTGCGATTTTCCGTCGGCGAAGGCCACCACCACGCCGGCGTTGTCGGCGATGAACTGCACTTCGTCGGGGAGATTCGAGTGGTAGATGGGCACGGAAGTCGCGCCAGCGCTGCCCACGCCGAGATCCGCGACCATCCAGTCGATGCGCGTGGCACCGATGATGGCGACGCGATCGCCCGGCTGTACATCGAGGCCGATGAGGCCTGCCGCAACCCGGCGCCGCCGCGCGTCCAACTCGCTCCAGGCGACGTCAACCCAAGCCCCGGCAACTTTGTGCCGAGCCGCCGTCGAAGCCCCCGCCTTGGCCACGCGCGCCGAAAAAACGTCGATGATCGACTTCACGCTGGACGGTCCCGCCATCACTTCTTTGGTCGCTCGCATGGGTTAGCACTCTCCAAATCAAAACAAAAAAATCAAAACAAAATTAAAGTTTCGCCCGAGCCTTCTTCGCGAAATCCTTCGCTCGCCGCGCTTCGGGCGGATCATACGTCTCATCACCCTTGTCCACTTCGTCGAGCAGCTCCGTCGCGCGCTTCTTGTTCCCTTCCTTGATCCACGTCTCCGCCAGATACACGCGCGCACGCAGATCCTGCGGGCACGTCTTGATGGCATCCTCGAGCGCCGCGATCGACTTGTCACCGTCGTACTTCGGCCACGGCAGCTTGTACCAGTAGCGGCCGATAGCATTGAGCGGCGAGCAGTTCTGGTAGCTCTTGTTCACCCGAAGCGCCGCGTCGAGTGGCTCGCGGAACTTCTTCTCCAGCCCGTGCGTCAACGCGTGCAAAATGCCCATGCCCTCCGAGCGCGCACCCACGCAGGTCGCTTCCCAGTAGAGCCCTTCCACGCCTTCCGGAGATGTTTCGATGGCCCGCTTGGCCACGTCCCAACAAGCCAGTCCAGCATCGGCCTTCGGATCACCGGAGAGCGACTCCGACTTCCAATATTGAATCCGTGCCAAACGCCACAGCGCTTCGTAGCTCTTGGGATCATCTTTGAGCTTGGCATTGAGCAACGTCTCAAGCTGGTCGCTCACCCCCGGCGCATCGCGCGTGGCGTAGAGCGAATCGGCCTCGGCGGTCCAGTCGAGCGCGGCGGCAGCTGTCAAAGCGGACAACGAAAAAAGAATGGCGAAGGTGCGACGCATCAGATGAATCCTCCCGTTGGTGCGAGTCAATAGCACAAGCGCGGTTGCTCGCAATTGGGTTCGCTACGGACTCGTCAAATAGCGCACGTCGTAGGTGTCGCCTGGAAGAAGGCGGCACGGCCCGCTCGGCGCGAGCTCGATGGAGTCGGCGCTGGCGGTGTAGTCCGAACCCGCCACGCAGTTGATGGTCTGACCGCCACGCTCCACCTGGACCAGCAGCGATTCGGTGGGCGCGGGCGACGCGATCAAGGTAAGCGCGGAGGGAATGCCCACCACGCGCGCCACGCCGGCCAGCACCGGACCGTAGTCGTCCGCGCAGATGGACGATGCGATGCCACCGGTTGCATTCAGAAGGCGGCCGTAGCGCACCGACGGCTGTTCTCCCGAGCACCAGGCGTGGCACTGAACGCGGCAGTCGCTCTGACACTGCGTCGTGTTGGAGGCCCAACTGCACTGCGCAACGCACTGCTGCTGGCGGCTCGGTGTATCACAATCAGATTCGCATGTAATACTGCTGCAAATGCCCGGTTGCGCACTGCCGTTGGCGAGATCCAGCACGCCCGCGAAGAGAACCTCGCGCGAAAGCCCCTGCGTCCAGGAGAGGATTTCCGAAAGCGGCATCAGCGCCGATTGCCCTTCCGGCAGCGCGGCCTCCGCCACGCAGTGATCGAGAATGTGCCCGTCAACCGGGTCGTGCAGAAGCCCGACGGTGTGGTGCGACGGATCCGAGCAGTCGTCGCCATCGGTCACGAAGAGGACCACCAGCTTGGCACCGGAACGCAAGAGCGCCGGGTTCTTCGCCACCGTGCGCTGGAGCGCTTCGTAAGCGCGCGTTTGCCGAGCGCCATCGAGCGGAACGTGCAGGTTCTCCCCCAGCGCGATTGCCAACTGCGAGGGGGGACGATCGCCCTTCCGCAGCACGCTTGGATTTCCAAAAGCCGCGTAGAGCATGCCCGCGCGATCGTCGAACGACCGCAAGCAGGCACCACCGGCATCACAGACGAAGCCCTTGGCGTACCAGTCGGACTCGCACGTGGCGCTGATCCGGCCATCGGCTGGAGCGCAGCCGCCAAAGCGCTCGGCCACGGACATCGTGGTGACCGCGAGTTGGTAGTCGACCGGGGGATCCAGCGCATCGAGTGAAGCCACGAATCTGGCAAAGGCGCCAGCCATGCGATCAATTTTGGCGGCCATCGAGGGAGAATCGTCGACCAGGAAGAGGATGTCGGCGCGGGTGGCCACCTGAATCGTGCGGCGCTGGTGGACCATCACCAAGGCTTGCGAGTCGACGGGTGTGGCGACGCCTTGTTGGCAGGATGCAGTTGAAGAGACGACGACGCCGACGGCAACAGCTACGTCAACGGATCTTGGAATCGTGCGCATCTTTTTCGCTTTTTGGGCGTCCACACATAAAGTAGGAAAAAAGACAAAAGGAACGAGCGATCTTCCGCTCGCCGGTTAAAGTGAGAACGAGCACCACGGAGTTCAAGGGGTCACATGGCGGTGGCGGGCTCGGTGGCTACGTTGACGAATTCCAACGGTAAGGAGTGACGACAAGATGTCCGACAAGATGAAGGGAATGACAGCCTCGGCTCCGGCGCTCATCGCCAAGGAGGACATTCCCGAGATCCTTCCGATCCTTCCGTTGCGCAACAGCGTCTTCTTTCCCGGTGGCGTGCTGCCGTTGGCGGTCGGCCGACAGAAGACCATCGCGCTCATCAAGGACGCGGTGCGCGACGACCAGGTCATTGGCGTGGTCACGCAGCGTCGCGCGGAAGAAGAGGATCCGGGCGCCGCCGACCTGCACGCCATGGGGACGGTGGCCCGCATCGTCAAGCTCCTCAAGATGGGCGAGGACAACTACTCGCTGGTGGTGCAGGGCCTGGCGCGCTTCCGGGTACTGGACCTGATTCAAGAGCAGCCCTACTTGAAGGCCCGCGTCGAGGCCATCGAAGACAAGACGCCAGTCGATGATGTCGAGGTGCAGGCGCTGGCCATCAACTTGAAGAAGCTGGCGCGTGAGGTGATCGAGCTGATGCCCGAGCTCCCAGCGGCAGCCATTGAGCTGGTGGAATCGATCACGCATCCCGGCCATCTGGCCGATCTAATCGCAGCCAACGTCGACGTTCCCATCGACGAGAAGCAGGCCGTTTTGGAGACGGTCGATTTGAAAGCGCGGATGAAGCTCGTGTTGGAGCTGCTCAACCGCAAGCGCGAGGTGCTCAAGCTCTCGAACAAAATCGATTCGCAGGTCAAGGGCGAGATGTCCAAGACCCAGCGCGAGTACTACTTGCGCCAGCAGCTCAAGGCCATCAAGGAGGAGCTGGGTGAAATTGGCGAGGAAGAGGAAGAGCTCGACGAGCTGGGCGAGCGACTCAAGAAGGCAGGGCTGACGCCCGAAATCGAGAAGGTTGCCAACAAAGAATTGGCGCGTCTGAAGAGCATTCCGACTGCATCTTCTGAGTATACTGTTGCCCGCACTTATCTTGAATGGATCGCCGATCTCCCGTGGGCAAAGGCCTCGCCGGACAATCTCGATCTCGACAACGCGCTCACGGTCCTGGACCGCGATCACTACGACCTCGAAAAGATCAAGAAACGGATTCTCGAGTACCTGGCGGTTCGCAAGCTGAAGAACGACATGCGCGGACCGATCCTCTGCTTCGTGGGTCCACCGGGTGTCGGCAAGACTTCGCTCGGGCACAGCATCGCGGAGGCGCTGGGACGAAAGTTCGTGCGGCTTTCGCTGGGCGGCGTGCGCGATGAAGCGGAAATTCGCGGCCATCGGCGCACCTATGTGGGGGCGCTGCCGGGGCGCATCATCCAGAGCATGAAGAAGGCCGGCACCAACAATCCTGTGATGATGCTGGACGAGATCGACAAGCTGGGCGCGGATTTCCGCGGCGACCCCAGTGCGGCGCTGCTCGAGGTGCTCGACCCGGAGCAGAACTTCTCCTTCTCCGATCACTACCTCGACGTGCCGTTCGATCTGTCGACGGTGATGTTCATTGCTACCGCGAATCAACTCGATCCAGTCCCAGGACCGCTGCGCGATCGCATGGAGATCTTGGAGCTGTCGGGCTACACCTTCGAGGAGAAGTCGCACATCGCGCGCAAGCACCTCATACCCAAGCAGCTCAAGGAGCACGGGCTGGGCGTGGACAACCTCGAGATCTCCGAGGAGGCTCTGATCCAAACGGTGACCGCTTACACCCGCGAAGCGGGCGTGCGCGCGCTCGAGCGGCGCATCGCGGACATCGCGCGTGCGGTGGCCGTGGACGTGGCCAAGGGCAGCAAGATTAAGCGCACCATCGACAAGGCCGAGTTGGAAATCATCCTCGGGCCGGAGAAATATTATTCCGAAGTGAGCCAGCGGACCGAGGTGCCCGGCGTGGCGACCGGAATGGCGTGGACGCCGTCCGGCGGGGATCTACTCTTCATCGAGACAACCAAGATGAGCGGCAAAGGGCTCTTGACGCTGACCGGTCAGCTCGGCGATGTGATGAAGGAATCGGCGCAGGCCGCGCTCTCCTATCTGCGCACCAAATCGAGCGCGGTGGGGATTCCGGTCAACTTCCTCGAAAAGCAAGACATCCACATTCACTTCCCAGCCGGCGGAATTCCCAAAGATGGACCGAGCGCCGGCGTTACCATCTTCACGGCGCTGACGTCGCTCTTCACCGGCATTCGCGTGCGTGGCGATACGTGCATGACCGGCGAATGTACGCTGCGCGGCCTGGTGCTGCCGGTGGGCGGCATCAAGGAGAAAGTGCTCGCCGCACACCGTGGTGGCATCAAGCGCGTGATCCTACCGGAGCGAAACCGCAAAGACCTGCTCGAGGTTCCGGAGCAGGCGCGGCGCGAGCTGGAGTTCGTCTTCGCAAACCACATGGAAGAGGTGCTGCAAGCGGCGCTGGAGACGAGCCCGTTTACGGCAGCCAAGGCCAAGGGCGGAAGCGGCGGCGGTGAAGGATCGGAGGAGACGCCGGTGACCGAAACGCCGATGGCGGTGAAGACACCCGAAGTACGGGCGTAGAAGCAGGGCGGTATCCGTTCAGTCCGGCCCACCAGTCGTCATGGCCGGCCGCTGATCCCCGGGTCAAGCCCGGGGAGGCCATCCACGTGCACCGAAATCCGCGTGGATGGCCGGGTCAAGCCCGGCCATGACGGACTGAACGGCTACGCAGGGCGTTGAAGGCGTACCTCGTTTTTAGGAGCTTCGGCTTAGCCGCGTAGGGTTGTAACCTGCTCGCTTAAATGCCTCCCGAGGTTCGTCAGCTTGCGGCTCGTTACCAACTCCTCGAGGAAGTCGGGCAAGGCGGCATGTCGCGCGTTTACCGCGCTATTGACTCCACACTGCAACGCGAAGTCGCCGTCAAAGTTCTCCTCCCGCACCTCGCGCCAAAAGCCGACGCGCGGCGGCGCTTCGATCGGGAAGCCCGCGCCGTTGCTCGTCTGCGCCATCCAAATATTCTCGAAATATTCGACTACGCCGCCGGCGACGACACCGAGCTGCCTTTCATCGTCACCGAATTTATTCGCGGCGAGACGCTGCGTGTTTTTGCCGAGCGCGTCCGCTTCCTTCCAACGGAGTTGGCGGCGATGTGCGGCCTCTTCATCGCCAAGGCGCTCGCCCACGCCCACGCGGCCGGTGTCGTTCACCGCGACCTCAAGCCGGAAAACGTGATGGTGCGGGCCGACGGCACGCTCAAGCTGATGGACTTCGGCATCGCCACGCTCATCGATCGCGACGAGCGCATGACGGCCACCGGTTCGCTGCTCGGATCGCCCGCGCACATGGCGCCGGAAATCATCGAGGGCAAAGAGGCCGACACCCGCAGCGATCTCTTTTCGCTGGGCACCCTCCTCTACTGGCTGGCCACGGGGAAACTTCCGTTCGAAGGATCCAACGCGGGCGCGCTGCTCAAGCGCATTCTCGACGGTGACTACCGGCCAGCGCAGCTCTCGGAGCCGGCCATTTCCGACGGACTCGCGGCGGTGATCGACGGCCTTCTGATGCGCGATCCGGCCCGCCGTGTTCAGAGCGCGGATGCAGTGGTGGCGCAGCTTTCCGCGCTGATCGACGACGCGGGCATCGAAGATCCGTCGACAGCTCTGGCGGCTTTTTTCGTGGATCCAGCGACGCAAGCCGTCACGCTCAGGTCTCGGTTGGTGTCGCGTTTCACCGAGCGCGGCGAGCGTGAGCTCAAGGCTGGACGCACCGCGACCGCGCTGGCGGCTTTCGGACGGGTTCTGGCGCTCGATCCGCAAAACGCTCCCGTGCGCGCGCGCTTGTCGCAAGTTCGCAAGCGCGCGCGTCTCCGCCGGCGCCTACTCGAAACGCTGGCCGTGGTGGCGATCGGCGGCCTCGGATTTTCTCTTTTTCAGCATTGGCCATGGGCGCCGGAGGTCATCGTGGCCACCCCGGTTCTGAGCGCGGCGGTGCACCTCGCGGAAAACCCGAGTCCCACGCCGCCGCCTGCTCTGACGTCAACACCGGCGAAACCCGACCCCGATACACCACCCCAAGTGGTTCACGCCGTCTCCCGCGCACCCGCGAGCCATGCGACTCCATCTCCCGCCGTCCTCGTGCCGTTCGAACTCAAACCGAGGACCTACGCTCACTTCTGGCTCGACGAGCGCGACCTTGGCGATTCGCTTCCAAAATATGTCGGCCAAGCCAAGGCCGGTCCGCACCATCTGCGCGCCGAGCATCCCTGCTGCGCGCCGCTCGTGAAAACGATCGAGCTGGAAGTCGGCAAACCGAATCATTTCCCGATCGAGTTGGTACCCTTGCCGGCCTCCGTCATCATCACCAGCGCACCCGGAGCGCAGGTCCTCCTCGATGGAAAACCCGCCGGCACCGCCGAGGCCTCGCAGCGCACGCCGATTCAGGTTCCGATGATTGTCGACGGTCGTCCGGTCATGGAAAGGCAGATCGTCTTACGCGTGGAAAAAGACGGACATCGTTCAGAGGAGAGCACGCAGCGACTTCACGCGCACACACGCTACGATTTTGAGTTACCTATTAGGGCTGAATGATCGCGAGCGAATATTTCCCCTCCCCCGTCAAAGGGGAGGGAATTTGCGAAAAGAGGAGCCAGCCCGGCTTCGCCGGAGGGCGAATATTTCCCCTCCCCACTTTGCGGGGGAGGGTTAGGGTGGGGGGACCGAAATCGAATGCAAGTGACGCGCACCCCCACCCTGACCCTCCCCCGTCAAAGGGGAGGGAATTTGCGAAAAGAGGAGCCAGCCCGGCTTCGCCGGAGGGCGAATATTTTCCCTCCCCCCTTTGCGGAGGAGGGTTAGGGTGGGGGGACCGAAATCGAGCGCAAGTGACGTGCACCCCCACCCTAACCTTCCCCCGTCAAGGGGGACGGAATTTGCGAAGAGATTTGCGAAGAATTGAATGATCGTTTTCGCCCTCTTACTTTCCGCTGCAACAACGTCCGTGCCGAACGCGCACGCCACCGCCGACCTCAAGGTCGCTCGTGCCGCGTTCGACTACGGCGACTTCGGATTGTCGGCCATGGCGCTGGAGCGGCTCGTTCCGGCCAGCGGTCTCTCCGACGGTGATCGTGGCGAAGCGTTGAAACTCCTCGGATTGTCACGTTTCTATTTGAAGAGCGAAGACGAAGCGCGCCGCGCCTTCTTGCAACTCCTCACGCTCGATCCCGATTACCAGCTCGATCCTTTTTACGTGCCGCCCGCCGCGGTTTCCTTTTTCGAGAGCGTGCGCGTCGACAACGACATGCTCCTTGCACCCTTGCGGGCCAAGCGCCAGAGCGACAAACGCACCGAGGAGACGTCCAAAGCCGCCGAGTTGCAACGTTTGCAGGAAGCGGCCTCGCGCGTTCGCGTCGACGTCGTCGAGCGCCACTACGTGCGTCGCCCCTACTGGACGGTGCTCTTGCCCTTCGGAATCGCGCAGATGGAAAATGGCGACGCCGGACTTTCGCTCTCCATCGGAATGGCCCAAGTCGCCGCCGCAGCCGCCAGCGTGCTTTTCCCTCTGGGAATCGAAGCGCTGCGCAATCCCAACACGGGACTCATTCCCTCCGACAAAGCCGTCGTGGCAGGCCAGCTCAAACTGGCGCAATACGGGAGCGCTGGCCTCTTCTATGTGTTGTGGGGCGTCTCCTGGTGGCAGGCTTCGCGGCACTACCAGGCGGAAGCATTGGAGTCGGAGTCCCGCGTCGCCGGCGCCACGGAATCTATTTCGACGCCAAATAAAGTAGTCATCCAAAAGTAATCGAGCGCGACACAAACCATCATGCCCAACTTTCACATTCAAAGTCCCTCTGGAAATCGTTCGGTCCGCCTGGTCAAGCCACTCACCACCGTGGGCGGCGATGGCGCCGACATTTCCGTGGCGCTCAAAAAGGGGCTGGTGGAGATCGCCTACGACGGCCGCGTCTGCATCGTCAGCGCCATCGACGGCGCGCCGCTCCTCATCAACAACCGCCGCCGTGACACCTGCGAGTTGGTCGACGGCGACGTCGTTTCCGTCGGCGACGCCACGCTGCTCTACTCCGCAACCGACGCCGCGCCGGCGCCGATTTCCGCGCCCAAGGCCGCTTTCACCACCGGCGATCTCTCGTCGCTACGCCGCCTCTACGACTTCAGCAAGGAGCTCGCGGAGCAGACCGATCTTCCCAAATTGCTCGCCGCGTTGCTCGACCGCAGCATCGCCGTCACCCTCGCGGACAAAGGATTTCTGCTCCTCATCGAAGACGGCCGCGTGGTGGTCAAGGTCGCGCGCAACCTCGCGCAGGAGCACATTCGGGACGCCGTCGAGCAACTCTCCGACTCCATCGTGGCCAAGGTCGTGCGCACCGGCGCACCGGTCATCGTCTCGGATGCGCTGCACGATCGCGAGTTCAACGCCAGCGCCAGCGTGATCGATCTCAAAGTCTGCTCAGTGATGTGCGTGCCGCTCGCCGCCTTTGGCAACATCTTAGGCGCCATCTACGTGGCCAACGATTCGGTGGTGAATCTCTTCGAAGAGCGCGGGTTGGAAGTTCTCACCATCTTCGCCGCGCAAGCCGCGCTGCTAGTGAAAAACGCGCTGCTCGTGCAAGGGCTGCAAGCCGACAACGCCGATTTGAAACGCCGCCTCGACGACGCGCACTACGGCGACATCATCGGATCCTGCGAGGCGATGCGCGACGTCTACAAGAAAATCGACAAGATCGCGCAAACCGATATTTCGGTGCTCATCACCGGCGAAACGGGCACCGGCAAAGAGCTCATCGCACGCGAAATTCACCGCCGCAGCACGCGCAAGAACGGGCCGTTCATCACCATCAACTGCGGCGCGATTCCCGAGGCGCTCCTCGAGAGTGAGCTCTTCGGCCACCTGCGCGGCGCTTTCACCGGCGCGGTCACCACGCGGCCCGGCAAATTCCAAGCGGCGAACGGCGGCACGCTCTTCCTCGACGAAATCGGCGAAATGCCCGCCGCGCTTCAGGTGAAAATTCTGCGCGCGCTGCAAGAACGCTCGGTCACCAAGATCGGCGAGACGCGTCCGGAGAGCGTCGACATTCGCGTGCTGGCGGCAACCAACAAGATCCTCGAGGAGGAAATCAAAACCGGCCGCTTCCGCGAAGATCTCTACTACCGGCTCAACGTGGTGAAGGTGCACCTGCCTCCGTTGCGCGATCGCGGTGAAGACATCGTTGTCCTCGCTAAATTTTTCCTCGGCCGCGCCGCCAGCGAATTCGGCGCCAAGGTGCGCGGCTACTCGCCCACCGCGCTCATCGCCATGCGCAAATACGCTTGGCCCGGCAACATCCGCCAGCTCGAGAACCGCATCAAGAAGGCCGCGGTCATGGCCGACGCCGCGGTCATCACGCCCGAAGACATGGAAATTCTTCCCGAACACATGGAACCGATCATGCCGCTGGCGCAGGCCAAGGAAGAGTGGCAACGGCGCTTTGTGAACGAAATTCTCGAGCGCAACAACGGCAACCGCACCAAGACCGCCAAGGATCTGGCCGTCGATCCGCGCACCATTTTTCGCCACTTGGAGCGCATGGAAGCCGACGCCAAAGGGGAGCCAGGCGAGGAGCCGATCGCCAGCGGCGAGGACGACGGAGCGTGACAAACCTGTCGCGATCTCGAAACGGCGTCCGGCTAACGCCGCGAAACCAGGGGCCGCGGTCGCGGCACGCGACTTGCTTTTTTGTCATGTGCGCGCTGGGCGCCGGATGCATTTTGCCGCAGGACCTCACCACCGAGAAGACGTTGACCAAGCTCGATCCACCACGTTTCGTCCGCGAAAAAATCGTGCCCGGCGATGACAAGCCGGCCGTGCTGACGTTTGGTCTTTCGGCCAACCCTCCCTGCCATATTCCGTTGGAGGTGCAGCGCATCCGCTCCGCCGACGCCGCGGCGAACCTGGAAGCACGTTGGTGGATCGACTACGTGGACAACAACAGCGCTGTCGCGGCGCCGCGCCATTTCAATACACTTCCAGGGTCGCATGATCCGCTGGCCATCGAGCGCAACGGACCGACGTTCGACATCGACGTTGGTCTCCTCGGAAACGTGGCGGGAGCCACCCATGTCGTCGAGCTAATCCTTGCGCACGAAAATGCGTGGGATCCCAAGTTTCCGGGGACACGCGCCCTTCTGATTCCTGACGACGCCGTGTCGTTTCGTTGGGTCATCAATGTCACGAGCGGGTCAGAATGCGGCGTGGGAGCAGCACCATGATCAGGATGGCTTCAGGGAATGTGTGGCTAGGTCTCTGCGCCGGTCTTTTCACCGCTGCGTGCGCCGCCAAAATGACCTCCCGCCTTGGGCACGCGCCCTGCGGGAGCAGTGCCGATTGTGGCCGGAAAAACCTCATCTGCTTCGAGAGCAACTGCATTGCTACGGGCACCGCGCCACCGCTCCAAGTCGAAGTAACGCCCGGAGGCGGTCGTTACAAAGTGACGGACTTTCCCAACCGGACGTTTCCCTCCTCCGGCGTGCTCGACTTTGAAGTGCTCCCTCCCACGCATGTGCAAGGCTCCGTCCTACGCGGAGGCGTGGCCCCGATGCCCCTCTCCGACGTAGAGATCGTGCTCGCGCAAGATCCCGCTCTACTCCCGGATCGGTTACCGCTCACGTTTCAGGGACGCACCGCGGCCAGCACGGGCGCTTTCGATCTGCTGGTATCGCCCGGACGCTATGCGGTGACACTCCTACCGCCCAACGGCGAGCCAACCCAATCCGAAGTGGCGATCACGATCACTGCAAGCGGCACCAATCTGCAAATCCCTCTGCCGGGGGACGATGCGATCTGGCGGCTCTCGGGAACAGTTGTTGCGCTCGGCGTTCCGGTGGCCTTCGCATCGGTGATCGCCGTGGATGACCTTACGCGTGCGCCATTGGCCCAGGCCATCGTCACGGATGGCGCGGGGAAATTTTCGCGCATGCTGCTCCCGGAAAATCCGCCGCCGTTCCGGCTTCGCGTCGCCGCATCGCCAAAAGCTCCGTTGTTGCCCACCTTCGCCGACAGCGAAATCGTACCAGTCGATCCCAGTTGGTCCGCGAAAAACCCGGTGTCCGTCGATCAAGATGTTGGCGCTTTTGGCGCAGCCACCACGCTCACCGGACGCGTCCATGATGCCGATGGAAATCCGATTCCCAGCGCGGAGGTCCGTGTTGCGACAGCGGCGATTCACAAATGGCACTGGTCGGGATTCGCGGTCACGGATGCGGTGGGCCTCTACAGCCTCGTGTTGCCGCTGGGAACTTACGATATTACCGCGCTGCCACCGCCGCACGCTTCGTCGCAGATGCTGGTGCAACCGCTAGAGATGCAGCTCCAAGCGGGGACCACCACCCTCGATATTTCCTGCCCACCGCGCCAGTCCATCGGTCCCACGCACGTCTTCGATGCCGACGGAAATAGCGTGGCCGGCGCAGTGGTTACGGCCGAGCGGCAGGCCGATAATTTGGTACCGCGTCGCACCTACCAAGCGGTGACCGACGACGGGGGCGCTTTTACAGTAGCGCTCGATCCGGGCGACTACGTGGTGTCGGTGGATCCGCCGTCCGACAGCGCGGCGCCGAGGCTGGTGATCGGCGTTTCGAAGAGCGGCCCGCGGCTGTCGAACTTGACCCTTCCCGCAGCGGCACAGATTCACGGCACGGTAAGTGGAGAAAACGCCGCCGGCAAGGATGATGCCGCACTAGCAGGTGCCACCATCGACTTTTACATTCTCTCGTCCGACCGGACGCGCTCGACACTGGTGGCGCGCACGGTGGCTGACGCTCAGGGACACTACGCGGCAATCGTGCCGAGCATCGGAAAATAGGCGTGTCTCGTCCGCTCGTGTTTCGCCCGTATCGGATGGGTTTCTACGTCGCCCACGGACTCTTGACCGCGCTCGTTTGCGTGCTGCTTGTGCGCGGCGTGATGCTCGATCTTTACGCCCGCCCCTCGATGGCTGAAGAAAATGCCCCGCCGCGCGTGTGCGTAGAAGACGCGGACCGACTTTTCCGCGAACTGTCGTCACGGCTCGGCGGCAATCCCGCGCTTCCGGTCGGCGACACCGAAGTCGCCGAGCGCGAGTTAGACCTCTGGGAACACCGCTGGGATGACGAGTTGGCCCGGGTAACTTCGCGTTGCGAAAAAGCGCGCACGCCAGAGTGGGACCAAGCCATTGAAGGGCTGCAAGAGCTTCGCGGACACTTGGCGCGCTGTGGGGAAGATGGGCGAATGCTCGCGGCGACGGTGCGACGAAAGCTGGCGGGAGCGCGCACGGCGGCGGGCGCGGAAAAGCGGTAAGTCCCCTTTTCCCTCCCCCTTTAAGGGGAAAGGAAATCATCACCGCCCTGGCGCCGTACCCGCATCCGGCGTCACCGTGCTCTGCTGGACTTTGCGAATCCTCGCGCGCATCAGCGGCGCAAATTGGCTCGCCGAAAACGTCGCCGATCCGTTGCGATAAATCTCCACGGCCTTCGCACCATTCCCAAGCTGCTCGTAGGCCTGACCGAGAATGTACGTCGCGTAATCCACATTCTTGGTGCCCGGCGGGCTCTTGACGAATCGCTCGAGCGGCGTCACCGCGCCCGCGAAATCCTTCATCACAAACCGCGCGTCTCCCAATGCAAAAAACGTCGACGACTCCGGCTCGCCGGTCGTGGTGTCGAGGTAACGCTGCAGCGATTCGGCGGCCGCGGGCATCTCCTGATGACGAAAGGCCACCCTTCCCCGTTCCAATGCAGCCGACGCCACCTCCGCACGCAGCGCCACGATCTTATCGTCCAGCGCGCGGGCCTCCAGCGTGGACAACAGCGTACGCTCTGCCTTGGCCGCCTGCTGCACCGCAGCGGAGCGCGCCGGGCCCTCTTTCTCCGAGAGCTCCGCAAAAATCTTGGCGGCACGATCGGAGGCCTGCCGGCGCGCATCGCGATCGTCGGTAAGCTGCTTGACCTGCGCGACCAAGTCGCGCGCTTTTGCCGCATCGGCGCCTGCTTCGGCCCGTGCCGCCGCCCGTTCGCTCGTCGCGTAGAATACCGCGCCACCCGCACAGAGCGCTGCGACCAGGAGCAGCGCGGACAATCCCGTGATCAGGTGCTGCCGCTCGAAGCCCTCCTGCTTCCTGCTGACGAGCTTGAGCTCGGCATAGAGGTTCTTGATCTGGTTGTCGGACTTGATGACGAGGTTACGTGCCTCGATAATTTCTTTTTTCAGATCTTCGAGCTGCTTATCGATTTCCAATTTAATATCTCCAAAATAATATCTTTAATGATTTTCAAACGCCTGCTCCGGCGGGATGGAAATCCAAAAACCAAGCGCGGCCAAGTTGCCACCGACATTCACGACACCTTGCCCCCCAGAATCGGCATAGGCCAGTGTGTAGCGATCCTCGAGCTGCACCCCGAAACGGCGACCGAGTGCCCAACGCGCTCCAATGCAAAGCAACCCCGCTTCCGTCGATCCTTCGCTGTACGCCTCCTGCGCGCCGGTGGATTTGAAGGCCGTGACGTTGTGCACGCCGCCCAGCCCACCGTAAAGCGAAAACGTTCGCGCCAGACGCGTTGTTCCCAGCAGGAGAAATCCCACGGTGACCGCGTCGACGGTGAGCCTGGTGAATCCGGCCAGGTCGTAGCGGTCGCGTCCGTAGGTGGCGTCCAAGGCCACGGCCAGATGGTCGTCCCACTGGTAACCAAACTGCGCGTCGAAGCCGAACGGCACCTTGGCCCGATCCGTTACGCCCGCGGCGAAGGCGCCCTGCGGGACCGTGCGCACGCCCGCCAAAATCGTGACGCTGCCCTCATGCGCAATCGGCGTGCGCGGCCCGGCAGGCTCGACGACCGCCGCGCTGGAAAGCAAGAGAACGCCGACCAACGCGTTCATGGATCCTCCTCTGCGTCGGACGGCGCCGCGGACACGCCGTGCATCAGGACATCAAAGTGCGGCCCGGCCAATGGAGCGAAATCGCGATCGTTCTTGGCGTGTGCCGCGAGCGCTGGATCCAGTGCCAGGGCTTGTCCCAGCTCTTTCAGCGCGGCGTCGACATGACCGCTGAGCGAGAGCGCACAAGCGTAGTTGTAGTGCCCCTCCGCGAAACGCGGCGCCCGCACCACCAGCTCGGAAAGCGGAACCAGCGCACGCTCGGCGTGCTCCATCGACAGCTCCAAAATGCCGACGGTCTCCAGCGCCCGCCGCCGATGGTCGGCCGAGAGCGCGCCGTTGCCACGAATCGCCAGCGCTGCCTGCCCGTGCGCGAGTGCGCGTGCAAACGCATTCGGCCCGAGGGCGTAAGCGCTCATCAAAGCCCCGTATTGCAACAGTGCTACATCCGAGATCGAAGCGATCAGTCCCTCGAAACGCTCGAGTGCGGCCGCGTAATCGCCAGTGGTGAGCAACTTCACCGCGGCCTCGAGATCCATTTCCCGTTGCACGTTCGGATCGCGCGGCAAGACGCGGAACGAATCCAGCGCGTCGCCAAACGCCTTCTGGGCGGCGGTTTCCGGCCCGGTTACCTCGAGGAGGAGACAGTCCGCCCCGCTCGGCCAGAATGCCCACAGCACACGCACCGTATCGCCGTTTGGCGGATGCAACGTGAATGTCCACGGCGCTTGCAGCCCCTGATCGGTCGGCTCCGGCGCGCCGGTCTTGGCAATGAATTCGTGCGCGGCCGCGCGACACGCGAGTGCCGTGCTGGGCTGGCCGCGGTGCAACATTCCCACGCGGACTTCCACGCCCGCCGCGCTCACCGCGCGCCCCGTTGCGGAGTTGATGGCCCAGGCCTGCGACGGCGAAAGCGTTAGCGCGTAGCCAAGCTGCGTGTCGGTCAAAATGGCCGCGGGCTGATCCGATCGCGAAAAATGCGCGCAACCGGCGAGCAGAACAGCAGCGGTGAGCGCGCGCATTTTTTCTACAATAACATCAGGTCTCGACGCGGCGCCTCGTCGACTTGTAGTCACGTCCGAATTCTCGCTCGAGCTCGCCCTGCGCCATTTCAAAAACCACCGGACGGCCATGCGGACAACGTGCGGCGCGATCGACGCCATCGAGTGTGGCGAGCAGCGCCCGCGCCTCTTCCGGCGTCAGGGTTTCCCCGGCGCGGACGCTGGAATGGCAAGCCACCGTGGCGAGTAACATCCGCCGCGTTGCCTCGGCCGCACCCGATCGCCCAAGGCTCAAGAGCTCCTGACCCAGCTCGCCAAACAGCTCGGCCACATCGCGGCCGGCCAGCGTTGGCGGAACAGCCGTGACAGCCAAGGTCCCACCACCGAATCCTTCGAGCTCGAATCCGAGCGCCGCCAAATCTTCGCCATGCGCGAGAACGGCCGCCGCTGCCGCTTGGCCCAGCTCCAGCGTGCGCGGCACCAGAAGCCGCTGCGATTCGGCTGACGCAGCACGATCAGCGCTGCTGATTGCTTCGAAACGCTGCCGCTCGTGCGCGGCATGCTGATCGATCAGAACGAGTCCGCCAACATTTTCGCAGACGAGGTAAGTGCGATCGAGCTGGCCGAGAAAGCGCAGGCTCCCGAAAAAGCCGCGCGGCTTTTCGAGCTGAAGCAGCGGCTGCGCGTCGTTGCCAGCGGCGTGCGTGACACCACTTGGCCCGTTGTACGCGAAAGGTTCCGACGCTGGCTTCCCGCCGTATTGCGCCATCACCTCTGACACGCGCGACCGCGCAACGGCCTCGGGCGTGAGGGGTGTCGGTGCTACACGTGAAAGCGCCCGCGTAATACTTTCGAGTACAATGTCATACGCGGCGCGGGCCTCGGCGAACCGCACTTCGGTCTTCTGCGGATGCACGTTGACGTCCACGCGATCGAGCGGCACCTCGAGAAACAACACTGCCGCGCCGCTGCGTCCAAGCGGCAGCAGATCGGCATAGGCGCGATTCACCGCGTGCAGCAGCGCGCGATCGCGAACGTTGCGACGATTGACGAAGAGAAAAATCGACCGCGCACTTCCCGCTGAATAATCGGGCGTCACGCAGAATCCATCGATGCGCATGTCGCCACGCGCGTGCTCCACCGGAACGAGAAAACGCTCCACCTCGCGGCCCAGGGCCGCCGCAATGCGCGCGCGCCGATCGCCGGCCGGCGCTTGCAAAAGGACGCGCCCTTCTTCCCGCAGCGTGAACGCGACGTCCGGATGCGCCAGCGCCAGGCGCACCACCACATCCTGTACATGCGCGGATTCCGTCTCCGCTTTGCGCAAAAATTTTCGGCGCGCCGGCGTATTGAAAAAAAGATCGCGGACTTCCACGACCGTTCCCGAAGGCGCGCCAGCCGGCTCGGCGACCAGCACCGCGCCCGCTTCGAGCTCCACACGCGTTCCCTCGGCGTGGTCGCGCTCCGCCGTAAGCAACGAGACCCGCGCCACGCTAGCGATGCTGGAGAGGGCCTCCCCACGAAAACCGAACGTGGCGATCGCCGTGAGCCCCTCGGCATTGGTGAGTTTGCTCGTGGCATGCGGCGCAAAGGCGAGACGCGCGTCCTCGGCCGACATGCCGCAACCGTCGTCGGCAACACGAACCCGATCGCGTCCGCCCTCGGTGAGATCGATCGCGATCGTCCGCGCGCCCGCGTCGAGCGCGTTCTCGACGAGCTCCTTCACCAACGAGGCGGGGCGCTCGACGACCTCGCCGGCAGCAATTTGATTGGCGATGTCGGGAGAGAGAACGTGGATGCGCGACATGCGGCTTAAGTGTACAGAATTTTTACAAGACGCGATCGCGCCCGGCCAGTTTAGCGCCGCGCAACTTCGCGGCTGCTCGAGCGATCAACGCATCACCATCGTCGCGCGGTCCGGCCGAAGCGACTCCCGCGGACAACGTCACGGTCAGAAGTTTTCCCTCGTAGGTGATGCGGCTAGCCTTGATCGAGCTGCGGACCGCGTCCGCAAACGCGCGTGCCGCAGTCTCGCCAGCACCGATGAAGGCGGCGGCAAAACGATCGCCCCGCGAGCGCGCGTAGAGATCGGGTCGAAGCGGCGGCCAGCGGTCTTTTCCGTCGGCGGCCAGATCGCGCAGCACCTGACCGACCTGCTTGAGAACCAAATCGCCTGCCAGCGCGCCGTGCCGCTGCGCCAGATCGCGCATGTGATCGACGTCAAAAAGCACCAGCGCAATGGGCTGCGCGCCGTGCCGGCCAACTTCGCGCATCAACGCTTCATGGAAAACATTGGCCGAGGCCAGCCCCGTCAGAGGATCGCGAATCGCCAGCCGAAACACTTCTTCGCGAATGGCCAGCTCCAAGTGGCCGCCCGCGAGAAATCGAAAAAGATGCTGACCGACCTGCAGCAGATCGCCATCGCGCAGTGCGTATTCGTCGATGCGGCGCTCATTGACGAAGGTGCCACGCTTGCTGCCGAGGTCCTTCACCACGATGCCGCCTTCGCGCGGAACAAGCGCAGCGTGACGCGCATCGACGGCCGGGTCATCCAGCCGAACGTCCGCCCGCGGCGCGCTGCCTAGGACGATCTCATGCTCATCCAAGTCAAACCGCGACCCAGGGGAACGGCCGGTCAATTCAACGAGGGCGCGCTCGGGCATTGGCGTAACGGCCTCCAGGCGTCGCACAACCTGGCGGGGCGTAGCGTTTGGAACGGGGTTGCGCATTGTCTCCCCATTCTAACCCAGGCAACCCGCCAGTCAAGCGGTAGTTTACGTAAAACCGCTGCAAAACAAGTTATTTACGGCGCGTATCCTCTCGGATGTAAATCTGTAAATCGTCAGAGAATGTTCGCCGCCAGCTCGGCCAAGGCGCTGCGCTCGCCTTTGTTCAAGGCAATGTGACCCGCCAGCCGTTCGCCTTTGAACTTGTTAACGACGTGAACAAGGCCGTTATTGGTCGCATCCACGTAGGGATTGTCAATCTGGTACGGGTCGCCGGTCAGCACAATTTTCGTGTTGTCGCCGACGCGCGTGATGATGGTCTTCACCTCGTGCGGCGTCAGGTTCTGCGCTTCATCCACGATGATGTACTGGTTCGGAATGCTGCGGCCGCGGATGTAGGTCAGCGGCTCGATAGCGATGATGCCCATGTCCATCAGCTCTTTGTAACTGCGCCCCGCCTTCTTATCCGCGCGCGACAATCCCATTAGCAGCTCGACGTTGTCGAAGATGGGCTGCATCCATGGCGACAGTTTTTCCTCGAGATCACCCGGCAGGTAGCCGATGTCGCGCCCCAGCGGAAAGATGGGCCGCGAGACGAGCACCTTGTGGAAAATCTGCTCCTCCATCGTCTTGTGGAGACCGGCCGCGATGGCCATGAGCGTCTTGCCCGTGCCCGCCTTGCCAACGATGGTCACGAGCTTGATGTCGTCACTCAACAAAAGATCAAGTGCGAAAGCCTGCTCTTTGTTGCGCGGCCGAATGCCCCAAACACCTTCCTTCATCGTCTTGATGAGCGGCACGATGCGCTGCTTGGCGGCGTTGTAGCGGCCCAGCGCCGTATGGGTTGGGCTCTCGCGATCGCGCAGCAGCACGTACTCATTGGGAGGATGGCCCGCCGGCATCTCCGCCGCCAGCTCGCCGTCTTTATAGAAAGCGTCGATCTGCGCGCGGTCGAAATCAATCTCTCGCGTACCCTGGTAGAGCTCGTCCGTCTCCTGTTTGTCGGCCTCGTAATCTTCCGAGCGAAGCCCCACCGCCTCCGAGCGAATGCGCAGGTTGGTGTCTTTGGTGACGAAGATGCAGCGCACCGCCGGCTCGCGCTCTTTTAGATCCATGGCGGTTGCCAGAATTCGGTTGTCGGTCAGATGCGAGTTGGCAAACTCGCGCGGCATCTCCTTCTGCGTAAACATCACCCGCAGCCGCCCAAGCTTGTTGCCCGCCTCGTCGGCGATCTGCACGCCCTCGGTCAGCGACCCGGTGTGGCGAAGCGCATCGAGCGTGCGCGACACCTGCCGCGCGTTGCGCCCAAGCTCGGACAGGTCGCGCTTGAAATTGTCGATCTCTTCGATCACGTAGATCGGGATGACAACGTCGTTATCCTCGAATTGGTAAATGGCGCGGGGGTCGTGAAGCAGGACGTTGGTGTCGAGGACGTAGTTCTTTTTCATCGGGGGCGAGGCCCTTTCCAAGAAAAAGCGTGAATGTTGACTGCCGCACAGAGAATGACTGTCGCACAGAAGCCTCCGTGCGGCTACGAGATAATCGAGAGGTTGTTGAAGTCATCGACCCGGCATTAATCCCGGTCGGTCGCGCGCGTCAGGTTCTATAGTCACCGACGGAAACAGCCGCGTAATCGATAATCACTACGCCGCGCTCACCGGTCTCTTCTTCGTCTTCATCGCGGGAGCGGCTGGGGCGATCGGGCTCTTGGGGAACCGGAAGCTCGGCGCGCGGGCGCTCGTCTTCCTGTTGCTCCTTGCGACGCTTGATTTCATCGATGATGAAAGCATCAAGCATGGCCTCGCCTCCTTCGTGTCTAAGCGGCGCACGCAGCGTGCCCCGCGTTCATCACCCCCGTTAGACCTTTCCCCGGCAGGCTTAAGCGCCGCATCGACGCCGTCCGCTGCTACCCCACGATATGCCGACGGTCCTTTTTTACCTCTGAATCGCCACTATAGAATGTTTACCATGAAGCATTCCAGAGATCAAATTGACGTAAAGGGGCGCAGCGCCTTCATCATCTCGCGCGCACTGTGAAATCGGTTCGCCGGCACGGGAGCAAGCGCCTTCGCGGCGACCGCCCGCAGCCGCGGATTGGCGATTCGAGGTACGGCATCCAGCGACGGATTGCCTGTTAGCAAATAGACGAGGTCCTTGCCAACGGCATACAAATCGCCCTCAGAGATCGGCTCCGGATCAGCTGTCCCCACGTCGATGACCTTCACCGAATCGGCCGATTCGCCGTGCATCAAAATGTTCTGGGGCCGGAGGTCGTTGTGCGAAAGGCCCGCCCGCTCGAACGCGCGCACGCCTTGCAGCACCTTCAGAATGATGCGCACCGATTGACGAACCGATCGCGGCTTCCACGGCATGCCCTCATGACCAAGCTCTTTGCCATGGATGAGCTCCATCACCAGCGCGTGGCGGCCCTCCGCCGTCGTGCCGACGCCGAAGCTTTTTGGAAGAATGCCATTGTGAACCTTGGAGATGATGTCCGCTTCGCGCTCGAAGGTGTCCGGTATTTCCATCGCCACCAGGTCGTCGTTCAGAAGCTTCACCGCAACCCTGTGACCATTGCTTAGGTCACGACCTTCGTAGACATGGGCCAGCGAACCAGCGCCGAGCTCGCGACCGATTCGATACGCGTGCTCCCGCGCCCCGTGCTGCACCGTCACGATTTTTCCAAACGGACTGGCCGGACGAGCTTCGGCCGGACCCGCCAACCAGGTTACTGCTCCGAGCAGTATGCCGATCGTCGCGCGCATGTCGGGCGTCGGTTACGCTTTGGTTTCAACGCGGCGCTTGAAATTCTCGAGCAGGCTCGGCAGCGAATTTTCCGCGAGCGCCTTCTCCACGGAACTCGGCACGAGCGCGCCCAGCTTGAGTTCGATGGCATAGGTGGCTTCGGTTTTCGCGCCACCTTCGATCGGCGCCAGCATCCAGGAGCCGTCGTTGCCTTTCATGAACTCGCCGCGCAAGAGCGACCAGCTGGCCTTGAGCTCGGAATCCTTCTGATGGCGCAGCGTGTACTTGATGCGTTTGATTTTGAGATCGACGTCGTAAGTGACTTCCACCGCGTTGCCGCTGACGGCGCCGACCTGCACGCCCTTCACCTCGGGGAGAAAATCCGAGTAGTGCGCGTAGTCGGAGATGACGGACATCACCTTGTCGGGCGATGCGTTGACGACGATCGATTTGGAGACTTTGGCCATGGGGACTCCGCAGGAAAAGGGGAATCGACAAATAGCAAATGCACGCCGAACGAGAAGGCCGCAACGGCGCGGACGTTCAACGGCGAGCAGTGCCGCTTAGCGAACAGGCGGCGTGGCCTTCTTGTGATGCGCGATCCTACCCGTACATCGGCTTGCGTTCGAAGTGGTGCACGCTTTCCACCACGCGAACCGTCCCGCTGCGCGAGCGCATCACGACCGAATTGGTGGTCGCACCGCCAGCGAAGAAATGCACGCCCTTCAAGTAATCGCCGTCCGTCACGCCAGTCGCGGCGAACATGACGTCGCCCTGCGCGAGCTCGTCGATGCGGAAGATTTTTTCGATTTCTTTGATGCCCATTTTTGTCGCGCGCGCGATCTCCTCCTCGTTGCGCGGCTTCAAGCGGCCCATGAAATCGCCGCCTACACAGCGCAGCGCGGCGGCGGCGATCACACCTTCCGGCGCGCCGCCGATGCCCATCAGCACGTCCACGCCACTGGCCGGATTGCACGTGGCGATGGCCGCCGAAACGTCGCCATCGCCGATCAGTTTGATGCGCGCACCCGCGCGGCGCACCTCGGCGATGAGCCGCTCGTGGCGCGGCCGGTTCAAGATCACCACGGTGAGATCTTCGACGTAAACGCCCTTGGCATCCGCGATGGACCGCAGGTTTTCCGTCGGTGACCGGGCGAGATCGATCGCGCCCTTCGCCTCGGGACCGACGGCGATCTTCTCCATGTACGTGTCGGGCGCGTGCAGAAAATTTCCAGATTCGGCGATGGCGATCACCGAGAGCGCGTTCTGTCCACCGGTCGCCGTGATGGTGGTTCCCTCGAGCGGATCGAGCGCGATGTCGACGCCCGGATCGTCGGCGCCGCCACGGCCAACTTTTTCGCCGATGTAGAGCATGGGTGCTTCGTCACGTTCGCCTTCGCCAATCACCACGGTGCCGCGGATGCGCAACGAGTCGAAGGCTTTGCGCATGGCGTCCACAGCGGCTTGGTCGGCGGCTTTCTCGTCGCCACGGCCCATCCAACGCGCGCTCGACAACGCGGCGGCTTCGGTGACGCGAACGACTTCGAGAGCGAGGTTGCGATCCATGGCGAGCTCCTTTTTAGCGGTGTGGGGGGCGAAACATAGGGATTCCGGGCCGCGACTTCAATCGGTGTTGCGCACGCTCGGCCGGTCGGCGCTGGCAAAATTGACTCTAGGGAGATGCAAATATATGGTACAACGTATGGCATCGAAACGGCAAAAAACGACCGTCTATCTCGACATCGAATCGTTAGAAACCATCGAGCGGGCAGCCAAGGAGCGCGGCCGATCGTCCGCTTCGATGGTTCGAGAGGCGCTTGCGCTCTATGCGGGTCAGCTCGATCGGCCACTTCCTAGGTCCACTGGTGTCGTTCACAGCGGGCGCTCCGATCTGTCGCAACGAGTCGAAAGCATTCTCGCGCAGGGGCTGGGGCGAAAGCGGAGCGAGCCATAAGTCTCGTGCTCGACACCGGCGCATTGGTGGCCATGATCGATGGAGATGATCGCTTTCACCGGGCGGTTGTCGAGGTCGTGAAAGCCGCCCGCGATAAGCGAGAACACCTTTACGTTCCGGCGCTGGTGCTCTGCGAAGTTGATTACGTACTCCAGCGCGAAAAACTTTCACGCGCGCTGCCTGCGCTCGTCGAGGATCTGTTGAGTGGAGCCTACGAGCTGGTCGTGCCGACGCCCGTGGATCTCCGCTTCGCGATGCGACTTCTCGCCAAATATCCAGTCGGGCTCACCGACGCAACGGTCGCCGCGTTAGCCGATCGCTCGGGGCGGAAAGTCGTCACCATCGACCGACGGGACTTCGTTCCATTGCGCGGGAGCGGTGGAAAACCGTTTACGCTCCTCCCGGACTGTTCAATCCGCTAGCGCACGCTCGATGGGAATGATCTGCGTGGGTGCTTGTGTCGTCGGCAAGGCGTCGATTTCCGCGGAGGCCGCGCGCACATCACGTTCGCGCGCTTCGTGGGTCACGATCACGATGGAGACCGGCTCGCCAGGCGCGCCTTCGATCGCCGGAAGATGTTCGCGCTGAACGAGCGAAGCGATGGAGACGCCGCGCGCGCCGAGGCTGCCAGCGATTCGCGCGAGCACACCTGGTGCGTCGAGGACCGTGAAGCGCAAATAGAACGCGCCGATCGTCTCTTCCGCGGGAACGATCGGGAGCGTTTGCGGCGCGTGCACCGCGAGATGCGGAACACGGCCCCGGTGGCCGCCGAGCAGCGCCCGCGCGGCCTCGATTAGATCAGCGACCACCGCGCTTGCCGTCGGCAGCGCGCCGGCGCCCTGCCCGTGCAGAAACAGCGGCCCCAAAGCCTCGCAGGAAATCCGCACCGCGTTGAAGGGACCGCGCACACCCGCCAGCAGACTCTGCGCGGGAACCATTGCGGGCGTCACGCGAAGCGAGAGCTTTCCATTTTCGCGCCGCGCGATGGCGAGAAGTTTCAGCGTCAGCCCGAGATCGCGCGCCGCCGCGTGATCGATCGGCGCCAGGCGAGCGATGCCTTCGGTGCTCACCATCGACGGCGACACGCGTGCGCCGAACGCCAGCGCTGCGAGCAGCGTCAGCTTTTGCGCAGCATCGTGACCATCCACGTCGGCGGTTGGATCGGCTTCCGCAAAGCCCGCGCGCTGCGCTTCACCAAGCGCAGTGGCAAACGATTCGCCTGCTTCCGCCATGCGGCCCAGAATGAAATTCGTGGTGCCATTGACGATGCCGAAGATGCTCTGCACACGGTCCGACGAAAGCGCTTCGCGCAGTGTGCGAATGATCGGAATGCCGCCACACACGGCCGCTTCGTAGAGAAGATCAACGCCTGCGTCACTCGCCGCGGCGAAGAGCTCCGCGCCTGCTTCCGCGAGCAGTTTTTTGTTGGCGGTGACCACGGTTTTTTTTCGCGACAGCGCTTGCAACACCAAGGTGCGCGCCGGCTCCAAACCACCGACCAGCTCCACCACGATCTCGACGCGCGGATCGTCGATCACTCGGCGCGCATCGGTGACGAGCAGCGTGCGATCCAATTCGCCTACCCGCACCCGCGCCAGATCGCGCACCGCCGCGCGCACCACCGAGAGCCGCGCCCCGAGCCGTGATTCGATGTCCGCTGTGTGACGCGTCAGCAGCGACGCCACGCCACCGCCGACGGTGCCTACGCCCAGGAGACCGACACCGATGGTTCGCATTAACGTGGACTCAAGAGTTGTCGATAATTGCCATCGACAACTCTTGCCGTTGAAAGATCGGGCCGCCGCCCGCCCCTCTGCGCCGAGTGAATCGGCGCATGTACGGCGCTCACGGGAAGCGCCGTCGGCCCGAGTGGTGGCGCTGGAAGCGCTCGATCGAACCCCGGGCTCACCCCACCCTCCGACGCGCGCATGATTGCGCGTCGGGGTGAAGAGCTGCCGATTAATCGGCAACTCTTCACTTCAAAGCTCGCCAGCGCCAATGATCCCTGCGGCGTTTTTTGACCGTTCGCGAGTTCCCTCGTCAGCGCCAGTCGCACCATGCCGACCTCCGGTGCATAGGTCCACTCCGTCACCAGCTCGCTGCCTGCATCGATGCGCGTGCGTGCCTGCACAACCAAGCAATCTCGAAATGCGCCAGCCGGAGCCGCGCAGTCCACGCCCATTTGCGCCACGCGGTAGTGCTCGATGGCTTGCACGTTGACCACGCTGGTCCAGGTAGCGCCGGGCGCGAGCGGCATTTTCAAGAGATAGCGATCGCGATCGCGCAAACCTTCGCCGTCGAATGCCAACCGGCCTCCGCCATCGTCGATAAATGTGGCGCCTTCACGCCGCACGACGGTCACTTCGCGATCGACCTTTTCTCCGAGGAGCTGACCTGAGTAACGCCAATGATTGCCGACCGCGAGCGGGTAGTAGATTGCCGGATTCGGACCGCCGACAGGACCTGCGTCGACCACGGGCGCATGTATGCAGGATGCCAGCAAAGTGCACACAACGAGGGCGGCAGCACGAGTCATGGTCGGGCCGCCACCAATTTCTTGCGGCGCAATTCCTCAAAAGCCTCATGTGCCGCGGCCCGTACATCGGTATCGTCCGCACCGTGGGCCACCGCAAAAAGATAAGCTTCCGCGTCGTCGCCACCGAGCGTGCCAAGCGCGTAGGCGACCTGAACCATGAACGTGGCGTCGCGCTTTTCCGAGCGCTGAATCAGCGACCGCACCGCGCGACGATCGCCCAACGCCACCAGCGCACCGATGGTTCGGAGCACCACGTCGGGATTGGCGCTCGTTAAATCGTTGAGCAGCGGCTCCAGCGCCGCCGGCCGCCGCCGCTCGGCCAAAACGCGAATGGCGTAGCCACGCCGGCGCGCATCCGAAGCATGGAGATCGGCAATGAGCGCGGCCTCGGGCTTTCCAGACGCGTCGAGTTGCAACGCAAGACCTTGCGTGGCGTCTTGCAGCGCGGCCTCCAACGCGGCGGAAAAAGCAGCGCCGTGCGCATCCGGATCCGAACCGCTCACGGCATGCTGACCTGTTCCTTCCGCAAGCGTGCGCTCGGCGCGCGAGCCGTCGCCGTCGGGAAGCCGAACCAACTCGAGCGCCACGCCCACCTCGGCGCGATTTCGATCGCGATCATGTCCTTCGCCACGCATGCGGCTTTCGCGCGCAAACGTCACCTCCGCTTGCACCCGATTAATGTCGCTGCCGGCTGGCGGCGCGCCCGAGACAAAACGTCCGCTTTGTTTGAGCACGCGCGATACGGCCTGCTCGAAACCGGCGGCGCCAATGCCGAGCGAGGGTGTCGCAGCAAGCGAAGCGGCGTCGACGGAGATGCGTTCAACAGCAACGGCCGGCGAGCGGGCGCAAGAAAAAGTGGCTACAACACCGAGCGCAGCAAACACGACTTTTCTCGAACGGCGCTCGGAAAACATCACAACCGGAAATCCTCGACGGCAGAAATGTTCGCCAGCACATTCACCGGACGGCCCGAGTGATCGGTCTTCAGATGAACGACGTGCGCCGAGGGAAACGCCACGCGATAACCGTTCACGTGCGTCGGCTCGTTGTCGAACGCGGCGGTGACCGTTCCGTGCGCGCGCAACCGTTCGAACGCGCTCTCCTTCCAAGCGTCGTCGGGAATGTCGAAGGTGGGCTTGAGCCACAGCTCCGCGCGCGGCTCGCGATCGGGGAGCGGAAAGCCGCCGCGTCCGAGGCTCGAGAGCGTGCCGTTTCGCATCGGTTCGTGACGGCCGGTGAGATAAACGACGCGCGCACCCGCGGCGATGACGCTTTGCACGAACATCGGCGCGCCCGGAATGGGCACGTCGAGATCGCAATAGTCGCTCGTAAAAAACCGCGCGCGCCAAAAATCGCGCAGCGCCGGAAAATGCCGCGTTACCTCGGCGTCGGAGAGACCGCAACGCGAAAGTGGAATGCGCAAATCCCAACCGTCGAAATGCGCCGGTGCGCACTTTTCCAGAGGCGCAATCCCCGCCGCGGCGCCGAACTCACGAATGATTCGCGCTTGCCGCGGACGGTTGTCGAGTAGCGTGGAATCGAGATCGAACGCGGCCACCGCACCGGGAATCGCCAGAGCGTCCAGGGCTGCGCGCAGAACGTGGGCTTGGCGCGGAGAGGATGCGGGCATTGGCCGAAACGTTAGCATAAGAGCATGAGCGGGAACATCGGACTGTGATAGACAGCCGCGCATGGCAGACTCTCCCAAAACCAGTGGCAAACCGCAGTTCGGAATGACGCGAAAACCGAAGGCAACTTTCGGCGACGTGATGGCGGGAACGCCTTCCGGAACCAGCCGCGACGAACGCCCTCGTCGCGACAAACCTCGGCGTGATGCGCCACGTACGGCCTCCGGTGTATCGGCGCCAATTCTCGATACGCCCGCGCCACCGCTCGCTTCGCAAGAAGCTGTGCCGATCGAAAACGAGTCGTTCGCTGAGCTCTTTGC
This sequence comes from Deltaproteobacteria bacterium, assembly GCA_023248955.1. Taxonomy (GTDB): domain Bacteria; phylum Myxococcota; class Myxococcia; order Myxococcales; family JAHFDP01; genus JAHFDP01. Next base: position 44,510 of record JAHFDP010000008.1, read on the forward strand.
CGCGCAGGACAAGCGCTCCACCACGCCCGCGGTCAAACCTGGCGCCAAAATTCGCGGGACCGTTTTTCATCTTGGGAAGGAGATGGCGTTCGTCACGCTGCCAGGCGCGCAAGAGGCGATGATCTCGCTCGCCGAATTTCTTGGCGCGGACGGCGCGGCGCCAACCCTCGCACTCGGAGATTCGATCGAAGCGTTCGTGGTTCGCGCGGACGCCGAGGGCATTCTGCTCTCCAAAGGATTCGGCCGCGGCGTGCACGGGCGCGCCATGCTGGAAGATGCCCGCGCAAGCGGACTTCCCGTCGACGGCAAAGTGACCGGCGTCAATCCTGGCGGGTTGGAAGTCGAAGTCGGCGGACAACGTGCTTTTTGTCCAGTGTCGCAAATCGCGCTCGGATTCGTGGAGGACCCGTCGATCTTTGTCGGGAAGAAACTCGCCTTTCGCGTGACCGAGTTGCGCGGGCGCGACGTCGTGTTGTCGCGCAAAGCGTTGCTGGAAGCGGAACGCAGCGAGCGCGCGGTGGAGACGAAAAAAAAGCTCGCGGTCGGCGCCGTCTTTTCCGCGACGGTGACCAGCGTGCGGCCGTTCGGTGCGTTCGTCGATCTCGGCGGCGTGGAAGGTCTCATTCCCAAGAGCGAGCTCGGATACCAGCGCGGTCTCGATCCTGCGGAAGTTGTGAAAGTCGGCGAAACGGTTCAGGCCGAAGTCATTCGGATCGAAGCGGGAGACCCGACGTCCAGCGACAAGAGCAAACGGCACGATCGCATCGCGCTCTCGCTGCGCGCGCTGGCGGAGGATCCGTGGGACGTCGCCATGCGCACACTGGCGGATGGGCAACGGCTCGAGGGCAAAGTGGTGCGCACGGCGGCGTTCGGGCTGTTCGTGGAAGTCGCGTCGAACATGGATGGACTGCTGCACCGCTCGCAGCTCGGAAGTTTGTCGCCGAAAGTGGGCGAGACGATCGCGGTACGGATCGAGGGCATCGACGTCGAAGCGCGCCGGATTTCGTTGGCGCTCGACGGCGTCCCGGAGACGCGAGAGACGCCGCGCGAAACATCAGCAGCACCCGCGCAGCTCGCGACGAAACCGGCAGCGCGACCGATGCCACGCATTGGCGACGCCGTCGACGCCGTGGTGGAGCGCGTGGAATCGTACGGTGTTTTTGTCGTCTTCGACGGTGGACAAGGCTTGGTGCCGTCTTCGGAAACCGGCACGCCGCAGGGAGCGGATTTACGCAAACACTTTCCGAAGGGCGCCAAGCTCCGCGCGGTGATCGTGGAGATCGACGACCGACGACGGTTGCGTCTCTCGGTGACTGAAGTGGCGCGACGTGAAGAGCGTGATGAAGCGGATGCGTATCTCGCGAAAAATCGGCCCAGCGTGACAGCGGGCAAGCACGGCATGGGAACGTTCGCGGATCTTTTCAAGAAGAGGTAATTCGAAAACGTGATCGTAAGCGTGAATGTCGGCGTGATCGAAGAAACGCCAAGGCCAAAGGCCGATCACGTTCGCGGTCACGTTTTCGCCTGACGCAAAAATGGCCTACCGTTTTTTCGCCACCTGCAGCCGCGGATCCGAGGATCTCCTCGCGGGTGAACTTCGTGCACTCGGCGCCAAGAAAATCGCGCAGGCCCGCGGTGGCGTCTATTTCGTCGGCGCGTTGGCTGCCGGAGAACGCGCTTGTCTCTGGCTTCGCACTGCGCAACGCGTGCTCTTACCTCTCGCCGAAAGCGATGCCGCCGACGCCGACGCGCTCTACGCTTTCGCGCGCACCATCGGGTGGCAAGATCACCTCACCCCGCAAACGACATTCGCTGTCGAAGCAACCGTCAAATCCAGCGCCATCACCCATTCCCATTTCGCAGCGCTGCGCGTGAAGGACGCCATCTGCGACGTGCTGCGCGAGCGGCTGGGCGCACGGCCCGACGTCGACGCCAAAAACCCCGATGTCTCCGTCGTGCTTCATCTCTCCTCGAACCACGCTTCGTTGGCGCTGGATCTCGCGGGTGAAGCGCTCTCGCGCCGCGGCTATCGTGTGTCGCCCACGCCCGCGCCACTCAAAGAAACGCTGGCCGCCGCGCTGGTGCTCGACGCGGGTTGGGTCGGGGAGCGGCCGCTGCACGATCCACTCACTGGATCCGGAACCATCGCCATCGAAGCCGCGCTCTTTGCGCTACGCCGGGCGCCAGGCCGCCGCCGCGCGATGGCCTTTCTGCGCTGGCCCGCGCTGGCCGCCACCTCGCGCAGCGACTGGACGCGGCTCTGTGAAGAGGCCGACGCGCTGGCCTTGACGAAACTTCCCGCGCCCGTGACCTGCGCCGATTTCAACGAAGACGCCGTCGCGGCGGCGCGCGCCAACGTCCGCGCCGCTGGGCTCGAAGGCCACGTCACGGTTCGCAAAGAAGATGTGCGCCGCATGCCGCCGCTCGATCCCTGTGGTGCGCTGGTGATGAACCCACCTTACGCCGAACGCTTAGGCCAGCCGCTGCAAGTCCTCGGCTTCTACCGGCAGATCGACGAAGTCTTCGCCACCTCGCCCGGCGCGACAGCGACCGTGCTCGCCACGGGTCTTTGGGCACAAGCGGTTACGCGACGGCCCTTGCGCGTGCGCGAAGTGATGAACGGACCAATTTCGGCGCGGGTTTTTCACTACACGTTATAACGAGCGCCGCTTCCCTTAAGAGAACATGGCCCGCACACGTCTTCACGCCGCAACCGTCGAAGTCCCGCTCTCTTCTCTTCCCGCCGCCGCGCTTCGCGCCGTCCTCCGCGAAGGCTACAACGCCGCCGATTTGCGCCGCGACATCCTCGCCGGACTCGTTGTCGGCGTCGTCGCTCTACCGCTCTCCATGGCACTCGCCATCGCCGTTGGCGCGCCACCGCAACACGGGCTCTATACCGCCATCGTCGGTGGATCTATCGTCGCGCTGCTTGGCGGATCACGAACGCAGGTGACCGGCCCCACCGCAGCATTCATCGTCATCCTCGCTCCCATTTATACCAAATTTGGCATGAGCGGCCTCCTGATGTCGGGGCTCCTCGCCGGCGTCCTGCTCACCGCGATGGGACTTTTTCGTCTCGGGAAATTGATCGAATTCATTCCGCATCCCGTCACCACCGGCTTCACGGCGGGCATTGGAACGGTCATCGCGACGCTGCAACTCAAAGATCTTTTCGGGCTCAAACTCACCCACGCCGCGCCTCATTTTCTGGAGCAGGTCGCGGCGATGATCGAAGCAAACGCCACGTTTTCAGTCCTGGAATTCGCCCTCGGCTTCACCACGCTTCTTGCGCTGATTTATCTGCCGCGCGTCTCTCGCCGCATGCCGCCCGCGCCGCTCCTGGCGCTTCCGTTGGCGGCGATTGCGGCTTGGCTCATTCACCATCTCCATCCGTCGCTGCAAATCGCCACCATCGACTCTCGCTTCCACGGAATTCCGCAGACGCCACCGCTCCCAATCTTGCCGTGGACTGCCGCTGGTGCCGACGGCATCGCTCTCCCTTTTTCGTTCGACACGCTACGCCTGCTCCTTCCCGGCGCGTTCGCCATTGCCATGCTTGGCGCAATCGAATCGCTGCTCTCGGCAGTGGTCTCCGACGGCATGGCCGGAACGCGGCATGATCCGGACGCGGAGCTGCTCGCCCTCGGCGTCGGCAATATCCTGTGCCCGTTCTTCGGCGGCATTCCCGCCACCGGCGCCATCGCGCGCACCGCGACAAACATTCGCTCGGGCGGCCGCTCTCCGATCGCATCGGTGATCCATGCGCTCACGGTGCTCGCCGCCGTGCTCGTGCTGGCACCGCTGATCGGCTACCTGCCGATGGCTTCGCTCGCCGCGCTTCTTCTCCTTGTGGCGTGGAACATGTCCGACGCGAAGCATTTCGTGCATACACTCAAAATCGCCCCACGCAGCGACGTGGCGGTCTTACTGACCTGCTTCGGTCTAACGGTTATTTTCGACATGGTGATTGCCGTATCGGTGGGAATTGTGTTGGCCGCGTTGCTCTTCATGCGCCGCATGGCCGCACTCACCGAGACAAAGATTCTGGAAACGGGAGCACATCCGCACGGTGCGCCGGGACCCTTGCCACACGGCGTGCTCGTTTACGACATCGACGGGCCGCTCTTCTTCGGCGCTGCAACACGGGCCATGGACGCACTTCACGCGATCGGCGATCGCGCGAAGGTAGTGATTCTGCGCCTCGAGGACGTACCAGCCATCGACGCCACGGGACTCGTCGCGCTGGAGAGCGCGCTGGCCCGGCTTCAAAAGGATCGTTGCCTTGCCATTCTTTGCGGCCTGTCGCGCCAGCCCGCAGTAGCGCTGGCCCGCGCGAAGATTGTTGACGAAGCGGATCGGTTGCTCATTCGAGCCGATATTGTGAGCGCAATCGAAACGGCGACGCAATACATTGGATCGCGAAAGTAATACGGTTCACTCCTGGCCCAATTCGTACATCGCGTAGCGCGCCCGCCGCATGCCCAGTGCCGCATACGTTTCCTGTGCGCGGCTGTTTTCATTCTCGACGTAGAGCCGCAATCCCCGAACGCCGGCGCTTTTCGATCGCGCCACCACTTCGGTCCACAGCGCGCGAAAGACACCGTCCCGCCGCGCCGCTGGCTCCACGTAAACCGATTGCAACCACCACCAATCGGCGTTTCGCCAATCGCTCCACTCGGTGGTGATCATGAGTTGTCCGACAACGGCAGCGCTCGTTTGAGCGACGAGATAAAAGCCCTTTGATGAATCGCGAAGCACCGCTTCGACACCCGCGCGCAACGTGGCGCGGTCGAGATGCTTCGATTCGGTTTCCAACGCCAGCGCGACGTTGAAGGCCACAATCGTTTCAATATCGTCGCCGCGCGCGTCGCGAACCGTCACCACGCTCACAACGCTGCATCCACCGCCGCGCCGATGGCTGCGCGCACCGTCGTGAGATCCCCCTTCACCGTGCAGCCCGCCGCGTTGTGGTGACCGCCACCGCCAAACTGCTGCGCCACCGCCGCGACGTTCACCGTGCCGCGCGATCGAAACGAGATGCGCCACGCGTCCGTTCCGTCCAGCGGCTCGGAGAAGCTGGCGGCGACTTCTACACCGTCGATGCTGCGTGCGAAGTTGATGAAGCCATCCGTGAGATCATCCGTACGTCCCGTGCGCGCCACCATGTCGCGCGCAACCAGAATCGACGCGAACTTTCCGCTCGGGCTGGTGGCCAGCGTGCCCAACACTTCGCCCAGCAACTTCACGCGCGCCAGCGGCTGCGATTCGTAAATGCGCGACGCCATCTCCCACGGATCGACGCCCGCCTCGAGCAGCGCGGCACTGATGCGCATGCACTCCGGATCGGTGGAGCTGTACTTGAAGCAACCGGTGTCGGTGAGGATCGAAGCGTACAGGCCGGCGGCCGCATTCGCCGAGAGCGGATGACCGAGTCCGGCGATGATTTTGAAAACGAGCACACCCACAGCAGCCGCGGCGGGATCGACGTAGTTGATGTCGCCGAAGGGATCGGTGGTCAGGTGGTGATCGAGGTTGATGGTCACGCCACGCCGTTCGGCCGTCGGAAGATCGGAGCCCAGGCGATGCAGCGCACCCGAATCGCAAGCCACCATGGCATCGAAGGATCCTTCGGGAACGGTCCGCACCACCGCGTCCGAACCGGGAAGAAAACGCAGGTTGTAAGGCAACTGATCAGGATTGTAATGCACGACCTCGCGGCCCATTTCACGCAGCGCCACGGCCAGCCCAAGACTCGATCCAAGTGCATCGCCATCCGGACCGCGGTGCATGGTGATGAGCACGCGCCGCGCGTCGCGGAGCACGTCGATCACGCGTGGTAAATTTTCCGCCGGCTTCCAGTCACGCGCGTTGGCGACACCGCGGTTTATCGCCTTCATTTTCCGTCTCCGGAGTGGGGGACCCGTCCCCCACCGCCCGCCGGCGAAGCCGTCGTGCTCCTTCCCCCTGTGTCTCCGGAGTGGGGGACCCGTCCCCCACCGCCCGCCGGCGAAGCCGTCGTGCTCCTTCCCCCTGTGTCTCCAGAGTGGGGGACCCGTCCCCCACCGCCCGCCGGCGAAGCCGTCGTGCTCCTTCCCCCTG
>JAHFDP010000008.1:50708-58258 GCA_023248955.1 Deltaproteobacteria bacterium
TGGGGGACCCGTCCCCCACCGCCCGCCGGCGAAGCCGTCGTGCTCCTTCCCCCTGTGTCTCCAGAGTGGGGGACCCGTCCCCCACCGCCCGCCGGCGAAGCCGTCGTGCTCCTTCCCCCTGGCTCGCTCCTGCCGTCGCTCGCGTCCAGATCGGGGTCCGCAACCGGCGGCGGCTGAACTTCCTTTAGCAGCCGCTCGATTTTGTCGCCCTCAGCGACGGAGCCGTCGTACACGAAGCGCAACCGTGGCGTGTTGCGAAGCTGCTGCGTCTGGCCTACTTCACGCTGCAAATAGCCGCGCGCTGCATTGAGGCCGGCGGCCGTCGCGCGCTGTTCGGCTGGCGTGCCGTAACACGAGTAGTAGACGACCGCTTCACGCAGATCCGGCGAGAGCTTCACGCCGGTGATGGTGACGAATCCGACGCGCGGATCCTTGAGCCCCTCGGTGAGCATGCGGGCCAGCTCGCGCTGAATGGCATGACCGACCCGTTCGGGACGAGCGTGTGTAGTGCGCATCAATTACTCTCCATACAAATCTTTGTAATTCTGAATTTCCATCTCGCGGTTGATGATGTCCACCACCGCCGTTCGCTCAACCGCCGACACCACTTTGTCGAGTTGCTCATTCACGAAGGCGCGATCATTAGCTATGCACGCCGCGCCAACCACCGCGCGCTGCCACGAATCCTGCTCACCCACTTCGGCCATGGACACGTTGAAGCGCGCGCGCACCGAGTCGAGCACTTTGTGCAGCGCGTGCCGCTTTTCCTTGAGCGACTGCGCGCCGGGAATCAAGAGCGTGAGCCGCAGAACACCGACCACCATCGCGGCTTAATTCAAGCTCTGCCGCGTCGACTCCAGCTCGTACGCCTCGATGATGTCGCCCGGCTTCATGTCGGTGTAGTTCTCGATGCCGATACCGCACTCGAGCCCCTTGTCGACTTCCGACACATCGTCCTTGAGCCGCCGCAGCGACGACACCTTGCCCGTGAAGACCGCCTTGTTGTCGCGCAGTAGCCGAATCATGGCGCGGCGCGAAACCTTGCCGTCCACCACGGCCGCACCGGCGATGGTTCCCTGCTTGGGGACATTGAATGTAGCCCGCACTTCGGCGCGTCCCAGCACACGCTCTTTGATAATCGGTTCGAGAAGATTTTCCATCGCCAGCCGCACGTCGTCGATCGCCTCGTAAATGATCGAGTAGATGCGCACCGTCACGCCTTCGCGCTGCGCCGTCTGCAACGCCCCCGATTCGGGCTTGGCGCCGAAGCCGACGATCATTCCACCCGCCGCCGCAGCCAGGTTCACGTCGCTCTCGGTAATGGTGCCCACCGCCTGATGGACGACAGTAACCTTCACCTTCGGCGTGGTCAGCTTCTGCAGCGCGGCCGAAACCGCTTCGGCGGAGCCCTGCACGTCCGCTTTGATGACGAGCCGCAGATCCTTCTGCGTGACAACGGCTGTCTTCTTGAAAAGATCCTCGAGCGAAATCTTGCTCGATTTGGAAAGATCCGCCTGCCGCGCCTTGAGCGCGCGGTGATCCGCCACTTCCTTGGCCGCGCGTTCGCTCTCGACAATGTTGTAGACATCGCCGGCCCGCGGCACGCCCGAGAGTCCGAGTACCTCAACAGGATAACCGGGCGGCACTTCGGTCACCGACTCGCCCTTGTCGTTCATCATGGCGCGAATCCGACCGTGGTGCGTGCCGGTCACGAGCGCATCGCCAACCTTCAGCGTGCCATCTTGCACGAGCACCGTAGCAACGGGACCGCGGCCTTTTTCCAGCTTCGCCTCGATGATGACGCCCTCGCTGGGGCGCGTCGGATTGGCCTTGAGCTCCAGCACCTCGGCCTGCAACAGAATCGATTCGAGCAAAAGATCGATGTTCGTTTTCTGCCGCGCGGACACCTCGATCATCAGCGTATCGCCGCCCCACTTCTCGTCGACCAGCCCATGCTCAGTCAGCTGCTGCCGCACGCGATCGGCTTGCGCTTCTTTCTTGTCGCACTTGTTGAGCGCAACCACGATGGGAACGCCCGCAACCTTGGCGTGCTTGATCGATTCGACCGTCTGCGGCTGCACGCCGTCATCCGCGCCCACCACCAGCACCGCGATGTCGGTGGCATTTGCGCCGCGCGCACGCATCGCCGTAAACGCCTCGTGACCCGGCGTATCGAGGAAGGTGATGTCGCCCTTCACGTTCTCGCGATCAATATAGACCGAATAGGCGCCGATGTGCTGCGTGATGCCGCCTGCTTCGCCGGTCGCCACGTCCGCACTGCGAATGGCATCGAGCAGCGAAGTCTTGCCGTGATCGACGTGACCCATGATGGTCACCACTGGCGGTCGCGGCTGCAAAGCCGCTTCGTCGACTTCCTCGTCGGCGATGTACTCGCCGACTTCGAATCCAACCTTTTTCACTTCCCAGCCATGCGGCGTTGCCAGAAGCGTCGCCGTCTCAATGTCGATGGGTTTGTTCACCGTCGCCATCATCGGAGCGCCGCCCGCTACGCCTTCCATCAGCTTGCGGATGAGGTCGGACGACTTCACGCCCATCTTCTGCGAGAGCTCCGCAACGGTGATGGTCTCCTCGATGGAGATAACTTTTTTGTGCGCGGACATCTCGGTGATCTCGGTCTTCTTGCCCTTCTTGGTGGGCCGCTTTTTCTTCCCGTGCACGGGCACGTAAGCACGCTGCCGGGCCAGGTCGACGAGATCCTGCTTGGAGAGTGTCTCGACCTTGTCGAGGCGCGGTCCGCGCTTGCCCTTCTTGTCCTTGGTAACGTCGATGAATTCACGTCCCGCCCCGAGCGCGCCCGGCACCACCTGCAGCTCCCGCGGCTGAGGACGCGGCTGGAAAGTCGGCGCGGTGGAGAGCGGCGTCACGCGCTTGGTGATGAAAGCCGGTCGAGAAATAACCACGGCCTGCGTCGCCGTCGGCTTGAGCGTTTTCGGATCGACGCCAGGCTGCGCGGCAACGTGCCCCGCTTGAATGCCCGGCGTGTAGGGAGCCTGCTTGGGCGGGGCAACGCCGACCACCGCAGGCATCACGCCCGGAGGCAGATGCGAATGGGTGGCAGGCGTGGCTCCGGCAGCAGCGATCGGCGCGGCGTGCTGCGCGGGCACCACTGACTCTGGAAGAGAGGGCGGCGCGACGACAACTTCGGCAGCGGGCGCAACAGGTGCCGCGGCCACAACGGGTTCAACCACTGGCGCTGCGATCTCCGCAGGCGCACGCTCGACGACTACATCCGGGACCGGCTCCACCACGGGCGGCGTCGGCTCTGGGGCGGCGATGGCCTGTGCGGGCGCCTCACCTTCGGCCGTCTTCTTCCGGCGAAGCACCACGCCCGACCCTGTCGGCTTCGGCGCGGGCGCCGCGGCGGGCTTGCGCTCGTTGGCGATGGCGACCTTCACGGCTGTGGCCTGATCGTCCTCAACCGAGGAGGACGCGCTCTTTGCGTCATAGTCGTGGGCCTTGAGCCAATCGAGCATGTCCTTGCTCGAGAGCTCTAGCTCCTTGGCCAGTTCGTACACGCGCATCTTCGCCAAGCGACGACTCCTTAGCAAAACCTAAAGGGAACCGCGGTTTCTAGTCTCTCTCACGATCTACTGCAACCTGACGACCTTTCCGCAACGCCCGCTCCAACCCGCTCCGTTTCGTTCCCCTGCACGCCGTGCACAAATATGCCCCGCGTCCGGGTAACCGCTGCTGCGTGTCCTCCACCACCTGCCCCGTCTGAACCACGAACCGCAGCAGCTCCTTTTTCGGCGACCGCTTTCGGCACCCGACACAGCGCCGCTCGGGATCGCTCACGCCCCCGCTGGCGCCGCCGCCGCGCTGCTCGCCGGCTCCGTCGTGGCCTTCTGCTGATCGAGCTCCTTCTTCAGCCGCGCCTCCTCGGCCAAGTAGTGCTCCACCGACGTCTTCACCTGCCGCGCCTTCTTGACGCCCAGGCCCGTGGTGTCGCCGAGCTTCATCATGTCGGTCTCGCGCTGAATGTCCTCGACCGTCTTGTATCCCGCTGAAGAAAGCTGCTCGATGTTGCGGTCGGAAATGCCGCGCACGCGCAAAAGCCGCTCACTCTGCGTCAGATCGCTCGGGTGACGCCGCGCCTCGGCCTGCCGCGCCGCTTCACGCTCACTGTCGATGCGCGTGAGCTCTTCCTCGTCCTTCCAGCTCTGCTCGCGCGCCTTCTCCTGAAACTCTTTCACGTTCTCCGCGGTGATGCCCGGCATCTGGGTCAGCACCTCAGCCGAAGCGTTGGCAATGTCCGCCGACTTGCGGAAACCATGTTGGTAGAGCTGCTCGATCGCCGGGTCGGTAAGACCAATGGACGTCATGGAGCTGCTGGCAAACTCGCGCATCTCCTTCACCCGCGTCTCGCTGTTGATGTCGAGCTTCCAGCCGGTCAGCTGCGCGGCCAGCCGCACATTCTGACCACGCCGTCCGATGGCCAAGGACAACTGATCGTCCGGCACGATGATCTCCATCGCCCGGTTGGCCTCGTCGATGAGCACGCGCGAAACTTCGGCGGGCTGCAACGCGCTGCAAACGAACTTCGCCGGATCCTCGTCCCAGGGAACGATGTCGATCTTTTCGCCGCGCAGCTCCTGCACCACGGCCTGCACGCGCGATCCCTTCATGCCAACGCAAGCACCGACCGGATCCACATCCTCGTCACGGCTGGCCACGGCGATCTTCGCCCGTCCACCCGGCTCTCGCGCCACGGCCTCGATCACCACCACGCCTTCGGCAATTTCCGGCACTTCCATCTCGAAGAGCTTCTTCACGAGCTCGTTGGCCGCTCTTGACAAAATGATTTGCGGACCTTTCGACTCGCGCAGCACGTCCACCACATAAGCTTGCACGCGATCGCCGGCCCGGTAGCTCTCCCGCGGCACCTGCTCGCGCACCGGCAGCACCGCCTCGGCACGGCCCAGGTCGACGATGATGTTGCCACGCTCGAACCGCCGCGCCACACCCGTAACGATCTCCGCCTTGCGGTCCTTGTACTCCTCGAACACGTTGCTGCGCTCGGCGTCACGCACGCGTTGCAAGATGACCTGTTTGGCCGTCTGTGCCGCGATGCGCCCAAACGAGTGGCGGTAGGTCTTCAACCGCAAAATGTCGCCGTAGCGCTCGTCCTGCACGCGCGCTTCCTCGGCATCTTCGGTGCGGTAAAAAATCTGAAAGAGCAGCTCGTCGCCGAGATCCGCCTCGATGCCCTTCTGGCTCGCTTCCTCGAGGGAGATCTGGTTGACGGAGGTGATCGGATCTTCAAGCTGCACGCGCTCCACCACGGTCAGCGTCTGGAAAACCTCCACGACGCCCTTCTCTTCGTTGAACACCGCTTCGATGGCGCGGTCCTGTCCGAAGTGCTTCTTGGCGGCGGTCTGAATCGCGTCCTGGAGCGTGTTCGTGAGAACGGCGCGGCTGACGCCTTTGTCCTTGGCGACCTGGTCGAGAATCATCGAGAGGCTGACTTGTGGAACGGGAGGATTGGTGGCGGGCATCTGATTTTCCTTTTCTCTTTTTTATTTTTAACTGCCTTCGTACACGAGATGCGCTTTGGCGATTTGCGACTGCGGAATGCGGGCTGGCTTGCCATCCTGCGTCAGCAAGACATTCCCACTTTCGAAACCTTGGAGTGGTCCGTCGAAAACTTTCCGGCTGCCCCACTCTGGCAACGGCGCGAACGTCTTGATGCGAACCCGCCGGCCTTTGAAACGCTCGAAATCGGTTGGTTTGACCAGCGGCCGCTCGAGTCCGGGCGAGCTCACCTCCAACTCGTAGGAGCCCTCGACCGGATCCTCGACTTCCAGCAGGGCGTCGACCACCCGAGAGACCGCGCTGCAGTCTTCCAGCGAAATGCCGCCAGGCTTGTCGATAGAAACCCGCAGGAGCGCGCGCCCCCGCTCGCCGGTCAGCTCAATGGCCACGAGCTCGTATCCCTCGCGCACCACGACCGGCTCCAGGAGCCCAAAGAGCCGCGTTTCTGTGTCCTGCTTTCTGCCCATGGCGTTCCAATTGGCTGCAAAAATGACAAAAAAAAAGCGGGCCGTACTGCGCCCACTTTCAGGTGCCTTAAGTCCGGCGTCCCAAAAATGTAGCGGCTCTATAGCAAGGCTGGCGGGAGAAAACAACCGGCGCAAGGGTCTACAAACGTTCACATTTTGACACTCCGATGGCCTGATGTAAAATTCCCGATCGGGACCGTTACTCGGGGGGTGCTGTGGAAGTTGCCTTTTCGCCGCTCGACAACAGCCTCGAGGCGCTGCGTGGCCCCCATAGCCACCTGCCGACGTACGCCGAGGAGTTGGCTATCCTCCAGCGCCGGGCGCTGTCCCGGGCCTGCCTTCTTGGTGCGCCGCTCCTGCTCGCCTTTAGCGCCATCGATCGACTTCTGGCGCCAACGGAATGGGTTGGCCTTCTGGCGGCCCGAGCGACCGCGGCTTTTGCCCTCCTCTTTCTGTCGGGCCATTTGCGGCGGCCGGGAGCAAGCGCGTTCGCGTGGACCGTGCTTGCGCTCGGCGGCACGATTGGCGTCATCGAGGTCGCGGTGCTCGCAACCGGCAATTGGCACAGCCCTTACCTGTATGCGATGGCGATTCCGCTGGCGCTCCTGGGCCTTCTCATTCCCTTCACGCCACGCCAAATCGGGTTCCTGCACGCCCAGACCATCGCCACGGCGCTCCTCCCCCTGATGGCGCTCGGCGTCGATCTCGGCGTTCTGGCGGTCATGGGACCCTTTCTTCTCTGCTCTTCGGCCATCAGCATCGTCGTGGCGTGGGAGCAGGACGGCCTGCGCCGCCGCGAGTTTCTGGCCCGCACGGAAGCGGCGCGGCGAGCCGGTCTGATGAACCTCGGCACGCTGGCCGGAGGATTGGCCCACGAGCTCGCCAACCCGCTGACGCAAATCAGCATGGAGGCGGACCTCTTGGCCAGCCGCTACTGCCTCGACGAGCGTGCGCAGAAAACGGTCACCAGTTTGCAATCAGGAATTGGGCGACTGGCACGCATCCTGGAAGCCATGCGCCACGGCGCGAGGCTAGCGGATGATGAGCTACGACCAATCGACCTCGCCAACGAGTTGGAGATAACGCTCACGCTCCTGTCTCCGCAGCTGCGTGGCGTCGAGGTGAGGCGCGACTTTTCTCGCGGCATCCGCGTGAACGGCCAACCCACACTCCTCGGACAGGTCTTCATGAACCTCTTGCTCAACGCTATTCAGGCCACCGCCGAGTTGACAAAATCGCAAGTTATGATTCGGCTCGTCTCCGAACACGGGTGCGCCATTCTCGAGATCGAAGACAACGGCCGTGGCGTGCCACCGGCGCTTCAGCAGCAGATCTTCGAGCCGCTCTATTCGACCAAAGGATCGGAAGGCAGCGGGTTCGGCCTCTGGATTTCGAAGGAGATCGCACGCTCGCACGGCGGGAAGCTGACGGTAAGCAACGCGCCGTCGGGTGGCGCGCGGTTTCGGCTGACGTTGCCGATCGCGGCCTAGGATTCTCTCTCCCCTTTGCAGAGCAGTCACTAGAACTGTC
>JAHFDP010000008.1:58358-78219 GCA_023248955.1 Deltaproteobacteria bacterium
CGCCTGCGCCTGGCCACCGTTGAACAGTGCCCAACACTTCTGAGTGGAGCGTCGACGCCGCAGATGGAGCATACGCGCGCCATTTTTCCTTCAGTTGGTAAACAGCCGCCTGGCGATGCGCCCGTGCAACTGTTGGATCTTCGCAATGGTCCACGCATTGCTTTAGGGGCATCGGTCATCCGACCGAGCGATCAGAAACGGGACACTCCCTTGAACATCCGCAAAACCCGCAGCGCTCTTCTCCCTTCGTTGCTGCTCCTCTCCGCGGCGACCGCCCTCGCGGCCAGGAGCGTCGAGCAGCAGCAGGCCACGGGTCTGCGCAAGCATCTGGCCATCGAGGAGAAGGTGTCGCAGGTCGAGCTCCACAGCCCTCTGTCACCGCGCAAAATGCTCCGGCCGCTTTCGACGCGCGCGCTGGTGAATCTTAAGATGGACGATGACTTTCAAAGAACAAGGTATGCGCACGTCTCTCTGAGGAAATACACGGATTTGCGCAACGGCATCGAGACGCTGCTGCGCAAATACAACCCCAAGGACTACTACTTCATCGGTACCGGCCGCGACCCCGCACCGCTCATCGCCATGCTCGAGAATCTGGGCGGGCGCAATTTGGCCATGAACTTTCCGGCCAGCAACATCACCGGCGATGATGTCGAAACCGCGAAACAGATTAGGCCCAAGCTGCTCGACGCCTATTTTCACCGGCTGATTCCCGACGAAAAGATCCGCCAGGATGTCCTCTTTGGCAACCGCACGATCGTCTTGCTCGATCAGTCCAGCAGCGGCAAGACACCCGACAGCTTCGCGCCCTACTTGCGCAAATACCTCAATTCCATCCGCTCGAAGGTCAAAATTGCCAAGGTCACGTTCACCCAGAGCGTAAACGCCGAAGGAATCCGGTCTGGCGTCGACCATATCGCCACCGATTCCTTCCCGGACGTCGGCCGCTACCTCTACGCGCCGTACGAGGGTGTCGTCTCGCGATTTCCGCACCACACGCTCGGGCAGGATGCGATCGAGGAGCTCATTCCGCGGCCCGAGTACGAGCGCTTCAAGGACGCGGTCTACGCGCGTATGCAGCGCGACCTGGAGCTGCACCGATTCCTCACACGGGAGCTCGGCGTGCAGGCTGACCCGCAGGTCGAAAAGGATGTCGCTCCTAAGGTCCAGGAGATCGAGCGCGAAGTCGAGCGCAAGAGGGAGAGAGAAGAGGGACGGCTCGCCCGCCAGAGAGCGGCCGAGGAGAAGCGGCTTCTCGAGGAAAAAAGAACCGAGGAGGAGCGCCTCGCCGCGGAAAGGCTGGCGGCCGAGAAGGCCGAGCGCGCGGAGCAGCGCAGGCTCCGGCGCGAATCGAAAGATTTTCCGCAGAGGACGAGTGCGAGCCTCACTCAGGCGGAAGAGAAGATGAAGCCCGTGGGCGACAACGAGAGCGGCTTCTTCTCCCGCAACGGGCAGGTGCTCTCCGACTGGTTGCAAGAACGCCTCGACACGCGGGCCAAGATCGCCGCTTTCGACGCGCCGACGCGCGAGGCGGGGCCCAATCCGCTAGTCGCGCTCTTCGTACGCACCATCGATCGGGCGCTGGATAACGGCCTGGTTCGCCACCGCGACTATCGGCGACTTCTGGCGCAGGCGTTGTCCGCGACTGAGCTGGACGAGCGGATGATCGTTGAACTTGGGAAGCTGTGGGGGGAGAGCCACCGCTTCCGCGGGACGCTGCGCAAGCAGGTGAAGTTCTTTACCGGCAAGGGGCAGCACCCAGCCCATACGGAAAACGGGGAGAAGAGTTACCGCGCACTGATGGCGCGGTTGGCGCCCGATTTCGACATCGAGAAAGAGCGCAAACGCGAGAAGAAAAAGAAGGACGAGACCGTGGAGACGGCGGAGGCGCAATGAAGCGCATCCTTGCAGTCGCCGCGGCCGTCGCAGCCGCGCAGAGCTCCGCGATCGCTGGGGGTACCCGCCGGAGTTTGACGCGCATCGAAGAAGCGAAAGTCGGGCGTGCACGGTCATCCGCGGAGCGGGCGGTAGAAAAGCGGCCGGCGCCGCTTCCGGCGGGTGCGAAAGCCGCGGCGGGGAGAGCCACGCTTAACGCGGAGAGAGCGCGCGCGCTTGGCAGTCGCTCGGCGATGTCGCCGGAAGCTAGCATCCGCTACTGGAACGAAGTGGTGTTGCTCAGCAAGCCGCCGGGCGACAAGCTGGACCTTAACGACGATGGCGTCCTAAAGCTCATTGAGCAATTTCCGAGAAGGTTCGAATCAAACTGGCTCTTCGACGCCCATCCGAAAACGCAGCTCGCGGTCGCGCGGGTGATCGCTCGTGCCGGCGAGCTCTGGGGTCCGCGCGCGATGGAGGTGACGGAGAAGGAGCTTGGCCGCGTACCGTGGTCGGACACGCGCGAGGCGGCCGAGGTGCTGCTGAGGCTCGCCAAGGCCTACGAGCTCGAGCCCTCAAAGATCGAGTTCCTGGTCGGTGTGTCGCTCGCCGACTACGCCAGCCTGCGGGCCTCTGGAGAGAGTCGAAAGAAGACCCCGCCGGAGAGTCGCAAGACCGAGCGGGCGTTACCGGAACATGCCTTTGAGGCAGCCGCCACGCCGGAGCCGCGCGCCCACTACAGTGGCGAGAAGCCGCCTGCGCCGGGCGAGGTGAAGTGGGAGCCCATCAGACGTTCTGGGGTGCCGAAGGCCGAGGAGAAGCCGGCTCGCGCCCAGAATCCTGCACAGGTCACGATTACACCCATCGCGGGCGCCGAGCCGGCTGGACCGATCTCGAAAGGAACAGGCCTTCCGACCGACGGCCATTGGCGATACCTGCTGGAGACACAGCCCCCGGAGGCTCTCGCCATCAACGACGACATGGTGCGTGACTACGCTAAGGGACTCGGGGTGTGGCGGACGAATGCTGTCGAGGAGATTCTTCACGACTTCGCTTCGGTGCGCATTCCCTATCTGCGCATCGCCGCGCGGGCGGCCGAGCTGGGTACGCCCTTTCCCGTGATGAACGAGGCGATGCTCAACCGGATTACCTGGCCGGCAGAAGCGGGCCCGCTGATCCTGCGCGTCGCAATGGCGTATAGGCTCGAACCCTCCAAAATCGAGATCGCCGGCACTTCTCTCGAGGTGCTAACGAAGCGGCAGAAGTCCGCACAGGCTACGGAAACGGGGTCCAAGCAGTCGATCATTTACGACCAGGGCAAGCTGCCGCGCGAGGCGGCCGCACCGCTGGGAACCGGCTCCCCGCCCATTGGCGGGTACAGCGCTGTCGTCAAACGGCTGCGCAACGGTGGGGAAATCCAGCCCGGCGAACTCGCGCTCGATGACGAGGGGGTGATCGACTGGTTCCGCGTCGCAAATCGCGACGGCCAGGATCGGAGCGACTTTGGCAGTTACGACGGAATTATTTTTAAGATCGTTCCCTATTTCAACAGGGACTATTTCGCGAGCCTCTCGGCGACCGGGAAGATTGCGGTCCTGCGGCTCTTCGCGCGCTATGCGGAGCTGGGCCACAGTGCAGGTGGGCTCGGCGATCTTCTCAGCGATCTCGACGTCAACCTGCAGGTGCCGCCGTCCGAGGAGGGCGCCGCGGTTTTGAGCAGGCTCCTCAAGGCGGCGGGCTACACCGGCCGCTTTACACGGTTCGCCGGTGCGCCGTTCAGCGCGCTGGAGCGGGACAACATCGAGGCGTTCGTGCGCGATGTGGCGAACGAGCACCGGAGCGTGCCGTCCCTCCGGATCGAAGACCTTCAATTCTGGGCGTCGCGGTTACCGGTGTCGACTGCCAACGCGGAGAACTTGAAGAAGATCGCCACTAGATACGGCTTTAACCAGTAGTCGCTTACCTTCGGCAATATTTCGTTGTCGAAGTGAATGCGTTCGTGAGAGCGCGCCGCCGCGCTATTTTCGGAGGGAACAATATGGCTCGATCGGCTTTCGCGCTCCTGCTCGTTTCTGCCGCCGCCGTCGCAGTTCCCGCTCGGCGCGGCGCAGAGACGAAGAGGCTGCGGCCCAGTGAAGATACAAAAAAGCTCACCGCCCGCCCAAGCCACGAGGAGCGGCGCAACACGTTTCGGCGAGGCCTCATCGAAACCGATGTCGCGAGGGCGACCGCTCGGATCGCGTCCGACGCAATCTTGCCGGCGGAGAGAACGGGCGAGCTCGGCAGCTCGAACGTCGACCTCCTTCAATTTTTTCGGCAGGCGGACGCGGGACGGCTCCGCTCGGGTGATCTCACGCTCAACGACGCGGCGATTCGCGACCTGATGCAGCGGCGCGTGATGCACGACTTCTCTCCTAGAATGTTGATGGCCCAGGCGTTGGAAGCCCGTCCGGCGCTGCTTCGGCTCTACGCGCGGGCGGCGGAGCTGCAAATCCACGCCAATCTCCACGGCCTTTACGTCTCCGGCGCGGAGGCGCAGCTCAGCATGGTAGACTGGCCTCAGACGCGCGAGACGGCCGCGCTGCTCAAGCGCGTCGCGCGTGGCTACCATCTCGACGACCGGCTCATCGAATTCGCGGGCGAGTCGCTCGGGGACTACAACCCGGATTTCGCGTCGCTGGCCGAGGAGGCAAAGCCCGTTGGCAAGCGGACGAGTGCGGCCGGAGCGGTGCTCTTTGACCAGCAGCGTGGGGGCCGCAGAGCCGAGCTGGATCTGGCCGACGAGGCGATTCGCCCCTTTTTTAAAGGAATCACCCGCGCGACATTCGAGCAGTTCCGCTTCACCGCCAAAGAGCCGAGGGAGGTCCTTGCCGAGCTGCGCTTCCTCGCCCGCGCGGCAGAGATCGGCCGGCCGGTTCGCCTCGACGCGACCGACATCAACTGGGTGACTCAACGACCCAACATGCCGGTCACGCCCGAGGCGGCCGAGGTTCTGCGGCGGCTTCAGCGCGCGTACGCCCTTAACGAGGATGCGATCGATTTCGGCAAGGACTCGCTAACGGGGTACCGCGCGGGATGGTGGGATCGGAACATTCGGCGACGCAGCGGTGGCTGGTGGGAGAAGGCCGCGCCGCTGCGGGAGATGAGCGACGACGCTGTGAAGATCGAGCTGAAGCTGCGCGACTTGAACGAGCAGGACTTCGGCATCCGACTCGACGCGCGCAGTTTTCGAAATTTGAAACCGGCCGACCGCGTGAGCCTCCTGCGGGTCTACGCGCGCGGGGGCGAGTTGGGGCTGCCGATGGCCGTGGCCGAAGCTTGGCTCAACAAAGTTCCGTGGCCTGAGACGAGCGAGGCCGCGAGCGTGCTGCGGCGCGTGGCGAGGGCGTACCGGCTCGATGAACAAAAGATCAACTTTGCCGGCAAGACGCTGGCCGCGTGGGCGGTGACGTCTTGAAGCCTGCTTGGCCCTAGCGGCCTCGACGAGCGGACTAACCCATCGCGACGATGCGGCCAAGCAGATCGCGCAGCTGAAGAAACGGGGCCTGGACGGGTCTGGGGAACCGAAAGCAAGTGCGACTGACCTGCACCCCCACCCTGACCCTCCCCCGTCAAGGGGGAGGGAAATGCTGGAATGGAAATGCTGGGAAGGGCATTGCTGGGGAGGGGACTATTGATGCTGATACAACTCCCGCGCCGCCGCATACGCCAGCACGCTGCGCGGCGCTAGCGACGCGCAGTCTTCCCCGCGCTGGAGGCGCTCCCGCAGCAACGTCGAGGACACCTCTGGCAGCGCGAGCCCCGGTCCGGCGTAACCGGCACGCCCCACTGGAATAACCCGCGCCAACTGTTCGATGCGTTCCCACGCTTTCCACTGCGTGCGCTCCGCCAAAACATCCGCACCAAGAATGAGCGCCAAACGGTGCGTGGGCATCGTCCGCGCCAGATGTTCCAGCGTGTCGACGGTGCGGCCTTCGCCCTTAAGCTCCCGCTCCACCTCGGACACGCGCACCCGACCGCTGAACGGTTCCGTGGCCAACCGGCACATCTCGACGCGATCCGCGAACGGCGCCAACTGTTTTCCGAACGGGTGGATGAACGCCGGCATCATCCAAATTTCTCCCACCGGCTCGGTCGACAACACCTGCGCGCAGACCAAAACATGCCCGAGGTGTACCGGATTGAAGCTGCCGCCGAAGAGCGCGATTTCCATTCACCTAACCATAGTCCGCGAGCAAAAAAGGCGCGCGGCGAGCGGCGAACGCGGCTTCGTCCTCCGCCCAGCCACCTGTCATTTCCTCAAGTGGCGCATCGGCGTCGATCAGCGCGCGCAGACGCGATCCGCCGCACAAGAGATCGATGGCCGGCTTGTCGTCGACGAATTCATAGCGCTCGGTGCGCCAGGAAAAACGCTCCCCGCCCAGGCGCCGCGCGGCCCGGAGAAAGGCGATGCCGGTGCGAAAGGGCCGAAACGTTTCGCGGTTGGTGACGTGAAGAAAAACACCGCCGCAAGTCGTGCCAGCGTGTTTGTGAAACGTCGGTCGAAAGGAGATTGGACGAAACGCCACGCCAGGCAAAGCTTCAGCCTCCAGCGCGGAAGCGAGCGCGTTCGGTTCGAGAAACGGCGCACCGCTGACTTCAAACGGCCGCGTGGTTCCGCGACCCTCCGAGAGATTCGTCCCCTCAACGAGACACATGCCGGGATAGACACGCGCGGTGTCGATGGTGGGCATGTTGGGCGATGGCCACAGCCAGGGAAGGCCCGTGGATTCCCACTGCGCGTCACGGCGCCAACCCTGCGCGGCGATCACTCGCAGGTCGCAGCCGATTTCGCTGTTAACGATCCGCGCGATCTCGCCCGCCGTGCAGCCATGCCGCACCGGAAAGCCTGGGCACAGCCCGACGAAACTTTCGTAGCCCGGTTGCAAAAGCGGTCCTTCGATGGTGCGCCCACCAAGTGGGTTGGGACGGTCCAATACGAAAAATGTCAAGTCAACTTTTTTGGCCGCGCGCATGCAGAGCGCCATGGTCCAGACGAACGTGTAGTAGCGCGCGCCGACGTCTTGCACGTCGAAGACCAGCGCATCGAGGCCAGCGAGCTGTTCTGGTCGCGGCGCCAAGGAGTCGAAGCTGTCGCCGTACAGTGAATAGCTCGGCAAGCTCGTCCGGCGATCGAGCGCGGAGCCCACGGCGGCCATGTCTTGTGCTTCCCCGCGCACGCCATGCTCGGGACCAAAGAGTGCAGTCAAAACCACGCCCGGCGCGGCCGCTAGCAGATCGGCAACATGGCGAAAACGAGAATCCGCGGCCGTCGGATTGCAGATCAACCCAACGCGAAGTCCTTTGAGCGCCGCGAAGCGATCGGCGACGAGGACGTCTAGGCCGGTTTGAACCAAAAGCTTACCGAGGCCGCAGCTCGAAAGCGAAGGTGTAGCTCTTAGCGACGGACGGATAAATCGCCAGCCGCAAATTCCAATAGACGTTCTCTTCCAGCGTCGCGTCGTTCAGTTTGTTCTCGACCAATTCGACGCGGGAGGCGTGGCCATTGGCGGCCACCGTCACTTTCATCTTCAGTGAACCGCGCAACCTGGGCGTCTCCTTGCGACGCGCGGCGTAGACCTTGCTCAGCGAACCAAACACCTGCTGGTAGATGTTGTTGACATTGTGCGTGCCTTCAAAGGGCGGGTCCGCGATGGAGAGCTTCGTGCGCAACGCCGCGAGCGCGCTGGACGCCGTCTTGCTCGCGGGATCCGCGTGCTGCGCGGAAAGGTAAGCCGAAATCGCTTCGCGGTTGTCGCCGTGCTTCTGCGCGATGGCGCCGATGCGCTGGTAGGCCGCGACGTCGCTGGGATCGCGCGAAACCACGGCTTGCAGATCGTCGTTCTCGGCGCTCTCGTCGCCACGGGCGTGATCGATTTCCGCGAGACGTTTCCACGGCGCCACCTCTTTCGGATTGGCCGCGGCAACTTTGCGCAGCTGTGAGCCTTCGTCCGAGGTACGGCCGAGCTTCCCGTAGAGATTCGCCAGCTTCGCGGTTAGCGCCTTATCGCTCGCTTTGGAGAGCGCCAAGGCACGTTCATCCTCCGCGGCGGCACCCGCAAAATCGCCGGTTTTCTCGAGGAGCCCGCCGAGCGCCAAACGCGCGTCGCGATATTTCGGCGCCAACTTGGTCACCGCTTGGTACCGCTCGATCGCCTTCGTGCTGTCCCCGTCTTGCGCGTAAAGCTCAGCTAGCGCCAGCGCGGTTTCAAAGAGATCTGGTTGTGCCGCCGCGGCCAGTTCGAGTTGCTCAATCGCACCCTTGGCGTCGCCTTGCGCGCGGTGCGCCAACCCGTCGCATTGCAACGCCATGGGATCGCTCACGTCGAGGTTCATGGCCTCCGCGGCGTCCTTGGAAGCAGCGGCAAAATCCTCGAGGTGGCGATGGATGTCGCAGCGAAAAGAGGCCGCCATTCCGGAGAGGCCAGGCGACAGTGCGGCGGCGCGCGTCAGCTCTTGCAACGCCTGATCGCGCACCTTCCAGCGATCGTAAATGCGGGCCATTCCCAGGTGCGGCCAAGCGTTGTTGGGATCGTTGTCGGCGAGCTTTCGCAGCTCACTCCAGGCGGTCTCTTCGTCGGGATTGCTCCACGCCACCACGAGCTGCGCTAGCGGGTCCGTCGAGCCCTTGGCCTGCTCCGCGAATTCGAGGTGACACTTCCCGAGCTCGCCGCGCATGCGACAGGATTCGATGGCCAAAATCTGCGGCCGCAAGCGGTTCACGTCGGGATCAAGAGCCGGTGCATCGGCGTGCGCCGCGATCGAAAAAACGAGAAAAACGGCCCACGCCAGCGGGAAAAATCGACGGATGTGCATCGCAATTCGATATCAGCTGCCCAGAGGACAACGCAAGATATTTGACACTTCGGGGAACTGGCCTCTCGGTTGACACCAAGGCCGCTTCTGGGGCAAACCCGGCGCGACTTCCCACCCCAAGGAGAAAACATGCGTTCCCTGACTCTCGCAGCTGCACTCCTCGTCGCTGGCCTCGCCCGTGCCGAGTACAAAGAAGGCCCGGTCACCGGCGGCGGAACCGTCACCGGCAAGGTTAGTTATGACGGCGCCGTACCCGCGCCCAAGAAGCTCACGGTCACCAAAGATCCGAAAGTTTGCGGCGCGTCGCAACCCGACGAAGCGTGGCTGGTGGCCAGCGATGGCGGCGTGGAAAACGTCGTTGTCTATCTGGCAGACATCAAGGCCGGAAAAAAACTCGACGGCGACATGAAGCCCATCGTCGACCAGAAGGCCTGCCGCTACACGCCCCACCTGCAAGTGATTCCGGTGCACGCTGATCTCCAGTTCAAGAACAGCGACTCCATTCTGCACAACGTGCACGTCTTCCTCGGCGGCAGCACCGTTTACAACGGCGCCATGCCCACCAAGGACAAGATGCTCTCCAAGAAGATGGACAAGGCCGGCGGCATGAAGCTCAAGTGCGACGTGCACTCGTTTATGCGCGGCGGCGTCTTCGTGGCGGAGAATCCCTACTTCGCGGTGACCGGCAAGGACGGCTCGTTCAGCATCAGCGACGTTCCGCCGGGAACCTACAAGATCATGACCTGGCACGAAGAGGCGGCGCCCAAGACCGGATCGGTCACCGTGGCCGCCAACGGCAGCGCGAAGTGGGACGTCAAGGTTAAGTAGATTATAATTAGTATCCGTTCAGTCCGGCACACCAGTCGTCAGCCGCCGATCCCCGGGTCAAGCCCGGGGAGGCCATCCACGGGCATCGAAATCCTCGTGGATGGCCGGGTCAAGCCCGGCCATGACAGACTGAACGATTACTATAATTATTATCGTATGATGGAAATCGGCCTCGACCCGGCGTTTTCGGAGGCGCTCGCACAAGCGTTGTTGGAAGCGCGCGGGCGGCCCGACCATCTGGCCACGCGGACCCACGCGCTGGAGCAGCATGGACTAGCGCCGGGCGAGGCTGCGTTGTTGGCGGCGCAGGAGACGCTCAGCGATGCTGGCGTTTCGGCGGAGATCGTTGCCGCGCTTTCCGGCGACCCCGATCCCGCGCCGCGCCTTTTGGTGGTTCTCGCGGGTGCCTCCGGAGAGTCCTTGCGGCTGCTGGAAGGGGAAGAGGACGGCCCCTTCGCGCTCCTGGCGCTTACACCGAACAAGGGCGTTGCCGAGCGCGGCGCCGCGCTCCTGGCCACTTGGCGCGCGGCTTATCTCGACGGTAGGCGCCTTTCGCGCGTGGATTCGCCAAGCCCAACCGGTGGAACGCCAGGATGCGCGGCGGGAACGGCGGTGGCCGGTTTCGATCGCGGCGGGCCGCTGTTGGGAAAGTAGTTTCGTCCGTTTCTTAGACGGCGTTACTTCGCGGTACAATTGCGTCTCTCTTGAACGGGAGGCCCATGAAACATCTCCGATTTGCGGCTATCGTGATCCTCCTCGTGAGCGCCGCCTGCCGCGAAGGCAACCTTCACCAGACCAACCCGACTCCCATTACCATCAGCCTCATTCCGTCCTCCGCGGTCGCGGGCTCGGCTGCGCTTACCTTAACGGTCACTGGCGCTGACTTTGTTCGCTCGTCGGTGGTGAATTGGAACGGCGTCGCCCATGAAACCACGTTCGTCGCCGCCACGAGGCTCACCGCGAAGATACCGGCCGACGATTTGGCGACGCCGGGAAGCAGCGCCACCATCACCGTCGTGAGCCCCAGCCCCGGAGGCGGCACGAGCGCGGCGCAGACCTTCAGCATCAACAATCCAACCCCGGTGCTGGCGAGCATCGAACCCTCTTCGACCTTCGCTGGCGCGGGTGCGTTGACGCTGACCGTCACGGGAAGTGGATTCGTTTCGGCGACACTCGTCAATTGGAATGGCGCCCCACGAAAGACGATCTATGGGAGCGCTACCCAACTTACCGCCTCGATTCCAGCCACCGATTTGGCATCTTCGAGCATCGCCAACATCACCGCGACCAGCCCCACGCCAGGCGGCGGCTCCAGCGAGGGGCAACGCTTCACGGTGGGAAATCCGGTCCCGGCGATCACGGCTCTCCTACCTTCGTCGGCGATTGCAGGCGCGGAGGATGTCACACTCACCGTGAGCGGAACTGGCTTTGTTCCCACATCGGTCATCAACTGGAACACGACGGCGCTAAGCACGACTTACGTCAGCGCTGCAGAACTAACGGCGAAAGTCCCAAACGCGAACCTAGCCTCGGCAAGCCTCGCCAACGTCACGGTGAGCAGCCCCGCGCCAGGAGGAGGCAGCAGCGCGCCGCAAACATTTACGATCAACAATCCCGCACCCACGCTCTCGGCGACGATCAATCCCTCCTCAGCCGTTGCTGGCGCCACCGGAATTTCCCTCACGGTTTCCGGGGCCGGTTTCGTCAGCACGTCCATCGTTACCTGGAACAGCGCCCCGCTCGTCACCAATTCCACCAGCGCCACACAGCTCATCGCCAAAATTCCGGACGCCAATCTCGCCGTTGCCGGAACCGCTAGCGTCGGTGTCACCAATCCGGCGCCCGGGGGCGGTAGTAGCGCGCCGCAAACGTTCACGGTCAACAATGCGTCGCCGACGCTAAGCGGGCTCACTCCCTCGGCGACCATCGCCGGTACAGGTCCCCTCACGCTAACCGTGACTGGGAGCGGCTTTGTCGCGACCTGCGTCGTCGACTGGAATGGCGCCCCTCTGGCGACGAATTGCAGCAACACCGCAGAGCTTACGGCGACCGTTCCCGCGGGCGATTTGGCCACCGCGGGAACCGGTAGCGTTACTGTCGTTTGCCCGGCGCCCGGCGGCGGAACCAGCACGGCGCAGACGTTCACCATCAATAATCCAGCCCCCACGCTCTCGGGCAACCTCGATCCCTCCACCGCCGTTGCCGGATCGATCGGCGTCGTCCTCACGGTCACCGGTACCGGTTTCGTCCCCACTTCAGTGGTCGACTGGAACGGCACCGCGCTCAAGACGAACACCACGAGTGCCACGCAGGTCACCTCGATCATTGCGGACAGCGACCTCGCTTCGCCCGGCACCGCCAGCGTCACCGTCACGAATCCGACCCCCGGCGGTGGCACCAGCGCGCCTCGGACCTTCACCATCCAGCCGGCGGTCCCCGTGCTCAGCGCGCTTTCGCCCGCATCAGCGATCGTGGGCTCGAGCGATCTCACCTTGACCGCCAACGGCAGCGGCTTTGTCGCAACCTCCGTCGTCCAATGGAATGGCACTGCGCTGACGACCACCTTCAAGAGCGCGACGCAAGTCACCGCCGCCGTTCCCGCGGCCAATCTGACGTCGCCGATCGCGGCAAGCGTCACGGTCACCACACCCGCGCCCGGCGGCGGAACCAGCGGACCGCAAATATTCAGAGTGACCGACGACTGCGTCGTGACCTCCGACACGATCTGGTCGGCCAATAAGACCTGCGGAAACTTGACAATAAGTCAAGGCGCTACTTTGAGACTCGCCAACGCCATCACGGTTACCGTGCGCAATACGATGCTTGTCACGGGCAACGCCAAAGTGCTCGTCCAGAGCGCCAACGCCGCAGTGCAGGTCAGCGGAGCATGGCAGGGAGCGGGCGGCACCATCAACGCGGCCAACGTTCAGATCGATTCGGGATCCTCGCTCAACGCCGATGGCCAAGGCTTTGTCGGGAGCACCGCGTCCGGATTTTCGTTGGCCGGTACAGGCGCGGGTGACGGCGGCGGCAACAGCTCCAGCGGCAACCCCTCGGGCGCGGGTCATGGTGGCGCCGGCGGAAACGGGGCGAGCGGAAACGGAGCGGGTGGCATCTATGGGTCTGCCACAGCCCCAATCACACTGGGATCGGGCGGCCAGGGCAACAACGGCAATGGACGCAGAGGCGGAAACGGCGGCGGCGCCATTCGCCTGATTGTCACCGGAACATTGACGCTCAATGGAACGGTTAGCGCTAATGGGGGTACACCTGACGCGTATGGTTCAGGCGGCGCGGGTGGATCTCTCTACGCCACCCTCGGTACACTAACAGGAGCAGGAACCTTCAATGCAAACGGCTCGGCAGCCGATAGAACGGAAACAGTGGTGGCGGGGGCGGCGGAAGAATTGCCGTCTATTACACAACGAATTCCTCATTTTCGGGGTTCACCGGGTCAACGGCCTCCGGAGCGGCCGGCAACAGCGGTGGCGGCGCGGGCGCACTCGGCACGGTCGGCTTCTTCGACACCTCCGACGCGGTGAACGGGAACAGTCTCGCCGTCTATACGGCATTTGTTTATCCGCTAGACACTACAGCGACCTTCAAAAACATCACCGTCGGCGCATCGGGTGCATCTGGCGCGCTGCTCACCTTCGGTGGCAACTCAACGCTGACATTGAACGGCAAACTTACGGTGCAGCAGAGCTCGACATTAACGCTTCAAGGAAAGAACAATTCCGCGCAGGTCGGCTCGGCCTGGGCTGGACTTGGCTGCACCATCAACGCAGCCACCGTTCAGATCGATTCGGGATCCTCGCTCAATGTCGACGGTCAAGGCTATATCGGGAGCACTACGTCTGGATTTACGTTGGCCGGCGCGGGCGCTGGTGACGGAGGCGGCAACAGCGCTGCCAGCAATCCTTCGGGCGCGGGTCATGGCGGCGCCGGCGGAAACGGGGTGAGCGGAAACGGTGCAGGTGGCATCTATGGGTCTGCCACAGCCCCAATCACACTGGGATCGGGAGGCCAGGGCAACAACGGCAATGGACGCAGAGGAGGAAACGGCGGCGGCGCCATTCGCCTGATTGTCACCGGAACATTGACGCTCAATGGAACGGTTACCGCCAATGGGGGTACGCCTGACGCTTACGGTTCAGGCGGCGCGGGTGGATCTCTCTATGTCACCCTCGGTGCGCTAACCGGAGCAGGAACCTTCAATGCAAACGGCTCGGTAGCCGATAGCAGCGGGAACAGTGGTGGCGGGGGCGGCGGAAGAATTGCCGTCTACTACACAACAAACGCTTCATTCACGGGGTTCGCAACTTCAACGGCGTCAGGCGGATTCGGGACAAGCGGCGGCGCACGGGGATCGGTCGGCACGGTCGGCTTCTTCGACAATTCCGACGCGGTAAATGGGAACAGTCTCGCTGTCTATACGGCGTTTGTTTATCCGCAAGACAGCACGGTGACATTGAACAATTTGACCCTCGGAGGCTCGGGTGCATCGGGTGCACAGGTCACAGTTGGCGGCAATTCTGTGGTGATCATCAACGGCAAGCTAACCGTCCAGCAAAACTCGACGCTGACCCTGCAGGCGAAGAACAGATCCGCGCAGGTCGGCTCGACCTGGGCCGGCCTTGGCTGCACCATCAACGCGGCCAACGTTCAGATCGATTCGGGATCCTCGATCAACGCCGACGGCCAAGGCTATATCGGGAGCACCACGTCTGGATTTACGTTGGCCGGCGCGGGCGCTGGTGACGGAGGAGGCAACAGCGCTGCCAGCAATCCTTCGGGCGCGGGTCATGGCGGCGCCGGCGGAAACGGGGTGAGCGGAAACGGTGCAGGTGGCATCTATGGGTCTGCCACAGCCCCAATCACACTGGGATCGGGAGGCCAGGGCAACAACGGCAATGGACGCAGAGGAGGAAACGGCGGCGGCGCCATTCGCCTGATTGTCACCGGAACATTGACGCTCAATGGAACGGTTACCGCCAATGGGGGTACGCCTGACGCTTACGGTTCAGGCGGCGCGGGTGGATCTCTCTATGTCACCCTCGGTGCGCTAACCGGAGCAGGAACCTTCAATGCAAACGGCTCGGTAGCCGATAGCAGCGGGAACAGTGGTGGCGGGGGCGGCGGAAGAATTGCCGTCTACTACACAACAAACGCTTCATTCACGGGGTTCGCAACTTCAACGGCGTCAGGCGGATTCGGGACAAGCGGCGGCGCACGGGGATCGGTCGGCACGGTCGGCTTCTTCGACAATTCCGACGCGGTAAATGGAAACAGCCTCGCTGTCTATACCTCGTTCAGCTATCCGCAAGACACCACCGCATCGCTCAAAAATGTGACGGTGGGAGCGGCGGACGCACCCGGTGCGTCGCTCGTCCTCGGAGGCAATTCAACGCTGACGCTGAGCGACACGCTAATGGTGCAGCAGACCTCAACGGTTACCTTTCAGGGAAAGAACACCACGGCGCAGATTAGCTCTGCCTGGGCCGGTGTTGGTTCAACCATTATCGCTGCCAATGTGAACGTCGCCGCGGCATCCACGATTACAGCCAACGGACAAGGCTACGTTGGCGGGTACGGCATCAACTTCGGCGTTGGCGGTGCCGGCGCAGGAAACGGCGGTGGCGCCTCAACGGGAAGTCATGCATCGGGCGCCGGCCACGGCGGTGCGGGCGGCGCGGGGCAGAGCTCCAACAACCCCGGTGGGACTTACGGATCATCCTCGGCGCCAATCACCCTCGGATCGGGAGGACAAGGAGACAACGGCGCAGGCAACAAGGGTGGCGACGGGGGCGGTGCGATTCGTCTCACCATTTCCGGAACGCTAACGCTCAATGGAGCAATCTCTGCCGACGCAAGCGCCGCTTCGCCCTACGGCAGTGGCGGTGCTGGTGGCTCTATTTACCTAGTCGCCTCAACGCTAACGGGCGCCGGAAGTTTCAGTGCCGCGGGGTCCAGCGCTTCGGTTAGCGGCAGCTCCGGAGGAGGTGGCGGTGGCCGCATCGTCGTGACCTCGACGGACAAGTCAGGATTCTCTGGTTCTGGATCGGTCACGGGCGGAGCAGGATTTGGAGGCGGCGCAAACGGCGCCGCAGGAACCTTGAACCTGTAGTCCGGTGAACAAGGAGGGTGGAGTCGCTGACCGCAGTTACTACGAACTCCATCGCAACTGCTCTATCCTGCCCGCTCTATGGGTGAACCTTCGGTGATCCATTACGGCCCATTGCATCGCCGCGTGCTCGGCGCGCTCTTCGATTCCGTGCAGTTTCCCGGCTCGGGCGCTGACGAAATCCGCGCGCTCGCTGCGCGTGGGACCGTCGTCTACGTGATGCGGTCGTCGTTTTTTCTGCACCTCGTTTTTCTGAATCACCTCGCCACCAAGTTGGCGTTGCCACTCGCAACCGCGACGAGCGGCCTGGCCATGAAAATCTGGCGGCCGCTCTACCGGCTCTTCTGGGGACCGCGCGAGGTCCGATCGCCGCGACGCACGGAAATCACGAGCGCCGTCGGCGCCGGCGAGAGCGCGCTGGTTTTCCTGCGACGGCCGCGCACCCTCACTGGAGCGCTGGCCCCCGCGGGAACCGATCCCTTTCCGGAGCTTTGCGCGCAGCAACGCACACTCTCCCGTCCGATATTTCTGGTGCCACTCACCTTCATCTGGCAACGCCCCGCAGGGGCCATCAAGCCAACGTTGTGGGACCGGCTCTTCGGCGATCCCGACGAGCCAGGCCCGTTGCGGGCCACCGTGGCGTTTCTGCTGAACCGTCACCATGCGTTCATCAAAGTCGGGCGGCCGGTGAATCTGGCGGATGTGGTCACAATGGACACATCGGCGAGCGACGCCAGCCTCGCTCGAAAAGTGCGCGGTGCTCTCTACCAGCACCTAGCACGTGAAGTGCGCGTGGTGACCGGACCGCCAAAAATCACCGCCGCCCGCCTGCGCGAAGAGACGCTGCGCGATCTCACGCTGCGCAACGCGTTGGCGGAAGAGGCCCGCACCCGCGGACTCGCCGACGGAACCGTGGCGCGCGAAGCCGCGCGGAACCTGGACGAAATCGCCGCCAAGCCGTCCGTCTTTTGGACTGACGTCATCGCGCGAATCCTCTCGTGGGTGTTTCGCCGCATCTACAACGGCGTGGAGATCGACGAAGCCGCCGTGGAACGCCTCACGCGCGCTGCCGCCACGGCGCCGGTGGTGCTCTGCCCAAGCCACAAATCGCACGTGGACTACCTCATCATGTCCTACGCGCTCTTCACGCGCGGCATGATGGCTCCGCACATTGCGGCCGGCGACAACCTGTCGTTTTTCCCGCTCGGTTGGCTCTTGCGTCGCGCCGGCGCCTACTACATTCGCCGCAGTTTCAAGAGCGACCGCGTCTACTCGGCCACGCTGCGCGCCTACATCAAACGGATGGTGCGCGATTCACTCACGCAGGAATTTTTCATCGAGGGTGGCCGCTCGCGCACGGGAAAACTTCTGCTGCCCAAGTACGGCATGGTGTCGATGGAGGTCGACGCCTGGCTGGAAGGCGCCAAAGATGACATTTTGTTCGTCCCGATTTCGATTCAGTACGAGCGAATCGCCGAGGCGGGAAGCTATGCCGCCGAGGCGCAGGGCGCGGAAAAGAAGAAGGAGGACGTGCGCGGGTTGCTCTCGCTTCCAAGCGTGCTGCGACGCCGGTTGGGGAAAATTTTCATTTCGCTGGATGAACCGATTTCGCTGGCGGCGCTGGCCAAGACGCGCGGACTGGTGCCAGGAGTCGCGAGCGACGCAAGAAACGAAAACAGCAAGCGTGCGGTGGTGCGGAGTGTCGCGCTCAACATCGTGGCCGGCATCAACCGTGCGACGCCGCTCACGCCGATGGGACTGTGCGCGATGGTGCTGCTTGCACACGCGCGGCGCGGCCTCTCGGAACGCGATCTCGAATCGCGACTGACGTTTCTCCTGACGGCGGCACGCGACGTTGGCGCGCGACCGTCGCACGAGCTCCTGCGCGATTCTCACGCGGCCTTGCAAAACGCGCTGGCCACACTCGTGCACGACGAGCTCTTACGCGCCAACACGGCGGGCGGCGACACCTACTACGCGGTTCCCGAAGAGCACCGGCTCACGCTCGACTACCACAAGAACACCATCCTCCATTTTTTCGTGGCACCCGCGCTGATCTGCGCCAGCCTTGGCGAAACGTGGCTTTCCGCAACCGCGTTGCAAGAACGCGTGCAGCGGTTGTCGCGGCTCTTCAAGCTGGAATTCGTCTACGAAGTCGGCGTTCCGCTCGCGCAAATTGTCGACACCAATTTGGAGCACCTGCGACGGTGGGGACTCTTGGAATCCGCGAACGGCAAGATTGGGCCGGCCGCGGGCGCCGATGCTGTCCAGCGGCGTGCACTTTTGACCGCACTTCTGCGACCATTTTTGGAAACTTATTTTGTCGGTGCCGAGGCGCTCGCCCTCTTGGAACCGGGCCCCTTGGACGCCAAGGAGTGGGTGCGCCGCGCGCTGGATCGCGGCCGCGCTGCCTATCTCGCCGGACGGCTCCAGTGCGTGGAAGCGCTGAACCGTCCCACCATGGAAAATGCGCTGGAGTGGCTCGTGGAGCAGCGCGTGGTAACGCGAACGGTTGAAAAACCGATGCGCTTGTCGCTCGCCGATCCAGCCCACGCTCGCCTCGAAGCTGAGTTGGCGATGTTTCTGCAAAACACGGCGTGAAACCTGTTGCAACCCCCGTGCTGATTCGTAGTACCCAGTGACATCGAGGCCCCCACGATGAAACAACTTTTGATCCTCACACTCTGTTCGACCACCGCGCTGGCCCAAGCGCCGGTCAAGCCATCAGCGCTCGCACCGCCGCCGCAATCGGTCGCGTATTACGTTCGTAGTACAAGCGTGATCGGTCAGATCACCGGCCCTCATGCGGGCGATGTGATTCGCGTCGAGCCGCGGCTACCGCTCACCTTGGCGCTGGAAGGCCCAGGAACGCTTCGCGTGATCTGGTTCCAGGACTACGAGCCGCAACGGCCGCTCCCACAAGCGCGCGTTCAAGCAGCCGTCGATGGTGGCGTGGTTCGCAGGCTCAAGCCGCAGGCACTTTCGCTCGCCGGACAACGCTATACGCAGGGTGGTCCACCCACCGGCATGCCCGCCGCGCCCGCGCCTTTCGATCTCGACATTCCCGCGGGCGCGCACACCGTGACGTTGACCATCGTGGGTGACGATCGCTTCGGTGGCGCTGTCCAACTTCCCGGCGCCCGACGCATCATCTCGCCAGCCAGTCCGGTTGTGGTCCTCTTGCCGCCGCCCGCACCGCCGCTCGTCGCCGCACCGTTTTCCGCTCCGCCGCCGGTCAAGGAAGAGGATCTCCCGGCCGTGGGTGGCGAAACGTTGTCTCCGCCGGTGCAACCGATCGCCGCGCCTGCGCTTCCGACTCCCGCGACCGAGATCGTCCTGGTGCAAGCCGCGGCACCACCGCTAGCTCGAGCGATGCACCTGCGAAGTTGGGGATGGGCCGCGGTTGGTGTCGGCGCCCTCTGTGCGCTGGGCGGTGTCGCCGTTGGCGTGAAAGCGCTCTCCGACAATGGCGGCCGGATCAATGGCAGCCCGGATGATCACGCGTTGGCGCGCAGTGAAGCACATGCCGCCGACACGATGTACGTGCTGGGCGCGGCCGGCTTGGCCACCGGGGGCTACCTGCTCTGGAGGAGTCCGTAATGCCCACACGATGCCTGTTGCTTGCGTTTCTCTTGGGCGGTTGTTCGCTGGTCCTGGAAACCGCACCGAACACCAGCAGCGCAATACCGCCCGCGAGCTGCGACGGCGGGGTTGTCTGCGGCGACAGCTGCATCGATCTGAAAAGCGATCGCGCCAACTGCGGCCAATGCGGAACCGGCTGCGGTGGCCTGCAAACGTGCAACGGGGGAACGTGTGCCTGCCCCGCGCCCTACAGCAACTGCGGCGGTGTCTGCTCACGCACCGACAGCGATCCCGCGCACTGTGGCCACTGTGACGACGCGACCTGCGCGGTAGGCCTGGTCTGCTCCAACTCTCGCTGCGCGCCGAGTTGCGATTCAGGTCTCGATAACTGCAATGGCCACTGCGTGGTCACCGGCGGAACGGATCCCGACAATTGCGGCGGCTGCAACAAAGTCTGTCCGACCCTTCCCAACGCTACACGCAGCTGCACCGCGGGCGTCTGCGGATTTGCCTGCCTTGACGGCTACCACCCGTGCGGCGGCCGCTGCGTGAGCAACACCTCGCCCGGCAGCTGCGGCGCGCTTTGCACCGCTTGTC
>JAHFDP010000076.1 GCA_023248955.1 Deltaproteobacteria bacterium
TTGGATCGCTGGCGAGATCGGTGCGCAGCGCTTCACGGAGGCAGCGGCCGAACGTCTCATGTGCATCGACCTGTGTTTGCGTGAAGGGTCGCTGCTGCGCAAAAGCGTGCTCCAGCAGGACGCGCTGACAAAAGGCGTGCAGCGTGGAGATGGTAGCGGTGTCGAAATTCTGAATCGCGCGCCGGATTTTTTCCCGGGCAGCATCGTCGATGTCCCAATCGGGGCCGTCGGTGGAGACGCCGCTTGGCTCTTGGGCCAGTTCGAGCAACTTTCCGCGTAGACGGGCCCGCAGCTCGGCGGTCGCCTTTTCGGTGAAGGTCACCACCAAGATTTCGGAGATCGAAACGTCTTCCTTGAGGAGCAGCTCGATGAGCAGATGCTCCAGCGTGAAGGTTTTCCCGGTGCCGGCCGAGGCCTCGATGACGGCGGGTTTGTCACGCGGGATCTCGTCAAGAATCGCTGGGCGAGGGAAGCGGGAGGTGGCCATCAGCTGCTCGCCTCGGAAAGTTGCGCGGAAAAAAAGAGACCGAATCGGCGGGCGATAAGCGTTTGCGCGAAAGATTCGGACGGCGGCGGTTGCCGCTCGGGATGGGGCACGGGACCGTAGACCGAGCTCGCCGACACGCGTTCGGAATCCCAGAGTGCGCTGACGCGGTCGGCAATCGTTCCGCCCTGGCAACGCTGACGAAACACCGCTTCGCAGGGGAGGAGATAGGCGTGCGAGCCGGAGAGCAGGTCGCTCGTGAGCGCGGCGAGATAGTCGCGCGCCTCGGCTTGAGGGATGAGCGCGAAGCGTTGTGCGCGGAGCGGTCCTTGGGCGGTGCAGACGAGCGCACTGTGCTCACGCGCGAAGAGGCCCGAAGCAGAGAGCGCTACGTGATCGAGGAAGCCGCGAAGCAGCGCGCGATCGAAACGCACTTCGTTCTCGGCCTTGGTTCCCGAACGATGTTGGAGAAGCAGCGATCCCGGTACGTCGAGTGCGACCGGATCGGTTTTTCCGTGGATCTCGACGCGGATCTCCTTTCGGTGACCCGCAAAGGGCTCGCACGTAACGTCGAGCAGGATCGCGTCTTCGATTCGATCCACCACAACGCGCTCATCGGCTTGGCCGAAATGGAAAGTCTTCGTCGAGACGGGACCGCGAAGGCCGCTCGCCAAGAGTTGATCGCGCCAACCGCGGAGGATCTCCAGATGGCTCGACTGCTCGGCGCTCGAAAAAAGTCCGCTGGGCGTGCGCCCGGAGAGCGTGAGCAGCTCCATGCGGCGTTCGTAGGAGGCCTCTAAAGGCAGGCCTTGCGCGAGATGGTCGAGCAGCGCGGCGCGCAAGAGCGGGATCGCGTGGATCGGCGCTGTTTCCAAGAGTTCGTCGGCGACGGCGTGCGGGTCGTCGTCTTCCTCCTGGTCCAAGCCGAGGCGAACCCGCGCACTGCCTTGCAGAGGGCACTCGAGAAAACGGCGCAAAGTAGAGAGTGAAAGCCGCTTGTTTTCGTTGTTTGCTTCGGCGGGTGGCGCGGATTCCAGTTGCGGAAGGCTGAGCCAGTTTGCGAGCAGCTTGAAGTCGGAGGGAGCTAGATCGGGGCGAAGCCGATCCCGTTGCGGAGGTCGCCCAAAATGAGCCGCGTGGTTTTCGCGCAGTTGCGTGGCGTGCGCTTCGGCTCGTGCGTTCGGCAGGTCGTCGCCATCCGGCGGAATGATTCG
The DNA here is from genome assembly GCA_023248955.1 of Deltaproteobacteria bacterium. Lineage (GTDB taxonomy): Bacteria > Myxococcota > Myxococcia > Myxococcales > JAHFDP01 > JAHFDP01. Next base: position 1,699 of record JAHFDP010000076.1, read on the forward strand.
ACAGAGCTGCGATTCGGCGAGGCCATAGCGCGCGGCGATCTGCGTGAGCTCGAGCAGCACCGACGAGGGTTGCAGCGCATCGCCGGTGAGCGGATCGCGGGCCACGTACGAGAGAACGAGTTGGTCGCGGGCGCTCAGGAGCGTTTCTAGGAACAGAAGGCGGTCCCGCTCTCGGGCGGTGACGTCGCTGGGTAGACGGTCTTGCGCGGCGAGGTCCAGGTGGCTGGTTCGTTCGGGCGTTGGGAAAACGCCGTCGCCCAAGCCCGTGACGAAAACGGTACGGAAGGAGATCGATTCCATCGCCGCCATCGTCGAGAGGACCACGCCGCGATTGGGTGGCGCCGCATGAGACGTCGTGGCGTCGAGCGCGCTAGTGGCGAGCTCCAGCGCGGTTCGGTAGCCCACCGCCGCGCCATCGACATCGATGTCAGCGATGCTTTGCAGCGCAGTCAGCGTTGAGGCCAGATCTCGCTCGGTGTCTTCGTTGGGCGCGGCGATGTATGCGCGAAGAAACGTCACGAAAAACTCGGCCCATTCCCGGATGGGCATCACCGCCGACTTTGCGAATTGGCAGTCGGCGATGAGCGATCGGAGGAGACGCGCAAAGAGCGCGGAGGCGCTGCTGGCTCCCCTCTTTTCGGGGATGTAGCGCTCGCCGTCGATCTCGAACGGTCGCGCTTCACCAACGACACTTCCCTCGAGAAAAGCGCCCAGGCCGAGCCGCCGAAGGCCCTGGTCGAAGCTAAGGACGTCGCCTTCGACATAGGTGCCCGCGAGCGAATCGCGATCGGCACCGCGGACGATGCCGAGCTGTTCGCACAGTCGGACCCACGCGGTAGCGTCGACATCGGGTGCGTGGGCGAGCAGGGCTGGATGGGTGAGAAGCGCCAAAACGTCCTGCCGCGTGAAGCTTCCCAGCGGGAGTTTGAACAGTGCCAGCGCGGCTTGGGCGATGGCGTGCCGCGGCCCAGGTGCATCGACGATGTCGAACGGCAGCTCGTGCGCCCCGTGAAAAGCGGCCGCCAAATGAGCGAGGGCGACGGACGGATCTGGACCGTTGACCAGAACGGCGATGTCGCAAAACCGCAGTGGAGGCCGTCCCTCTGCTCGTTGCGTTTCGTCGTTACGGATGAGTGCCCAAATCTGCTGAGCGATGGTCTCGGCTTCCCGCCGCACATCGGGGCAGGCCAGGATTTGGAGACTTCCGTCGAGCGTTGCTGCTTCCGATCGCGTGGGTGGCTCACGCCTCAAAATGTCATGTTGACATTTTCGCAAGAGGCTTTGACCGCCTTCGAGTGGGTCGTGAAAGGCGGAGGCCGCGTCCCAGCCGGCGATTTCCGAGAGCGCGCGGACAGTATCGCGCGAGGGCCGAGCCCAGGCGTGCAGCGCCGGAGCGTCGATGGCGAGGGCGTCGAGATCTTCCCAAAATTCCTGGCACGGATTGAGTGCGTAGATGTGCACGCGGGTGGAACTCGACAGCGCGGCGAGACATCGCAGCTGATTCGGTGGAAGCGAGCAGGCCGCGAGGAGGTGAACTTCCTCGGGAAGCGCCATTTCTTTGCGGCGCAGAAGATGGGGAATCTGTGTCGGATCCGCCCAATGCACGCCGTCCGCTTGCCCACGTCGAGCGGCCAAACCGCGCGGACCGAAAATTTCTAGCCAGAGGATCCGCTGCCACGTTTCCGTCGCCGAGCGATCGTGAAAATCTCCCGCGCGCCAAGCGGCCAGCATTTGCGCGCGCGACTCAGCGTAGCCGTCGAAGAGCATCGTGAGCTGAGCGGCGAGTTGGGCACGTCGCAGATCGGCGGCGTCTTTGTCTGCACCATCCGCCCAAACATATGTGCGGACCGGCGTCAGCTCCGATCGTTGCAAGAGCTGTTCATCGAGCAAAATCGTCAACAGGAATCCTTGCAGCGCCGCTCCCTGCAGCAACCGAATCGGCAACTGTTTTTCGGAGGCGCGTCGAGTGAGCAGGGCGCCGAAAAAATTCTTCAGCAGATGAACTTCGAGATTCGCCGCAATGCCGTTGGCCCGCGCCAGACCGAATCGGATATGGCGCTCCCAGGCGCGGCTCGGTAGCGCGATCACCACCGGATCCAGCGGATGGCGCTCGGTTGTGCCGAGCCGCGCGGCCAGCTCGCCGAGCAGGGCCTCGGAACGATTCGAAAAGGTAAGACTTACTTCCCCTTCCCGGCGGCCTACTGGGGCGGGGGTGCGCTTCACCTGCATTGGTTCGCTCTCCCCGCCTTAGCTAGTGGATCGATTCCTGAAGAACGATCAACAGACGTTGACGTGAGCGTTGACGTAAGCGTTGACGGCGACGGCGACGTGGCCGAGCGTCGATGGCGCATTGGTACACGTCGAATTTCTGGAAGCTCAAGCAGCCCAGAGCGTGTTGCACACAGGTCCGACACTGCTGCGGCCACGTCGCCGTCGCCGTCGCCGCTCACGTCAACGTCAACGCCCACCTCAACGTCAACGTTTGTTGATACCTGGAATCGATCCACTAGCCTTCGCCCGCTAGGGAGGGGAAATCTTCTTCGACCTCCACAAGCCGCGGCGCCCCCGGGTCCGTTTGTTCCTCCACGCCGCGGAGCTTGCGCTGAATTACCCGCGTGCGTGTCGCCGCCGTATCGATGACGTTGCTCGCGTCCTGCAACTTTTTCTGCACTTTCTCCAAAACGTCGCCGAATTTCCCGAACTCCATCTTGACCGCGCCCAGCACGGCCCAGACCTCCGACGATCGCTGCTGAATGGCCAGCGTCTTGAATCCCATCTGAAGGCTCGAGAGCAGCGCCCACAGCGTGGTCGGGCCGGCCACCACGATCCGGTACTCGCGCTGGAGCAGGTCGATGAGGCCAGTGCGGCGAATGATTTCCGCGTAGAGCCCTTCCGTCGGCAAAAAGAGAATCCCGAAGTCGGTGGTGTGCGGCGGGCAGACGTATTTGTCCGAGAGCTCCTTGGCGCAGCCGCGGATGCGCAACTCGAGCTGTCGGGCCGCGATTTCCGCTCCTGGCAAATCGCCGCGATCGTTAGCCTCCACGAGCCGCTGGTAGTCCTCCTGCGGAAATTTGGCGTCGATTGGCAGCCAGACTGGCGCGCTCTCTGTGGCGCCACGCCCCGGCAATTTGATGGCGAACTCCACGCGCTCGGCGCTGCCCGGCCGCACCGCGACGTTGCGCTCAAATTGTTCCGGTGCCAACACCTGCTCGAGGAGGCCGCCGAGCTGAACCTCACCCCACGTGCCGCGGACTTTTACATTCGTCAGCACGCGTTTCAGATCGCCCACCCCCGTGGCCAGCGCCTGCATTTCGCCGAGCCCTTTGTGCACCTGCTCCAACCGCTCGCTCACCAGCCGGAACGACTCGCCCAGGCGCCGTTCGAGCGCACTTTGCAACTTTTCGTCGACCGTTTTGCGCATCTCTCCAAGCTGGCGCGTGTTGTCCTCCTGGATGGCGCGCAGCCGCTCGTCGACCACCGTCCGCAGTCGTTCGAGGCGCTGCTCGTTCGACTCCGTCAGTGTGGAGAGCCTGCTGCCGAAGGCGTTGAGCGCATTCGAAAGCTCGGCGCGACCGCCCGCAGCCTCATCGCGCAGCGTTCGCTCGAGGGAGCGCGCCATCCAGACGAATCCGAAGGCCGCTGCCAAAATCCCGATTCCGAGGAGGATTGGGGTCATGCATCTTCCATACACCACCCCCCTGACATCGAGTTTTGTTAAGGTGTTTTTCCCTATGCAAATCGAGGTCATGTTCGAGTTCGCGGCCGCGCACCAGCTGCCCAATCATCCGGGGCGCTGCCAGCGCATGCATGGGCACAACTACAAGCTCATCGTGGCGGTGGCCGGAGAAGTGGACGCGCACACCGGATTCGTGGCCGACTTCAGCGATATTGAAAATATTTGTAACGAGGCCGTTTTGAAAAAGGTCGACCACACCTGCTTCAACGACTACCTCGAGAATCCGACGGCCGAGCGCATCGTGCAGTGGATGTGGCCGCTGCTCAAAGGGCGTCTGCCAGGGCTGTGCGAGCTGCGCCTCTTCGAAACGTCGGCCTGCGCCGTGGTTTACCGAGGTCCGTGATGGCCGACCAAAAAAAAATGGCCGAGGCCGTGGCGGCGTTTTTGCGCGCGGCGGGCGTGACCGCCGAAGCCGAAACGCCGGAGCGGGTGGCGCGCGCCTGGGCCGAGGACCTCCTCGACGGTTACGCGCGCGATCCCGCGGCCGTGCTGGCGCAGACGATTCCCGCCGAGACGAGCGCCGATTTCGTCATGGTGACGGGGCTGCGTTTCCATGCCATCTGTCCGCATCACTTGCTGCCGTATCGAGGCGTGGCGCATGTGGCCTACGTCCCCGCGGGGCGCGTGGTTGGATTTGGGCAGCTCGGTCAGCTCGTGGATGCGCTCGGGCATCGGCTCGTTTTGCAGGAAGATTTGGCGCGCGGGATCGTTGATGCGCTGGGGTCGGGACTCGGCGCGGCGGGGGCGGCTTGCGCACTGGAGGCGGAGCAGCTCTGCATGACGGTGCGTGGCGACGAACAGGACCGCTCGAAGACGTATGCGGAGGCCTTCGTGGGAACGTTGGCGACGGACGCGGCGTTGCGCGCGCGGTTTGTGCAACGGATTGGCAAATGAGCGAGCTCGCGGATTTTCTCCGGAGCAGGCTGGGCGTGGGCGCGCACGTGATCGACGATTCCGACGCGCTCGCGCCTTACGCGCACGACGAGTCGGGCATCGGGCGTTTCGTGCCGACCTGCGCCGTGCAAGCGCGCCACGCCGAGGACGTGCAGGCCGTGCTGGCCGTTTCTCGCGAGCGCCGGGTTCCGGTCATTCCGCGCGGCGCGGGCACTGGTAAAGCGGGTGCGGCGCTGGCGGAGCAGGGCGGCATCGTGCTGTCGCTCGAGCGAATGAACCGCATTCTGGAAATTTCGCCCGAGGACGGCGTGGCGGTGGTCGAGCCGGGCGTCATTCTCAAGACGCTGATGGACGCCGTCGAGGCGCGCGGACTTTTTTATCCGCCCGATCCCAATTCGCTGAATGCTTGCTCCATCGGCGGCAACATCGCGCACAACGCGGGCGGGCCGCGCGCGCTCAAGTATGGCGTGACCGCGGACTACGTGTTGGGCTTGAAGGCGGTGCTGCCGTCGGGCGAGTTGATTCGCACGGGGCATCGCAGCATCAAAGGCGTGGCGGGGCTGGACTTGACGCATCTTATTGTTGGCTCCGAGGGGACGCTGGCGATCGTGGTGGAGGCGACGCTGCAGCTCTTGCCGCTGCCGCGCCGGGTGGAGACGGGGCTGGCGCTTTTTCCGAGTGAGGCGCATGCCGCGCAGGCGGTACTCAATATCTTTGCGGATGGCCACTTGCCGCGTGCCTGCGAGCTGTTCGACGCGGCTTCGATGCGGCTCGTGACTCCGAAAGCGCCGTTCAAATTTCCCGAAGGCGTGGGTGGCGCGTTGCTGTTCGAGTTCGACGGCAACGGCGATCAGGTGGCGGACGAGCTCGTGCGCGCGGGCGAGCTGTGCACGGCGGCGGGTGCGCTTACGGTGCTGGCCGCGCAGAGCGACGCGCAGCGCCGGCAGATGTGGGAGACGCGGCGGCTGGTTTCGGTGGCGATGATGGAGGCCAAGCCGCACAAAATTTCCGAGGACGTGGCGGTGCCGCGCGGGAAGCTGGTGGAGATGATCGCCGAGGCGCGGCGTATCGGCGAGCGGCACGGGATTGCGACGGCGTCGTATGGGCATGCGGGGGATGGGAACTTGCACGTGAATCTCCTGTTCAATTCAGCCGCCGAGCGCGCCGCTGGGCAGGCGGCGATCGACGAGGTGCTGCGCGCCGCACTTGCGCTGGGCGGGACGATTACAGGCGAACACGGCGTCGGGATTGCCAAGCGGGCGTTTTTGCCGCTGGAGCTGGGCGCGGAGGTGATGGCGCTGCAGCGGCGGCTGAAGGCGGCGTTTGATCCGGAGAATTTGCTGAATCCGGGGAAGGTGCTGGGGTAGTAACGGCGATCGAAGGGAAGCCCCAGCGTGCAGCAAGAAATGAAGTCACATAAGGTTCGCGATCTGCTCTACCGGGAGTTGGGCGCGGTCTTGCCGGGATTCAAGCCCAGCAAGAAGGATGAAGCGTTTGTGAGAGCGATCCCCGGCGGTCTTCAGAAAATCTTCGTGCCCATTATCGACTACAATCCCGGGTTCCGGTTCTCGCTGGTGTTCGGGATTCGCCTCGACGAGGTCGAGGTCATCTACAACCAATTTTCTGCGGCGCCCGCGGGGACCAAGTCGCTGACCACGCTGACGCAGCTGGCCTATTTCTTCCCGAAGGAAACGAAGAAGCAGATTGCGGTGGCCAGCGAAGAGGAGATTGTCGCGGCGGTGAGAAGTCTCTCCTCGGTGATCGAGGGCGAGATTCTGCCGTTTCTGGGCCGGCATCAAAATGTCAAGTCACTCGACGCGGCCATGAATGGCGAAGATCCACGGTTCGACAAGTCGGATCCGCTCTTTCGAAACATGCACGCGTTGATCCTGGCGCAGCTCGCCCGTAACCCGAACCTCGACGAACTGGTCGCGAAGTACGCCGAGGAGATTCGCTGGTTCCCGGAGGCGTCCAAGGCCAAGTTCGTCAGGCTCACCGACGCTTGTCAGGACATCCGGTGAACGATCGTCGCGCTTGTTCGCGATAGTTCTGCGGGCCGCGGTGGGAAATCAGCCGCCGCTACCGCGCTGTCGACGTTCCGATCAGCAGCGTGTCCCGCACGCTTCGCATCGCTACATCCTGCAGGCCCCGCGCGGTCGCGATGTCCAGCCCCGCCGTGTAGCCATTTCCGCTCGGGCTGTGTCCGTAGAACATCGCATAGAGCACGCACGCTGCGAGATAACTCCCGGCCACGTTCGGGTGCACGCCGTCTTCGCCAAAGAGCTCCGGGCCACCCGCCTCGCGCACGGTTTTCCACGCCAGCCCAATCGGCGCCACCGGATCCTTGAGCTCGCGCGCGATCGTCTCGTACCCCGTGCGCAGGCGCTCCTGCATCGCCGCAAACGAATCGTTGGGCACGTTGTCGCGATCGCCGTTGCGCCGCGCCCACGAGAGGAAAAATAGCGGGCGCGCGCCGACGGCCTTGATGCTTTGATGCAGTTTGCGCGCAAACGGATACATCTCGTCCTCGAGCTGATGCCGCGTAAACGACGGCCGCTGGCTCTGCTCCTGAAGCACCACCCAGTCCCAGTGGCCTTGCTTCAAGACGCGCTCGGCCGCGCCGCTTTGCCAATGCCCTTCGAACGTTTGGCCGCCGGGGCACTCCTGAGCCGCTTCGAAGCGGAGCGTATCGTCGCCAGCCTCGGCAAGATGGCGAATCATCTCCGGCAGGTTGTTGACGTAGATGAAGCTGTTGCCGAGGAAGAGCACTCGCAGCGGTTTCTTCGTCAGCGCCGGCGTCGCGAGGTTGGCAATCGACGGAGCGCCATCCCGCCCGCCGAGGCGCGTGGCCGCGAAACCGAGCGCGGCCAGGAGTGCGACGGCGAGCGCGACTTTCCGCATCACGGAACGATTCCGACCGCGTCGAATTCTTTCCAACCCTCGAGCTTATCGTTGGAGAGATCGAGCCGCACCCGGCTGATGGCCTCGCTGGTTCCGCACGACGAGGAGGGACACTGCGCGTCGCTCGAAACGTAGGCGCGGCCGCTGGTCGTGGCGACGCCGTTCTGCTGGTAGGTGCGGACGCTCTTCTTGTCGATGCAGACCGCGTCGGGTGGCGTGGTGCAGGTGCCGCTGCCGCCCTTGCACTGACCCGAGCTGTCACAGGCGCCTGTTGCGTTGCAGCGCGCGCCGCTATTGGGGCAACCGCTCATGAAAATCGCGGAGATAAGAACAATATTAAATATATACTTCGACATGCCTGCTCCTTATGACGGCCTTCTCATAGAATGTATGGTGCAAAACTTGACCTGAACATAAAATCAGTGCTATAAGTGTGTTCAGGAGGCAATCATGAACGGAATCGGCGGCGCGGTTCACTGTACCAAACGGGTCTTTGTCGGCGGCCAGGAGGACGAGCTGGCCTTCGCGAACTTCGCGCATCTCTACGCCTGCGGGCACGAGCATCGCGAGCGGACGCAGTGTGGCTTCTGCGGCGTTGCCACGGCATGCCCGTCGACGAGCTTGTGCAGCCGGCACGTGCGACAGGCGCGGCCAGCGCGGGAGTTGGGGCGCGTGCTCCTCTGGGAGCGGGCGGTGAAAGCGCGGCATCTACAAAAACTTGGGGCGAGCGAGCGTGGTGTAGCTGCGAGGCGGACCGAGGACCGGAGCGAAGGCGTACATCAGTACGCTGAGCACCGGACCGCAAGGTCCAACGACGCAGATGCGCCGCGATCGTTTGCCCCGATGGAGCTGAAACTTGCGAGCGGGACAAGAGGTCGCTAGCGTCCGCGTCTCTGTGGAGACGTTTTCCGAACCGGCCGCAGCGCCTAGCGACGAAGCGCTCGTAGCGCTTGCCCAGCATGGCGATGGTCAGGCGTTCGCGCAGTTGGTCGGCCGGCATCAGCGGGCGGTCTATCGACTGGCGCTGCGTATGATGGGCTCGGAGGCGGACGCACAGGAGATTTTGCAAGAGACATTTCTCAACGCCTACCAGAAGCTCGCGGGCTTTCGCGGCGACGCGCAGTTCTCGAGTTGGCTTCATCGCATCGCCGCCAACTTCGCGTTGATGCGGCTGCGCCGGCGGAAGCGTGCGCCCGACAGCGTGACGGCCGGCGAATCGTCGCCCGAGCTCTTGGCGCCGAAGTTCACCGAAGAGGGCGAGCTCGCCGATCCGCCGCACAACGACTGGTCGCAACGGGCGGACGAGGCGCTCTCCTCGCGTGAGCTGGGCGCGGCCATCAACACCGCGGTTCAAGCGTTGCCGGAGGACTACCGGGCGGTTTTTTTGCTCAAGGACGTCGAAGGGCTTTCCAACGAGGATATTGCGCAGTCGCTTTCGCTTTCTCTTCCCGCGGTCAAGAGCCGCCTGCACCGGGCCCGGCTGGCGCTTCGCGAAGAGCTCGGTGCCTTTTTCGAGGAGCGGAAATGATGGCAGCGGGAGCGGCAAGGCGGGGCGTGAATCAAGGAGCCTGTCTCGATATTGCCCACGAAACGAGGCGAGCGAGCGTGGCGCAGCTCCGAGGCGGACCGAGGACCGCCCGGAGGCGCACTTTTCGGTGCGGCGAGGACGGACCGGAAGGTCCTGGCCTTCCTCTACGCGCCTCAGCGCGAGCCGTGCCGTGGCCACAGGGGCCACGGCCAACGAAAGTGATGCGCCGCGATCGTTCGCCGCAGTCTGGGCAATATCGAGACAGGCTCCTAAGAACGTGCGCCGGGCATCTATCTTGGTTAGAATGTCACCGTCACCAGGAGCCCGAAGGCGAATGAAGACGTGCCGACATTGCGTCGACTTTTTCGCCGACTACCTCGAAGGCGCGCTACCGCCGGACGAAGCGCGAGCGTTGGACGACCATTTCGCGCGTTGTTCGCCTTGCCTCACGCTTCTGCAAACCTACCGCGCGACGCCCAAAGTCTGCCGCGCGGCCCTTGAGCAGGAGATGCCCGAAGAACTTGCTGAGTCGTTGGAAAAGTTCCTCAGCGAGCGGATTCCGCGGTACAAAATTTAGGGCCTGTCTCAAATTCGCGCGGGAGCCGAGACGAGTGAGCGTGGGACGGATGCTGGCCTTCAATTACGCGCAACAGCGCGAGCCGTGCCGCGGCTACGGGAGTCGCGGCCGAGCGAGCGCACGAGGAGGACGCGAAGGCGCACTTTGGTGCGTCGAGCGGCCCCCGGAGGAGCCCGCATTTCGATGAGCGCTTCCAGCGCCTCTTTCCGGGCCGGCGGCGCTTCCAGCGTGCGCTGCAAGCACGTTTGCAGCCGGCCTGCGATCGCTCGTCGCAGGTCGCGGGAATTTGAGGACAGGCCCTAGTGCTCGGTTTTTCGGAAAAAACACCGCTCCTCTATCTCGCGCTGGCGCGCATCTACGTTGGCTACTCGTTCCTGACAGCGGGCTGGTCGAAGTGGAAGAGTGATTTTATCGGCCACGGCACGTTGGGAACGGTTTTGCACGATTGGATGGCCGGCGGCAAACTTCCGGCGTGGTACCGCGAATTTCTCGTTAACCAGGTCACGCCGCACGTGACGCTTTTTGCGTGGCTAACCGTCCTCGGCGAAATCGGCGTTGGTGTTTCGCTTATGCTTGGACTCGGCGTTCGTGTCGGGGCCTTCGTTGGACTGATTCTCAATCTCAATTTCTATTTTGCGAGCGGCCAATCGCTCAACGCGCTGATGGCCATCCTGCAGTTCGGCTTCTTGATGTCGGGGGCTGGGCGAACCGTGGGGCTCGATGGTGCCATTCGAAACGCGCGTGGTGGAAGGTGGGTACTCGGGTGAAACGGCGTAAGCAGCGAGGGACTTCCGGAAAGCAGGAAGGGCGGTCGCGCAACAAGCAAGAGGGACGTGGACCGCGCCCGGGATCGACGGCCGCATCGCCGTCGAAGCCGACGTTTAGGTCTCCGTCCCCGTCGAGAAATGCGCAGACGGTGGCGACGGTGCGCGGAACTTTAAAAAAGCACGCCGACGGATTTGGTTTCGTTCAGCGCGAAGACGGCGATGGCGAGGACATCTATCTTCCGGCGCGCGAGTTGGAGACGGCGCTCGATGGCGATCTCCTTCGCGTCGAGATCGTGCAAGGAACCGGCGGCCGTTCGGCCGGGCGTCTCGTCGAGATCATGGAGCGGCGGCGGACCCATTTTCTCGGTGTCTACCAGCTACGAGGGCGAGGTGCGGTGGTGGTGCCGGTGGATCGAACGCTGCCGCCCGTCATGCCAGTGCCCGTCTTTGCCGGCGCGCGCGATGGGCAGCTCGTCAAGGCCGTGCTGGTCGGCGATGTGCGGACGGGACTTCCGCCCGAGGCCGAAGTGCAGGCATCGCTCGAAGGTGCGACGTCCGCCGACGTGGAGACGCTCACGGCCATTTACGCGCAGGGCTTCTCCGATGTCTTTCCGGCCGAGGTGATCGCCGCGTCGGAGGCCTTCGCCGATCACGTCACCGCCGAAGATCGCGCTGGCCGTCGCGATTTGCGAGAGACTCCGCTCGTCACCATCGACGGTGAGGATGCGCGCGACTTCGACGACGCCATCCACGTGGAGCACCAGGGCAGCGGCTACCGACTGCTCGTGGCCATCGCCGACGTGGCCCACTATGTGCGCGAAGGCCAGCCGCTGGATACCGAGGCGCTTCGGCGTGGCACCAGCGTCTACTTTCCCGACCGCGCGGTGCCGATGCTTCCCGAGCGGCTCTCCAACGGGCTCTGCTCGCTCAAGCCCGATGTGGAGCGGCTTTGCCTGGTGTGCGAGATCCGTCTCGACCGTTCGGGCAAGCCCACCTCCACGGAAATTTATCCGGGCGTGATGAAGAGCGCGGCGCGTTGCACCTACACGCAGGTGGCGGCGCTGCTCGGCGGCGAAGCGGTGCCCGCGTTAGCGCACGTGGCGTCGATGTTGGGTCTTGCGCACGAGTTGGCGGGGCATCTTTCGCGCGTGCGCACCGCCCGCGGATCGATCGATTTCGACCTGCCGGAGTCCTACATCGTGGTGGACGGGAAGGGCGGCGTGGCGGACATTCGCCGCCGGGCACGCAACGACGCACATCGGCTGATCGAAGAGCTGATGCTCGCCGCGAACGAGGCCGTGGCGCGAACCTTTGCCGAGAAGGACACGCCTACCGTCTATCGCGTTCACGCCGCGCCGGACGAGGAGCGGCTCAGTGCGTTTACGGCGCTGGCCGCGGCGCACGGGCATGTCACTTCGGACAAGGGCGTCCGAACCTCGGGTGAGCTCAACGCGCTTTTGCGTCAACTCGCCGGACGTCCCGAGGAGCGCGCGCTCAATCAGCTCTTGCTTCGGGCCATGATGCAGGCGCAGTACAGCCCCGAGAACGTCGGCCACTTCGGGCTCGCGGCGTCGCACTACCTCCACTTCACGTCACCGATTCGCCGCTATCCGGATTTGATGGTCCATCGCCTTCTGTATGAGAGCTGGAAGCGGGGCGGGATGCGCGGGCCCAGCGAGGAGCAGACCGAAAGGCTAGCGTCCGTTGCAGCGCAATCGTCCGCGCGTGAGCGGGCCGCCATGACGGCGGAACGCGACGTGGCAGGCTTCTACGCCGCGCTGCTCATGACCCGGCACCTCGGTGAAAAGTTTCCTGGCATCGTCTCCAGCGTTCAGGAGCGCGGATTTTTCGTGGAGCTGGATGCGCCGTTCGTCGAGGGCTACGTGCGTGCCGAAGAAGTGGGCGGCTCGTTCAAACTGGACGAGGTCGCGCGCCGGCTCGTCTTTGGTTCGGGGCTCTCCTTCGCGCTTGGAGACAAGGTCACCGTCGAAGTGGCCAGCTCCAGCCCGCGGCAGCGCAAGGTCGACTTCAAGCTGGTCGAGCCGCAACCAGCGCGTGTTCAGACGACGTCGGAGCGTCCTCGTAAGCGAGCGCCAGGCCGCCGTGGTTGAACACCTCGAAGAAAGTATCCCACCCGATCCGCTCGTCGTCCGGTCCGCTCGTTGTTGCGAGTCGCACGCGCTCGGGATTTTCCTTGCTGCGAACGGGAAAGAACCCGCGGTGGCCGGCCCAATGAATAATACGTCCGTGATCGGTTGTCATACATTTTGACATGGCCGCCTTTCATAGCACCGTGCTAATTGTCCCGTCATGGAACTTCACAAAACACTCCTCTGTGCCCTAGTTCTCTGTCTGGGCTGCGGCTCTAGCTCCAAGTGCGTTGACCGCGTCGCCAACTTTTTGCCAACCGAACTTCGGGTGAGCGGTGACTCCTCGGGGCTGCTCGTCTCCGGCACCACGCTGGCGAGTTATTGCGGCGACGATCCGGGACCGCAGCCGCTCGTGGTGATGGTCAATTTCTCCGACTTCTCCGTATGTCGCGCGGCACACGGCATGCCGTCCGACGCGGAGCCGGTGGCGAATCCGCTCTCCCCGGAAGCGACCAAGTGCGGCTGCACGCTGGCGTTCTCGGAAGGCACGCACACGCGCTTCTACGTCTACAAGACGCCCGATCAGCAAGCCAAGGAGCTGGCGGTTTACGACGTCTCCAACACGCAGCCGCAGCTGAAAATCGAGCAGAGCTTTTTCGGAATCAAAGACTGCCCGTGACGGTCGTGGTCAAGCCCGGCCATGACGGGTTGGGCAGCCTCACCTCAAGCGAGTTTTGGGATCAATCAGGGCGTCGCCAGCGTCACTACCGTCGCCTTGCCCGCTTCGATCTTGACCGTTCCCGACGCGACGGTGGCTCCCGAAGCCGCGCGGGCCACCAGCTGAAGGAGGCTCCCGGTCACGCCGCTCGAGCCGGGAATGACGAACGCGCCGCCGGCATCGATCCTCCCGTTGTCGCCGCTCGATCCATCCATCTTCGGGTAGGCCGTGCCGGCGATGGTCGCGCCGCTCACGGTCACCACCGTCACGTTTTGCGCGCTGTTCAGGCCGGACACCATGCCGCGGACGTATCCGGATGTCTCCAGTGTTCCCGCAGCCAGGTTGAGCTGCTGATCGAGTTTCTGGGTCAACGAAGCGGGCGTCGCCTGCAGGAGCACGTCCTTCTGATTGAGTGTCGGCCGGCCTTGACCGAATGGAACCAGCGTGTCGGTGAGCGTCGGACCGTGGATGAGGAAAAGCGCCAGCTCGTTTACTTTGGAAACGTCCTGCGCGGTGAAGGTCCACGTGCCGTCGGACGGCGTAGTGGTGTTGGCCAGGATCGCGCCGTCGGCAGCGTTTTCGAGCGTCACAGAGAGACCAGCCCCGGAGGTCAACACGAGCGACGAGCCACTGGTGTTGACCATGCCCGACAACGTTACCTTGGGGTCGACAAATGTCATCGTCGGCGACGTGATCACCGCCGAGAAAGCTTTCTTCGGCGCGGAGCCCGCCTTGTTGGGCCCGAAGGACTGCGCGCCCACCGTGGCCGTGTAGTCGTCCGCCGCGCCCGCGCTGGGAATGAGGAAGAGCCCGTGCCACGCCGTCGCCGCGGCGGCGTTGTGCGCTTCGCCCGCGATCAGCGCGTCCGGGTAGTAGACGATGAGCGACTGGTTGGTGGCCGCGGTGATCTTAGCGCCGTTGATGGGACGCAGGTCCCTGTCCGCCGCCCAGCCATAGACGAAGCCGACTTTTTCCAGCGCGTTGCCGCCGGTCAGTTTTAACATTTTGTCAAGTTCGAGAACGCGCGTCATGGGCAGGCCATAGGCATGCGCGCCGGTCACGTTGGTCCACGGGGAGAGCTTGGGCGTGACGCCCGTGCCATTGGGGAAAAAGCGCGGCTGCGCGGCGCCCGGCGCGTCTTCCAGGATCGCCACCACGCCAATGAGGACGTTGGTCACATCGACGTCAGCAAAGGACCAGGTGCCGTCGCTCTTGACCAGGTCCACAGCGGGCTTGCCGAGTTTGGTTTTGAGAATCGCCTTGTTCAGATCGTCGGGATACTGCAGCTGCACCAGCGGATCGACCAGCGTGATCTGAGCCCCAGCAGCGAGTCGCGGCGCGGTACCGAGCGCCATCGTGGGATGGTCGGTGGCCGTGCCCGAAAGGGTTATGTAGCTCGTGGCGGGCGCGCAGATACCGGCCGTGCAGGCATCGCCCGGATTGCAGACGTTGCCGCACGTGCCGCAGTTTTCAGCGTCCGACTGCGTGTCGCCGCAGGTCGTGGTCCCGTTGGAGTTCTTGCCGCAAGCGGCGAGGAGCAGGACGACGACCAGCGTTCGACGCATTAGAGCCCCGGAGGCAAGAGGAACGTGGCGGTCGCTTTTCCCTGCTCGATTTTGGTGAGGCCGACGGCGACCGGCGTGCTGCCCGAAAATGCCACAAGGGCGAACGGGCCGCCACTGATAAGCGCGGAGGTTCCCGGGATCACGAATGCACCGTTGACGTCGGTCTTGCCGTTGTCACCGACGCCAAACGTCGCCGCCTTCGGGTAGACAATGCCGGGGATGGTGGCACCCGTACTGGCGTTGACGATCGTCAGGCCGCTCACCGGCTGCTTGCTGCTGTCGACGACGACGCCAAGCACATAACCCGTGGTTTCCAGCGCGGTGGCCCCCGAGAAGCCGAGTTTGAGATCGAGCCCCTGCGAGACCGTGGTGGGGATGGCGAAGCCCATCTGCCCCTGAAGGTCGCCCGTCGGACGGTTCAAGAAGAGCGGCGAGAGCGTGTCGGTGTAGTCGCTGCCCGTGACCAGGGCCATTCCGGCGGCGCCGATTTTGGAAACGTCCTGCGCACTGAGCGACCAGGTTCCGTCGCTCTGCGTGGTGGTGGAGGCGGCGATGGTGTCGAAGAGGACATCCTCGAGTGTGAATTGAACCGCGCCGGCGCCCTCGGGGGAGGTGCCGCTCCACGCCGCGGGATGCTTCAAGATGGCGCCGGAGATGTTGACCTTGGGGTCGACGTAGGCGCTCGTTGACGTCAACACCGCGGAGAACGCGCCCTTGGGAAGCGACCCGGCCTGCGCCACGATGGAAGTCCAGCTCCCCACGCTCGCGGTGTAGGCGTCCGGCGCGCCCGCGGTCGGCACCACGAAGAGGCCGTGCCACGCAGTGCTACCTGTGGAGCCGTGGCTGGCGCTGGCGAGCAGCGCGTCGGGGTAATAGACGACCGCGGTCTGGTTGGTGGCGAGCGAGACCTTCGCGCCATTCACTGGACGATAGTTACTATCGATCACCCAGCCATAGACAAAGCCGACGTTCTCCAGGGCATTGGCACCGCTGAGCTTCAAGATCGCGTCGAGCTGCAGCACGC
>JAHFDP010000009.1:0-59028 GCA_023248955.1 Deltaproteobacteria bacterium
CAGATCCAACGACACCACCGCCGCGTCGTGCTCCTCCACCGACTGCACCACCGCGACCGTCTCTTGCGCGGACTGCCGTGCGAACGCGTAGACGAGACCATCGGCCGCCGTTCCACCGGAGAGCCGCACGAACGTTCCGCTCAAAAGCGCGGGATGTGCGGCGCGCGCGGTGAAGAGCGCTTTGAAGAAATTTTCTAGCGCGTTGTTTGGTCCTTCGAGATTCCACGGCATCGCGCCGCGGTGTTGCGCGAGTCCGAGCTCTTCGCCGTACATGAGTTGCGGCGCATTGGGCAGCGTCGCTTGGAGCGTCAATGCCGCTTGCAGTCGCGGCGTGCCGCGCGCCGGATCGTACGTTCCATCGCCACCGCAAGCCACCGTGCCATAGCTGCGCAACGCGGTGTAACTCGCGGGCACGTCGTGATTCTCGAGGAAGAAACACGACGTGGCATTCGGCGAATAGCGCGCGGCAATGTCGCTGAGCAATCCGTCGATCGTCGACACCGGCGCGCCGCAACTCGGGCCATTGGCGAAGAGCGATTGCGTGGCCCAGAAAAACGGAAACGTAAACGCCAGATCGAATTCGCCGTGCACGTAGTCGCGCAGTCCGTAGCCCTGACCACCGTTGTCGAAATCGCGGAAGACCTCGGCGAGCAAGAGCAAGTCGGGTCGCAGCGCCTTCAACTCCTTGCGCAGCGCGGCCCACACCACGTGATCGGGACCGGTGACGTGATCGAGCCGCAGCCCATCAACGCCGGCGGAGAAGTCCCCGCTGCCGTCGGGATCGACCCAGGCGCGCGCGACGTCGAAGAAGTAGCGGCGCGCGGCGGGATTGGCGAAGTTGATGTCGGGAATGTCGGCCCAGCCTGTGGCCGCGGTGAGACGCGACCCGCCAAGCTCGCGGCCGTAACCATAGGAGCAGGAGAGCGACGCGGCGTTGTCGAACCAGATGTACCAGTCGCGCAGGCTCTCGGTGCCAGCGGGCGCTTGGTGTTGGAATGCCGCGAGCGAGCCCGTGAAGAGCGGGTGATGGCGAGAGGTGTGGTTGATAGCGAGATCGATCACCACGCGCAATCCCAGCTTGTGCGCGGCGCGCACGAAGGACTTGAACGTCGCGCGCGTACCGTACTGCGACTCGACGCGGAAGTAGTCGTTGGTGTGGTAGCCGTGATCGTGATCGTTCGATGAGAAGACCGGCATCAGCCAGAGCGTGTTGACGCCGAGTGATTTCAAGTAGAGCAACTTCGCGGTCAGGCCCGCCAGATCGCCGATGCCATCACCGTCGCTGTCCGCGAATTGGCGCACGAAAATTTCGTAGAGCACGGCGCTCTTCACCCAGGTTGGTGCCAGGTAGTAGTCGGTGACTTGCACTGCGCCGCGTGACACGCGGATTTGCGCGGCCGCGGGTTCGACGCGTACGCCCGTGGCTTGCGGCACCGCAAAGAAACGGTAGGCGCCATCCGGAAGTCCCGCGGCGATATCCCAGCTCGCGGCGTTCGCGGCCGGCGGCGGGACGGCGATGGCGTTGGCGGGATCGGCGTACCAGGTGATCGCCCCCGCGGGAGCGCTGGCGGCGAGTGAAACGGTGCCGGAGGTGTCTTGATGAAATGTCAATTCGGCTTGCGCGAGATTTCCGGTGGCAGAAGGTGTCACCACGACGCCGGTGAGCGATTCCGCGCTGCTCGTTCCATTGCGAGAGACGGTCAAACCAAAGACGTATTCGCCCGTGGCGGCTGGCGTGAAAATCTTGCGCGCGGGAGTGGTGGGCACCGTGGGCGTCGCGCAGTCCACACCACCGGAGTAGGCGGCGGGTGTGGTGACCGGACCGTCGGCGAGGTGAGGCGCGGGATCTCCAGCGGGCGCGGAGACGAGGCGCCACGAAAAAGTAAGTCCACCGCGGGCGCCCGGATCGCGCGTGCCGGCACCGTCGAGAATCACCGCGCTGCCGAGGTGAACGATCTGAAACGGTCCAGCATCGGCGAGGGGTGGCGCGTCGCCGGCCACGGAAAAATCTAGCGCGGCGTCTTCGGCCCAAGCGCCATTCGCATCGGCGACCGCGAGCTCCGCGTGATGTTGACCCGCGGGCAGGGTGACGTCGGCGACGATCGTTTTGGCCGTCGAGTCATAGTGCGCAGCGTAAGCCGCGTCGTCGATGCAGAGCGTGAGTCCGTGCGGCGTTCCGTCGCCAAGTTGTCCGTCGGTCCAGGCGGCGCGCAGCGACACGGCGGCTGCGTTTTTGAGCTCGCCCTCGAGTGGCGCGGTGAAGGCCACGGCTGGTCGACACCCATCGTGTACCTGCAGGAGGGAGTTTCCGAAGATCGGTTCGAGCGGCGCCGCGGGATCGGCGATCCAACGGTCGGCTGCCCCCGCTGCGACGATCACGAATTTGTATTCGTGCGCACCTTCCGCGAGTAGAAGATCGGCAGCGAAGTGTCCCGCGCCATCGCCGTTCATTGCTTTGGGGTGATCGCCCCAGCCGGTGAAATCGCCGACCAGGAGCACCCCGCTAGCACCAGCAGCTCCAGCCGCGATGGCATCGAAAGAAAAGTGCGTCGGTGCTTGCGGGCAGGCTTTGTGTGCGGGTGGACGCGCGGCAAGTTTGCACGGAGACGGGCGATCGCGCGGCGGATCGCCGATGAAGGTAAAGGCCTGCGCGAGCACCGCTGGAGCGCCTCCGGGATTGTTGACGCTAACGTCGACGACGCCCGGCAGATGTGGGGGCACGATTACGTCGAGCCCGCCATTGGCGGATGCCACCTTGCTCGCGGGTACCGATCCCAAAAAAACAAGGGCGCCAACGCTGAAGGACGCACCCGTGATGTGGACGCTCGTTCCCCCAGCCGCGGGCGCCAATGCGGGCGCAACGCTTACCAGCGTCGGCGCCTTTCCGAGCGGCGCACCCCCGTCACTGGCCGAGGGTGGAGCCTCGGACGATGGGACGGGAGAGATGGCACAAGCGGCGAACACGAGTGCGATCGTGTAGGCAGGACGCAGGTTGGCGCGGATCATCGGGCGCACTCTAGCAATTTTGGTGCGGTCGCGAATGAGAGGGCCTTCACGCGCTGTTGTATCCGCACCCTCGTGCCTAGTATTCCTTGGAGTGTCACAGAGAGCCGTGTGGTTCGTTAAGTGATCAGGGGGACGTTGCGCATTGAATCCATCTGAAGCTGCGGTCGACCTTCCGCGTTCGTCGCACGACGACTTCGATGCTCCGGAAGAAGCGGCGCCAACCGGCGCGATGGTCCGTGTCGTTCAACACGATGCGTCGCGCATCGAATGGGTGACCGAAGTTGCGCTGCCTGCGCCCGGTGCGAGCGGCGAAATCGCCATCGACTTCGAGTTGGAAATTCCGGCGCACATTTACACGCCGCATGATCATTGGGAGCATCTGGAAGTTCGCTCGCGATTGGCTTCTCCGCAGCTGACCGCGCCCGGTCGCCCGACGACGATCGACGGACTACGCCAGGATGCGTTGCGCGTGGCCCATCAGCTCAAGATGGCGGGCGAGCGTTTTCGCCGACGCGCGTTGTTGGCTTCGTCGCTCCTGATGGTGGCGCCGGCGCACGACGTTTACGATCTGCTCGACGGGGAACTCGCACCGGCACTGGAGGCGTTTTATGGACACCGCTTGGCCGCGCGTGCGTTGCCGAGCGAGACCACGGAGTTGGTTACCGAGCGCCGGCTGGTCGATGAATTTCTCTCGAACAAATTGTTGGATCTGCTTTCAGACGCCGAGCATGCGGTCGATGCGTTGCTCCTCGATGAGCGTTGTCCGCATCGCGATGCCTACGAGCTTGCCTCGCGGCGGCTTCGGCGAACCCTCTGTGATCGCTTGGAGCGCGAGCTCTCGCACCGCGTGATTCACGGCTATGCGACACCGATTGAGGACGAGCAGCCGTCGTTGGAGCACTACCTCGATCGCGCCAGCGTTTTGAAAAAGCATTTTCAAGAGGTGCTTTTTCTCGAGGTGGACAGCTATTGGGTCGACAGGCGGCTGCGCAATTGGGTGGGCGCGCTGGTGGCGACGGTGGCCGCACTTTGGGCGTTCTTGTGGCAGATCTATTTGACGCGCGAGGGATCGAGCGCGGGGTTTGGCCTGCTCACGATTGGAACGTTGGGTGCGCTGGTTTACGCCGCGAAGGATCGCATGAAGGCCGTGGGCAATGAGTGGCTCGCCGGTCGCTTGACGCGCGCATATGCGGATCGCGTGACGCGTCTGCGCGTTCCGTCGCGGCTCTTGGGTGTGGCCCCGCGTCGGCGGACGATGAAGGATAGTACGGCCACGCGCGCGATCTCGACGGTGCGCGAGCGTTTCATGCGGTTACACGAGGTGCGCGCCGATCCGCTCAACCCCACCACGCAGCGCCCGGTGCGGACGGTGCTATTACGTTACCGATTCGTCGAAGATGTACTGGGAAGTTTGCCGCTGCAAACCGCCGGTTTCCGCAGCATCAAACACATCTTTCGGTACGACTTCACGCCGCTGCTCAGCCGGCTTGACGATGCGGTCAAGCGCGTGCCGGTGCTCGACGAGAATGGCCGCTGCGTTCGTTTCGTGCAGGCGCCGCGTTGCTACCGGTTGCCGCTCGTCGTGCGGCACCGTTCGTCGGACGGCGTAGTAGACGAGCACCGGCTGGTAGTGGTGCTGCATAAGATGGGCGTGGAGCGCGTGGAAGACGCGGCGCTGTAAGCGCACGTTTTTCGGATCGCGGAAGTTGTTTGATGGCGTATTCGCGCCGCAGTGCCGCGCCCAGGTCGAGCGGTCCCTCGGTGAGCAAGAGACGTAGCGGTCCGCGGCCGCGCGTGTAGCGGGCGCCCGATCCGTTGCGATGCTGCGCCAGGCGCAAAGCCACGTCCCGCGCGATGCCGGTGTAGAGCGTGCCGTCGCCGCAGCGCAAGATGTACACGTAATACATTCGATCTGTTTTGTATTTTCGATGCTTGCGCCGTGCCTTCACCGCTTGAGCTCAATCGCGATTTCCACTTCGTCGTCGCTCGGAGCGCCTCGGTTTTGGACGTGCGCGGTGAACGTCCCGCTTTCGCGCAGCGTTTGAAAGATCGCTTTCATCACAGCGGGCTTGGTGCGCTCCCAGTGGCGCAGCCAGACATGGCCGTCGTCGTCGCTGTCTTCGTCGTCGGCGAATTCCGCGGCGAGATGCAACCGAATCACGAACTCCTTTTCTTCCCGCACGCGTTACCCCTTCACCAGAAATCCCATCGACGTGAGCAGTGGGCGCAGCTTGTCGCGAAAATCGCCTTGCAACTCGACGCATCCGTCGCCCGCCGTGCCACCGGTGCCGCACCGGCGCTTGAGCTGGCTGGCGAGATCGCGCAGATAGTCGGCGTGGCGTGGGAGTCCGTCGAGCACCGTCACCGTTTTTCCGCCGCGGCCTTTTTTCTCCATGCGCAGAATCACGGTTTGCCGTTTTCCAAACGGCTTTGATTCGGGAGCAGGGCAGGTGCAGTTTCGCGTCAGCTCTTTGCAGCGCGCGCACTTCTGCATCAGCGCGGGATCGGTCGAGTAAACGAGCTTCCCATCCGTGGACATCGGATGAGCATCCCCCAAAAAACAGAGCGCCGCCACTTCGCAAGCTGGCGGCCCTCTGTATTACGATGTAAATCCATTGTATTACTTCGTCTCTTTTGCCGCGCCGGACTGTTCGATCGCTTGGCCGTTCTTTTCCGACTTCTCGCCGCGCTTCTCTTTGCGTTCGCCACGCCGCTCTTTGCGCTCGCCACGCTTTTCTTGAGCTTCGCCAGCGCGTGCGGTGGAAGGAATCGCGCTGAGGAGAAGGCCGGCCGCGACGGTGCCGATCATGAACCGATTTATTTTTGTCTCCTTAGTTAAGGCGGGAATCCCGCCATCCGTTCTGGATTAAAAGACGCTAGGCGCAGCGGATTTATTCAGGCGCTAGGTCCAGCGAAAGATCCTCATGGCCAGCGCGAAACATCCTGCGCCCCACACCGCTAGAACCGCACCCTGCGGTGCGAGCGTGAAGATCGAAGCACCGTCGATCATCACCGAGCGCAGACCATCGTTGAGCGCGGTGAGCGGTAAGAGCTTGAGCACCGGTGTCTTACATGCGTGTTACATTGTGATCGGTGGGGACTTCGGGAAAAACGCCGCACGTGGTGATTCTCGGAGGAGGATTCGGCGGTCTAGCGGCCGCTCGCGCGCTTAGTCGCGCACCGGTCCGCCTCACGCTGATCGATCGCAAGAACCATCACCTCTTTCAGCCGCTCCTCTACCAGGTGGCGGCGGCCGCGCTCAATCCCAGCGACATCGCCACGCCGATTCGGCGCATCTTGCGGCGGCAGAAAAATGTCACCGTCATTCTCGACAAGGCCATTGCGATCGATGTCGCGCAGAAGCGCGTGTGCTTGGCTGACGGCACCATCGACTACGATTTTCTGATCGTCGCTACCGGCGCCACGCACGCCTACTTCGGACATCCCGAATGGGCGCGCGCTGCGCCGGGCCTCAAGACCATCGAGGACGCGTTGGAGATTCGACGTCGGCTGCTGTCGGCCTACGAAGCGGCCGAGCGCGAAACGGATCTCGAGCGGCAGCGTGCTTGGATGACCTTTGCCATCGTGGGCGCGGGGCCGACGGGCGTTGAATTGGCCGGCGCGCTGGCGGAGATTTCGCGGCAAGTGTTGGCGCGCGACTTTCGGCGCATCGACCCGCGGGCCGCGCGCATTGTGCTGGTGGAAGCGGGCCCGCGTGTGCTGCCGACATTCGCGCCGGATCTTTCGCAACGCGCCGCGGATCAACTTCGTCGGCTCGGCGTGGAAGTGCGCATGGGCACCGCGGTGACCACCATCGATGAGCACGGGCTCGCGCTTGGCGATGAGCGCATCGAAGCGAAAACGGTGCTCTGGGCCGCGGGTGTGGCGGCTTCGCCAATCGCGCAATCGCTCGGTGTGCCGCTCGATCGTGCGGGACGTGTTCGCGTGGAGCCAACGCTCGCGGTTCCGGGAGCGCCGGATGTGTATGTCATCGGAGACTTGGCCGCGGTGTCGCAAGCCGCGGGGCAAGTTCCAGGCGTGGCGCAGGGCGCTATTCAAGGTGGTCGGCACGCGGCAAAAAATATTCTCAATACCTTGGTAGGTAGACCGCGGGTCGCCTTTTGCTACCGCGATCTGGGGTCGCTCGCCACGATTGGCCGAGCGGCGGCGGTGGCCCAATTTTCTCGTGTTCACCTGTCCGGGTTCATCGCCTGGTTGGCGTGGCTCTTCATTCACCTCATGCTCCTAATCGGTTTTCGCAACCGCTTCCTGGTGCTCACCGAATGGGCCTGGACCTACTTCACGCGCGATCACGGTGCGCGGCTCATCACCGGCAGCGAGCGAGAATCGTGACTGCTCCGACTTTCGCGGAGCTCGCGCCGTTGACGCGTGAGAAACTCGTCGCGGGAATTGCGCTTTTCAACGGCGGCGCTTGGTGGCACGCGCACGAAGCTTGGGAAGATGCGTGGAACGAAGAGGACGGCACCACGCGTCTGTGGTTGCAAGCGCTGATTCAACTCGCGGCCGCGTACCACAAAGGGATTGAGCAGCGGCAGCCGCGTGGGATGGCGATGCTCTTCGAGAAGAGTTTGGAAAAGCTGGAGCGCGTGAGAAGCGAAGGTGATCCGTTCGGCGGCGTTGCGCTGGCACCGTTGTGCGAGGCCGCGCGACGCGGACGTGCGATTGCGCGGCTCTGGGAATGCGGTGACCGGCGCGAGTTTGAGCGGGATGCGATCGCGACGGTTTCCGCTCCCGTCTAAGCCGGAGCGGGCGTTTTCGATAAGAGCTGCACTGGCGCCGGCTCGATCTCTCCATGTTCCGCCAAATGCGAGTGCACTTTCATCGAGCAAAACTTCGGTCCGCACATCGAGCAAAACTCCGCGCTCTTAAACGCTTCGTGTGGCAACGTCTCGTCGTGCAACTTGCGCGCATGCTCCGGATCCAGCGACAGCGCGAACTGCTGATTCCAGTCAAACGCATATCTGGCGCGGCTTAGCGCATCGTCGCGATCGCGCGCACCCGGCCGCCTGCGCGCAACATCCCCCGCATGCGCCGCAATTTTGTAGGCGATGATTCCCTGCTTCACATCGTTCGCATCGGGCAGCCCCAAGTGCTCGCGCGGCGTGACGTAGCAAAGCATCGCGGCGCCGTACCAACTCATGAGCGACGCCCCGATCGCGCTGGTGATGTGATCGTACCCAGGCGCAATGTCGGTGACGAGTGGCCCCAGCACGTAGAACGGTGCTTCGTGGCAGAGCTCGCGTTCCTTATCGACATTTTCCTTGATGAGATCCATCGGCACGTGCCCGGGACCTTCGATCATCACTTGCACGCCGTGCGACCAGGCGATCTTGGTCAGTTCTCCAAGAACTTTCAGCTCCGCAAATTGCGCCGCGTCGTTGGCGTCCGCGAGCGAGCCCGGCCGCAATCCGTCGCCGAGCGAAAACGTCACGTCGTAACGCGCGAAGATTTTGCAGAGGCGATCAAAGTGCGTGTAGAGCGGATTTTCCTCTTTGTGTTCGATCATCCACTGCGCCAGCAGCGCGCCACCGCGCGAAACGATGCCAGTCACGCGGTGCATGGTCATCGGCACGAACGCCCGCAACACGCCGGCGTGGATGGTCATGTAGTCCACGCCCTGCTGCGCCTGCTCTTCGACCACGGCGCAGAAATCATCGATGGTCCAGTCGGTGACGCCCTTGGCGCGCTGCACGACTTCGTAAATCGGCACGGTGCCTAGGGGAACGGTCGACGTGCGCAGAAGTCGCTCCCGGATATTCGGTATATCGCCGCCGGTCGAGAGATCCATCACCGTGTCGGCGCCATATTTGAGGCAGAGCGCGAGCTTCGCCAACTCGCCCTCGACGTCGCTGGTCACCGCGCTGTTGCCGATGTTCGCGTTGATTTTGCACGCCGAGGCCACGCCGATGCACATGGGGTGCAACTCGGGATGACGGACGTTGGCGGGAATCACCATGCGGCCGCGGGCTACTTCCGCGCGGACCAGCTCGGCGTCGAGCCGTTCGAGCTTGGCGATGAAGCGCATCTCCTCGGTGACGATGCCGTCGCGGGCGAATTGCAA
Source organism: Deltaproteobacteria bacterium (assembly GCA_023248955.1). GTDB lineage: Bacteria > Myxococcota > Myxococcia > Myxococcales > JAHFDP01 > JAHFDP01. The sequence goes on from JAHFDP010000009.1 coordinate 9,089, forward strand.
CTGGGTGGCGTGGGGGCGGTTCTGAATCCAGTCTTGGCGCATGGGTTCTCCCTTTGCGCTCACGTCTACGTCCCGCTCGCCTGCCGCGTCCATGAAAATCGCGGCCGTAGATTTCAGCTTGGAATGTCACCTAGGTTACACTCTTAAAACGCATGTCTGCGCAGGTCCGCTGCCCGCAGTGCCAGAAGACCTTCGGCGTCAGCATCCCCTGCTGCCCGTTCGATGGAAGTTGGCTAGAGCCCATCGGGCAAGAACGTAAGCCCCAAGAGCCAGAGCCGTTTCCCTCGCTGAAATCGATGACGCCGGCGCCGCGCGCGCCGCCGCCGAGGCCAGGCGCGGCGCCCCACATGGACACCAAGGCCCCGACCATCGCGCCAGTGGTGGCTAAGCGCCTCGAAACCGTTGAGGGACACGCCGTCGGGACCGTGATCGCGAACCGCTACGAAGTGCAAAGCGAGCTGGGCAGCGGTGGATTCGGCCTGACGCTAAAATGTCAAGATCAGAAATTTCGCCGGACGGTTGCGCTCAAGCTGATGCATGCGCGTCTGCGCGAAGACAAAGATGCGCGCCGCCGTTTCGAGTTGGAGGCACTGGCGCTGTCGCGGATCGATCATCCGAACGTCGTTCAGGTTTACGACATGGGCGAAACGCCCGAGGGTGAACCCTATTTTGCGATGGAGTTTGTCGAGGGGAAGTTGGTTTCGGAGCTGCTGCGCGCGGCGCCGCTTCCGCAAGCCGAGGTGTGTGAGCTCGGCGCGCAACTGCTTGAGGCGCTCGAGGCCGCGCACGCCAAGGGTTTTATTCACCGCGACCTGAAGCCATCGAACCTGGTGATATCGCACGACGAACGGAAAATGCCGCTCTTGAAAGTCCTGGATTTCGGTGTTGCGGCAGTCACCGCAGGCGGCGTGGAGACAGCGCTGCGCGATTTCAAATCGCAGATGGCCGGAAGCGTGGTGGGAACACCGGCCTACATGTCGCCGGAGCAGGCGCTCGGTGGATCGATCACCGCCGCCTCCGACATCTACTCGTCCGCAGTGGTGCTCTATCAATTGCTCACCGGCAACTTGCCTTCGGAGTTGCCGCAGGCCTGGACCGCAGTTTCAATCGATCGTTACGTCAAAGCGCCGCATGTACCGATTTTCAAATTGCGAAAGGATGCGGACAAGGAGCTGGTTCGCACGCTCGATCGCGCGCTGGAGAAGGACGTTGAAAAACGTTTTCGTCGCGCGGCCGAAGTTGCCGCGGATCTGCGGCGAATCAAGGCGCGGTTGCTTTCGCGGCCTGGGCGGGCCTTGGCGATCAGACGACTCGTGACGGTGGCGGTCCTGGTTGCCGGGGCGTGGGGAGTGGTCGATGTGTGGCCGACAGTTGAAGCGTGGGCTTTTCCGGCGATCAGCGATTTCGTGGCGCATCCGCCGACGGCCGCGGATCTGCAAAAGCACTTTGGGATGGGCGACGACACAGCTCCCGCGAACGCGGAGAAGTCCGCTCCAGCGACGCCTGCTTCGTCGACTCCTTCCGCTACGAAAACGCGAACGCACACGGCCAAAAAATCGTCGGCCAAGTCTCCAGAAAAAATCGCCGAAACCAAGAGCGCGCTAGTCGGTGGCGATGCGGGATTTCGTCTCGATCGTTTCGAAGTGACCGTTGACGACTACACCGCGTGCGTGGACGCCAACGTCTGTTCGCCGCCGCGCGATGGAGATGGATGTCTCGCGCTCGCGGACGATGATTTGCGACCGGTGAACTGCGTGAACTGGGCGCAATCGGCGGCCTACTGTGCTTGGCGCCATGCGCGGTTGCCGACTGACGCCGAATGGGATCGCGCCGCGCGCGGCGAGGAGAAGCGCGCGTTCCCCTGGGGCCCCGATGAGCCGGAGTGCTCACGCGCTCTTCTGCACGAGTGTGGCGACGGCCCCAGCGCCGTCGGGTTGCGGCAGGGCGGGGCCACGCCGCAGGGGGTGCAGGATCTGGTGGGCAATGTCGCGGAGTGGGTGGACGCGGCGAATGTCGGTGTGGATTTTCACGTTGCGCGCGGCGGGTCGTACGAGACGAGTAGCGCAGAGTTGGGGACGGCGATGAAGGTGGAATACATCAGCACGATGAGCGCACCGGGAATTGGATTTCGATGCGCTAGGTAGTTCCGGCCATCCACGTCGATCGACCTGCTACCCCAAATCGATCAGCAGCAAATCCGTCCCTGCGCTCCCCGCTACCAGGTCCAGCTTCTCGGCTCCTGTAATACGTCCTTGATCGTTTGTATTCAGCGCCCGATCATTCACCGTCACTCCACCCTCGATCACGAACAGATATTGCCGCCGTCCCGGGCGCGGCGAGAACGTGACGTGCTGCTGCGCGTTGAGCGCTCCAAGATAGAAATCGGCATCTTGATGTATTGTCAACTCGCCTTCCGTCGGCTTTTCGGTGACGATCCGTTGCAATCGCCCCAGCCGACCGTCGCGCGGAAAGCTTTTCTGCTCGTAGCCAGGTGTTAGCCGCGCCGTCTTTGGCAGCACCCAAATTTGCAGCAGATGGTCGGGCTGCGACGGATGCGGATTTTTTTCCGAATGGGCGAGGCCTGTTCCTGCGGTCATGCGTTGCACGTCTCCCGCGCGCATCAGCGAATGGCCGCCCGTGGTGTCACGATGTTCGAGCTCGCCCTCGAGGAGAATCGTCACGATCTCCATCTCACGGTGCGGGTGCGTGTCGAACCCCGACGCTGGCGCAACGCGGTCGTCATTGAAAACGCGCAGCGCGCCGAAGCTGACGTTGGCCGGGTCGTAATAATGGTCGAACGAGAAATGCCACTTGCTGTCGAGCCAATCTTGGCGGACGGCGTAACGTTGATCGGCCGGCGTGTGAATGAGTTTCATGTTTATTTGATGCTCATCGTTGCGAAAGGATGCACTTGTCGCCTGCGGGCTTCGGCGCGACTCCGCGCCGCGGCCGCCTCAGTTCAGCTCGACCAGCTTCCACGGATCCTGCAACAGCGCGATCAGCTCGTACGCAAACGCGGCGCCGACGTGGCCGTCGATGAGGCGGTGATCGAACGCCAAGGATAGGTACATCATCTCGCGCACCACCACCGCGCCATCGCGCACCACCGGTCGCGGCTCGATGCGGTGAATGCCGAGAATGGCCACCTCGGGATGACGGATGATCGGCGTGGCGAAAATTCCGCCCTGCGCGCCGAGTGACGTGATGGTGAAGGTGCCGTCCTTGAGATCCGCGGCGGCGAGTTTGTTCTCTCTCGCAGCCTTTGCTAGCCGATCGATCTCCGCGGCGATCTCCACCACACTTCGTCGATCCGCGCCGTGAATGACCGGTACGGTGAGCCCATCCGGCGTCGCAGCGGCAATGCCGATGTTGTAGTCGCGCTTGACGACGATCTCTTTCGACGCGTCGTCGAGCGAAGCGTTGAGGTAGGGAAATTTCGGCAGTGCGGCGGTGACCGCCTTTACGATGAATGGAAGAAACGTGACTTTGGTGACGCCGTTCTTCGGCGCCCGCGTGAGCTGTGCATTGAACTGCGTCCGCAGCAGGGCGAGCGCCGTCATGTCGACTTCTTCAACGAACGTGAAGTGCGGAATCGTGGCCTTGCTTTTGGCCATCGCTTCGTAAATGCGCTTGCGCAAGCCACGAAGCGGTTCTCTAGAGTAGTGGACCCGTCCCCCACCGCCATCCGGCGAAGCCGTCGTGCTCCTCCCCCCTGGCTCGCTCCTCCAGTCGCTTGCAATATCCTTCAGGTCGACGGCGGCGAGCACGTCCGTTTTCATGACGCGCCCACTCGGACCGCTGCCCGCGATCAGCCGCAGATCGACGCCGTGCTCGCGCGCAATTTTTCGCGTGACCGGTGTGGCGAGCACTTTCCCATTCGAGCTCGCGGTCGAAGTGGAGGTCGCCATCGACGTTGTTCTCGTGGGCGCGGACGCGGGAGGTACCGTGGTCGCCTTCTCCGGCACCTTGTCGAAAAACGGCTCCTCGCGTCCCGCAACCTTCTCAACGGTCGCCGCGCCACCAAACTCGATCACCACCAGCACCCCGTGCACTTTGGCGATGTCGCCTTCTTTCCCGACCCGCTTCACAATCTTCCCCGCCTTCGGGCTGGGAATGGTCACCGTGGCCTTGTCCGTCATCACCTCCACGAGCGGCTGATCTTCTTTGACGACGTCGCCCTCGTTGACGTGCCACTTGACAATTTCGCCTTCGACGACGCCTTCGCCAATATCGGGGAGTTTGAAGTCGAGCTGTGCCACGGCGCCTCCGTTAATACAAAAGTGATCGAAAGTATTACGCCTCGTACGCCGTCGTCTCTTGCATCGCTTTCAAAATTCGCGGCGCCCGCGGCAAATACTCGTTCTCCAACGTGTAAGGAAACGGCGTGTCCCATCCTGTCACCCGGCGAATCGGCGCTTCGAGATGCACGAAACAGCGCTCCTGGATCAGCGACGACAACTCGCCACCAAATCCGCACGTGCGCGGCGCCTCGTGCACGATCACGCAACGCCCAGTCTTTTTGACGCTCGTGACGAGCGCATCGATGTCCACCGGCCACAACGTGCGCAGATCGATCAGCTCCGGCCGCAATCCCTGCGCGGCGGCCTGTTCACAAGCCTCCATCGCTTCGTGCAACATCGCGCCCCAAGCGATCACCGTCACCTGATCGCCCTCGCGCACAATCTTGGCTTTGCCGATCGGGATTGTGTAGTCGCCCTCGGGAACGTCGCCCTTGGCCGCGCGGTAGACGCGCTTGGGCTCCATGAAGAGGACCGGATCCTCGCCGCGAATCGCCGAGAGCAAAAGCCCCTTGGCATCGATCGGGTTGGATGGACAAACAACGACCAGCCCGGCGGTGTGAATGAAGAGCGACTCCGGTGATTGCGAATGGTAGTGGCCGCCCTTGATGCCGCCGCCGACGGGCGTGCGAATCACCACCGGCGCTGGATATTGTCCGCCCGAGCGGTAACGGTACTTCGCTAGCTCATTCACGATCTGATCGAACGCCGGAAAAATAAAATCCGAAAACTGAATCTCCGGCACCGGTCGCAATCCGTAGAGCGCCATGCCGATCGCCGCGCCGATAATCCCGCCCTCGGCCAGCGGCGTGTCGATCACGCGCTTGTCGCCGAACTCCTCGAAGAGCCCCGCCGTGGCGCGAAAGACGCCACCGAATTTGCCGACATCCTCGCCAAGGATGACCACCCGCGGATCTCGTTTCATCTCGATGCGAAGCGCATCGTTGACGGCTTGGATGATATTCATGGTCGGCATTTAAAAATCCTCTTTTAAAAATAATCTTCTTAATGCTTCGGTGCAGTCCCGAACGACTCTGCCTCGGCACGTTGTTCGTCGAGATTCCAAAATGGCCGGGCGTAAACTTCCTCGAACATCGATTCGATGGTCGGCCCCTGCGCGGCTTCCGCGGCGGCGAACGTCTCGCGAATCCTTACATCGAGATCTTCGCGCAGCTTCTTCTCCTGCTTGGCGTCCCAAAGTCCGCGCGCGTCGAGATAAATTCGCATCCGCTCGATCGGATCCTTCTTGCGCCACGGCTCGACCTCTTCGTCGGGCCGATAAACTTTTGGATCATCCGACGTGGAGTGGCCGAGCACGCGGTAGGTGACCGCCTCGATGAACGTCGGCCCTTCGCCATTGCGCGCGCGCAAGCAGGCTTCCTTGGCCACCCGGTGCACCGCCAAGAGATCGTTGCCGTCGACGCGAATGCCGGGCATTCCGTATGCCATGGCCTTGACCGCAAACGTCTCGCTCGCCGTTTGGCGAGAGAGCGGCGTGCTGATGGCCCACTGGTTGTTGCGGCACATGAAAACGACCGGCGCCTTCATCACCGCGGCGAAGTTCATGGCCACGTGAAATTCGTTGCTGCTGGTCCCGCCCTCGCCGATGAAGGACATCGCCACCACGTCATCGCCTTTGAGTTTGGCCGCCCAGGCCGCGCCCATGGCTTGCGTATACTGAGTACCGATCGGCGAGGACACCGAGGCGTAGTTGGCCGGCCGCCAGGCGATGTGGTTGGGCATTTGCCGGCCCTTCACTGGGTCTTCGCCGTTGCCAACCATGTTGTCGAAATAGTTGCGCAACGACAGCCCGCGCATCAGCGCCACGCCGTTTTCGCGGTAGCAGGGAAAGAACCAATCTTGCGGTCGCAGCGCCAACGCTGCACCAAGAATCGCCGCCTCCTCGCCGACAGAGCCGATGTAGAAGCCGATGCGTCCTTGCCGCTGGAGCGTGATCATCCGCTCGTCCACGAGCCGGTTTTCCACCATCATCGCGTAAATTTTGGTGAGCTCGTCGGGCGAAAGATCGGTAGGCGCGTCTTTGCGGTTGTCCGGGCCGAGAACGCTGATGAGATCATCCGGTTCGGCAGACTTCTGGCGCCGCGCGGCGGCCTTGGACTGCGCGTGGGTGTCGGGCATGCACGCTCCGCGAACGAGGGAGCGAGTGAACTAGCAGAGGCCTGGGGTGGGTGCAACGATTGGGCGGTCCCTTGAACTCACACCAGAGGTGCTCTCGCAATCGCGTCGTACGCTCATCGCACCTTTGCGAATTCGTGCACCGCCGTCTATTATGGCAGTTATGGCAATTCGTCGAACCACGGTCGTTCTTGACTCCGAAGACGAGCAGGCATTGGCCAAAGCCAGCCGCGCCGAGGGGCTCTCGCAGTCGGCGCTCATTCGCAAGGGAATTCGCCAGGTAACCGCTGCCTACCGGAGCAAAGAGAGACCACGCATCGGCTGGCTCAAGCTCTCCGAGGCGTTGCGGCGTGAAATTATCGCCGAGGATTTCACGGATTCAGACGCGTGAGGGGCGCGCTCATTCTCGACACGGGCGGCTGGCTGCTCGCCCTTGCTGGCGCGCAATCCTACGCCGCTGCGCTCAAGGGGCCGCATCGCTTCACGTTTCCGCTCTCGTTCTGACCGAGGTCGACTACCACCTCCGCCACAATCGACCCGCCATGCGGCGGATTCTCGACGACCTGGATGCTGGCGCTTACGTTTACGAGCCGCCACCCGTGAGCGACTTGAAGCGTGCCGCAGCCATCGACCGCAAGTTCGCAAGCCTCGAGCTCGGTCTCGTCGACGCGACAGTGGCTGCGCTGGCGGAACGAATCGGCGCGCCGGTCCTGACGACGGATTCCGATTTCACGGTGCTTCGTGTCGGCGCTCGGTGGGATGTTGCGCTGGAGCTGTCCATTGTGCCCACGCGGCGCCGCAAGAAGTAGAGGTGTTACTGCTGGTCGTCGGAACTGCCCGGATCGTCGCTGTTGGTGACTGCACCCTGATCGTCGCTCTGACTGGGAGTGGCGTTGTCGCTCCAGCTTGGAGTCACCGAACGCTCGAGCGAGGTCTTTGCATTTTGCGGCGTCGCGGGTAATTTCCGCTCCATGCAAGTCTACAAAGAAGCGCGCGGTCTCATCATTTGCCTCTCTCGCGGCGAGCGCATCGTGGAGATGCTCACGCACGCCGCACGGGAGCAGGGCGTCAAAGGCGCCAGCATCGGCGGTATCGGCGCGCTCTCCAAGGTGGAGCTCGGGTATTACATTGTCTTTGAGAAGCGATACGAACGGACGCTGCTCGACGATGATCACGAGCTGTTGTCGCTGGTCGGAAACGTCTCGTTGAAAGACGGCGTGCCGTTCGTGCATGTGCACGCCAACCTCGGTGGACGCGATTTCCGCTCGGTGGGCGGGCATCTGTTCGAGGCCACGGTTGGCGCCAGCGCGGAAATTCGAATGGAGCGCTGGAGCACGGCGCCGGTGCGGATGCCGGATGCGGCGGTTGGACTTTCGGTTTGGAATGGCTGTGAGTGGTAAGGGGTGACAAAATGTCAAGAATGGTAAAGTGCGTCAAACTCGGCAAAGAACTTCCCGGTCTCAGCTACAAACCGTTTCCGACGCCGCTCGGCCAGCGCGTTTACGAGAACGTTTCCGAAGAGGCGTGGAAGATGTTCACCGAGCACTTCAAGATGGTGATGAACGAGTATCACCTGATCGGCGGGAAGCAGGAGACCAACGACGTCTTCTTCGATCAGTGTGAGAAATTTTTCTTCGGCGAAGGCGTGGCCAAACCAGCCGAGTACAAGCCGCCCGCCACTTGATGGCGCGCTCGGCCGCTGCACGCTCGCAAACGCCCGCGCTCGATGCGGTTAAGCTTCGGCGTCTCTATGCCGAGATGGTACGGCTGCGCACGCTTGACGAGCGGATGATGACGTTGCAGCGCCAAGGTCGCATCGGGTTTTACGGGGCTTGCACGGGGCAGGAAGCCGCGACGTTGGCGTCCGCGTTCGCGCTGGAAGCGAACGACTGGATTTTTCCGGCATTGCGCGAAGGCGCGACGATGCTGCTGCGCGGTTTCGACCTCACGGCATATATATGCCAGGTCTTCGGCAACGCGGGTGATGAGCTCAAGGGCCGGCAGATGCCTTCACACTATGCTTCGCGATCGGTGAATCAGGTTTCCTGGTCGAGTGTGATCGGCACGCAACTTCCGCAAGCGGTGGGCGTCGCAATGGCCGCGAAGCTCAAGGGCGATTCCACCGTGGTGATGGCCTACCTTGGCGACGGCGCCACCAGCAGCGCGGATTTTCACGTGGCCATGAATTTCGCCGGCGTGTTCAAAGCGCCGATCGTTTTCGTCTGCCAGAACAACCACTGGTCCATTTCGGTGCCGACAGCGCGGCAGACCGTGAGCGAGAGCATCGCCATCAAGGCGCGCGCGTACGGAATGCCCGGCGAAAAAGTCGACGGCAATGACGTGCGAACGGTCTACGCCGCTTGCCGCGCCGCGGTCGACCGAGCCCGCGCTGGCGAAGGGCCGTCGCTCATCGAGTGCGAGACCTACCGCATTGGCGCGCACAGCTCGTCCGACGATCCGACGCGTTACCGCGACGAGCGCGAAGTGGCCGCGTGGCGAGCGAAAGATCCGATCGAAGGATTGCGGCGCGTGATGGAAGCAGAAAAATGTTGGGACGAAAAACGGGAGGCGACCTTGCGCGCGCGTTGCCTCGAGGAAGTGAATGCAGCCATCGTCGCCGCCGAAGCGGAGTTGCCGCCCGCGCGTGAGACGCTTTTTACGGACGTGGTCGCGGGAACGCCCTGGCATCTCGCCGAGCAGGCCGCGGAGTTGGCGCCGTTTGAAATGAGCGGAGACCGACCCGGAACCGTGAGCCATTGACGGCGCTGGTCGTTCGCCGGCTCGGTCGCGTTGAATACGCAGACGGCCTCGCGCTTCAGGCGCACTTCGCCGCCGCGCGCCGCGCCGGAACCGTCGACGACACGCTGCTTCTGCTCGAGCACTCGCCCGTCATCACGTTGGGGCGCGGCGCCGAGGCGCACAATGTTTTGTTGCCGGAGCGGGAACTCCACGCGCGCGGCGTCGAGCTTTTCGCAACGGATCGGGGCGGCGACGTCACGTATCACGGGCCCGGCCAGATCGTCGGCTATCCTATTTTCGATTTAGCGCCCGATCGCAAAGACGTACGCAAATACGTACGCAACCTGGAAGAGGTGCTGATCCGCGCCGCGGGTGATTTCGGGGTGATCGCCGAACGGATCGACGGTCGCGTCGGCATTTGGGTCCGTAGTCCAAAAGACTTCGCGCCGCACCAGCGTAAAATCGCCGCCATCGGCGTGCATCTTTCGCGCTGGATCACCACGCACGGTTTTGCCTTCAACGTCGCGCCCGACCTCGGCCACTTCGGTTTCATCGTGCCGTGCGGCATTCGCGACGCTGGTGTGACGAGTCTCGCCGCGGAGTTAGTGGCCGCGCCTTCGCAGCGCGCTGTCGAAGATCGGCTTGCGTCGCACACCGCGCAGGTGTTTGGTCGTGAAGTGGTTGAACACGCAGCCGACGTCCAGTCCGTGCTGGTGGCGGTTTTGCGGCGATCTTCGAGCGGAACCGAAGCGCTTCTTCTTCGGCGAACACCCGCGCGCGGCGGCTTTTGGCAGACGGTCACCGGACGCATCGAAGCTGGCGAAACCCCGCTGGACGCGGCCCAGCGCGAAGCCTTCGAAGAGACGGGCTTCCAAAATCCGGTGAGCGATCTCGGTTACGCGCACAGCTTCGTGCGGATGGATCGCGTGGTTCAGGAAACCTGCTTCGCGCTCTGGGCTAGGCCAGACGCGGCCGTGCGCATGGATCCGAACGAACATGACGATCAGCGTTGGACGTCGCTGGCGAAAGCGATCGAGGAAATTTCCTTCGCCGGTATGAAGCGCGCGCTTCGTTTGGCCGGCGAAACGGCCGCGCCGTAACTATTTCCCCGACGCCTCTGCCATCAATTTTTCGAAATTCGCTCGTGCCTGGGCCACCTGCGCGCTCTCGGGAAAAAGCTTCTCGGCTTTTTCGATCACCTGATGTGCATCGGGGAATCGGCGACGCGCCACAAGGTGGCCAATGTAGGTCAGTACGTTTCCGAGTGGGGGCGACTCGCCGACCACCGATCGCGCGAAATGGATCTCGGACTCCTCGATTCGATCCAACTGGTCAAGTGCTTGAGCCAATTGCGATTCGGCGCTCGGGAAAGCAGGCCAGAGATCCAGTGCCCTCCTGGCGTGCACCTCTGCGGCTGCCGGATCTCCTCGGTCGAGCAGAATTCGTGTAACCCTCGATTGAACGAGTGCACTGTCGGCTCCCAACGCGAGCCCGGAAAAAGAGAGCGCGGCATTGTCGTGCCAGTCGCGGTGGCGTCTTTGTAAGGCGAATCCATTGCTTCCCACCACCGCTGCCAGAACGACGAAGATCATCCAGCCAAAGCGTGCGCGGCGGATGATCGCCATCGTAACGGCACCAAGCGCGATGCTCAAACCGAGGCTTGGTAGGTAGAGGAGCCGCTCGGCATAGGCGACCGTTGACAACACCGGCACGTTGGAGACGGGAAAGAAAAAGAGCGCAAACCAAAAAAGTCCCAGTGCGATGACCGGCTGCTTGCGAAAAAAAAGGAGCGGTGCGGCGAGCAGTGTGGCGATGCAGAACAGGCCGATCCATGCGACAGGATCGCTCGTCGTTGCGGGCATACAAGCCGTTGCGGAGCAGGTGTAGAGCCGTCGCCAAGGATCGACCATGCCCCAGAGGTAGCGCGCCAGGAAGATGTGCCCAGCGCCGAAGAGGCGGCCCATCGTCCCCTGCGTTCCGAGCGGGTTGTACATCGGATCTAGATGATGCGACGTGAGGATGTCGCCAAGTGCGTGGTAGCGCGCCGCCAAGTAGGCGATGAAAACAACGACGAAAGCGCTAAGGCGCGCCAGCGAAGGAAACGGCCGACTGCCTGACTCCGGTAGGAAGAAACCGATGCCGCACCAGGCCACTGGCAAAACGACCGCGGTCTCCTTCGAGAGGAATCCGAGAGCAAAGGCCGCTGCAGCCAGCGCGCCCGTCCAAAATCCGCTTCGGCGATACGCCGCGAATCCCAAAAGAGCGCAGAGCGCCAAACAAAGATCCGACCGACCAACGTTTGCTTCCACCACCTCGGATGGCGCGGCGAAGACAGCGAAGAATGCCGCCGCGATCAGCGCCGCTTGCTCTCCCGCCAGCCCAGCGAAAACGACATAGAGCGTAGCCACGACAGCGGCATGCAGCAGCACGTTGACCGCGTGAAAGTGCCACGGTTCGTGCCCCAACCATCGCCACTCGGCAGCGAACGTCAATGTTGGGAGCGGCCGATAAGTGGCGATGTCATGCCCTGCCGGCAGGCCCCAAAAGTCGCGCGAAAAAGCGGTCCACGGGGAGAGCGTTCCATTGACCACCGGGTTGTCGAGGATCGCTTTCGGATCGTCGTAAACGAATCCGTTTTCGAGCGTGCCCGCGTGGGCCGCAATGGCAAACGCTGCGAGCGCCGCGGCGCGCCACGGAACGGCTTTTTGAGAGGCGTGCGCAGGCCCAAACTGCATTCAATAGATGCTAGCATGCGTCCATCGTGGCGCTTCCCGATTCCTCCAAAGTCCCGCGTGAAGTGCTGGGCGTTTTGTCCACGCTGCGCGCCGCCAATCGTTCGGCGTGGCTGGCGGGAGGGTGCGTTCGCGATCTGCTCCGTGGCGCCGAGGCGCATGATTTCGACGTCGCAACGGCCGCGCGGCCCGAAGAGGTTCAGACCATCTTCGCGCGCAGGGATTCGGGGGCGCGGCGCGTGGTGGCGACCGGTGCGCAGCACGGCACAGTGACGGTGCTGGCAGGCGATCACGCCATCGAAGTCACCACCTACCGCGGCGAGGGTGTCTACCTCGATGGACGGAGGCCTGAGCACGTCACCTTCCTCGACAGCATCGACGATGACTTGGCGCGCCGCGATCTCACCATCAACGCCATGGCTTGGGATCCGCTGGCGGGCGAGTTGCGCGATCCCTTCGGAGGCGCGAAGGATCTCGGGGCGGGTTTGGTGCGCGCCGTGGGCGACGCGCCGGCGCGTTTTGCCGAAGATGGCCTGCGTCCATTGCGCGCGGTTCGCTTTGCCACCACGTTGCGTTTTTGTCTCGATCGCGCCACGCGCCGCGCCATCACCTCGGCGTTGCCGTCATTCGAGAAGGTCGCCGCCGAGCGTGTGCGCGACGAGCTCACCAAAATTCTCGTCTCCGGTCGCCCGCCGTCGCGTGGCCTCGAGCTCTTGCGTCGCACGGGCCTGCTCGCGCGCATCATCCCCGAGCTCTTGGATGGCGTTGGCTTCGAGCAAAACCGCTGGCACGCCCACGATGTCTATCGGCACACGTTGCACACGCTCGACGCCACGCCCGCCACGCTGCTTCTGCGCCTCTCGGGCCTGCTCCACGACATCGGCAAACCCCGTTCGGCGACGATGCGCGACACGTCGCAGCCGCTGTCGAAAAAGGGCGAGCACCATTTTTACGATCACGAGCGGCTCGGCAAACGCATGGCGCTGGAGATTTGCGAACGCCTGCGTTTTCCGAAACGGCTGGGCGAGGAGGTCGCGCTCCATGTGCTGGAGCACAACTGGCACTACCGGCCCGAATGGAGCGACGGCACCGTGCGTCGCCATGCGGCACGGATTGGCCTCGAGGCACTGGAGCCGCAATGGGCGCTGCGTCGCGCCGATCTTCTCGGCCGTGGCCGTTACGTCGAAGAGGGCCTGTCCAACCTCGACGCGTTGGTGGCGCGCTTTGCGTCCGTCCTGGCGCGCGATCGGGCGCTCAAGATTACGGACCTCGCGCTCAAGGGTCCGGACGTGATGCAGGCGCTGGAAACGGGCCCTGGCCCTCAAATTGGCGAGGCGCTTCGCTGGCTTTTGGAGCGGGTTTTGGACGAGCCCTCGCACAACACGCCGGAAGGCCTTCGCAAGCTTCTCGACGGCTTCAAGTCAAGCGTTAAAATCTGAAAACTTCAACTTTCCCCGCAAAAAGTTATCGTCCACAGGGCGTCCACAGGCCCGTCTTCGCGGGGGTCTCGAAACCGACCGAATTCTAGACTTTCCACAGGCTTGGAGCGGACTGTCCTGTTTTAAGTCATGCCAAAAATACTAGTTAAATAAGTATGTTGTCGTTCTTTGAGAGTAGGGCTCGCTCTAGAGGCGGAACGCGCCCGCTCTCACGTCAGAGCGAGCCTGAGAGGCGACCTACCCATGTTAATAACGTGTTGAATCCAATTGTTCAGAAGATGAACATTGCCGCAGTGCGGCTGATGCCTACCCCTCGGCTCATCCGTAACTTCAAGGAGCAGACGACGCTCCAGCGGAGGCAAGTTTTGGGGCAAACTTCGAACATTCCAGAGTCCGGGCAGAGCCGACGATTCCCCGAACCGGTCCCGCTCGTTCCCGTCGACCCCTATAGCCGCGACTACACGCTCATCCAGACCATCGCTCGCGAGCTTGCTCAGCCGCTGACGCCCATTACGGGCTATCTGGCGCTGCTTTCCACCGGCAAGCTTGGGGTACTGACCGATCCGCAGCGAAGGGTGATCAGCGCCGCTTTGCAGGCCTCCGAGCGGCTGGCGGGGGTGATTGGCAATTTGGTGGACTTCGCGCAGCTGGAGACGGGCGCCTACGTGCCCGTTCGGGAGCGGTTCGAGCTGGACAGCACCGTCCGGGCCTGCCTGGCAGTGTTGCGCGCCAAGGCCAACGAACGGCGGGTCAGCTTCAACGTGCTTTCCGCCGGGCCGGCGGCGGTGCTGGGGGATGAGCCGAAGATTGCGCAGGCACTTACCAACATCGTCGACAACGCCGTTAAATTTAGCCCGCATGGCGGCGAGGTGCTGATCGAGATCATCCAGGCCAAGGGCGAGCTGACGCTTGCCGTCTACGATCAGGGGGCAGGCATTCCCGCGGCCGAGCGCGAGCGTGTCTTCGAGCCCTTCTTTCACGCCGATCGCGGCGGCGACGCTCCGGTTGGCGCCGGGCTTTGTCTTCCGGTGGCCCGGCAGATCATTTTGGCCCATGGCGGTCGCCTTTGGCTGGAGAGCCCGCCGAAGACACAGCCGCAGTCGCGGCATGAATTCAAGGGCACGAAGATCGCCGTGGCACTTCTGATCCCCTAGCACTCCAGTCCGATTTCGAACTGGAGTAGGGGTAGTCCAGTTGCCGACAAATTCGCCTGATAATCTACGGTGCTTGTCGCGGCATGGTGATTGCTGACCCTTTGCTAATCATTGAATGGAGGGGCCGTGCGTATTCAACACCTTTGCTTGGTTCTGTTAGCCGCAGCTTGTGTGCCACAACCGGAAACGCGCGTAGACCAACGCTCGGCGGACGAGAAGATCGCCCAACGCGACAATCCCGCGCACCTCTTGGCCGCGCTGGGGCTTCCGACACGATGGTTACTAAGCGACGTTATCTCCACCGCGGAGGTAGGTCGCTTCTACAAGACTTCTCGGGTGCCCTATCCGGACGACTTTTGGCCTTACGACTTCGGCGGAATCGATGCGAACTGGAATTGGAAAAGTAGAGCATCTCCGCTTCAAAAATACATGGCAGTCTTTAGTCCGCACAACAGCGCCGCAGCGGCGAGCTGGGAAAATCGCTGGCATGGCCTAGGTCTACCGAATCTGGCCCATTGGATGGGACACTGCAACGGATGGGTGGCCGCAGCCATCAGCAACGATCCGCTTTCCGGACCTATCAACGTGAAGCGTACGGAGCGCGGTGTCGCCTCCTGCACCCTCGGCGAAATAGGCTGCGTGCATTTCGAAATCGGCGATATCAACGCGCTCGAGGCAGAGGCCTATTTCGACGCTCCCTCGGTCTTGATTGGTGCGCGCTGCGATGCCAGATCGGAGACGATCACACACGCGAGCGGCGGTCGCATCCAGCGCAAGAATGGTTGCCAGGGTCTGAACGCAGGTTCACTTTTGGTTCTCCTAGCCAACATGATCAAGTTCCAGGACCGACCGATCGCCCTAGACATTCAGGATATACGCGCGACCGAGGAGATCTGGAATCAGCCAGTCTTCGGGTACACGGTCTACGCGTCTAGGCCTCTTGCTTTAAGTGAGGCGAGCGATCTCGTCTGGCATGGTTCGAATCACTATCCGTGGAATGAGTCGGCCCAAGGGTTTGTCTTCGTCAACCTCGGGATAAGCTATGTGAACGAAGTCGCACCCAGCACAGAAGTGGTGGATGGAATGGAAGCCCAAAAAGAGCTACGGGTAGCAGCGGTGATTGAACTAGATGCCGATCCTTCCAACCCCAATGCCCACATCATCGGGGGTGAATACGTGGACGCTCCCTCGCTGCGAGCTAGACGTCTGGACGTTCCTCCTTTTGCCTGGGTGCCATTAGGAGTAGCCAGTGTGGATTTGCCGCCAAGCACGACTGACAACATGAGCCGCAATCCCTATGTGAAGCCGCGCAATGTGACCTCCCTTATTGCGCTGGCGCAGGGTCGCGTTTCCGAGGTGGAAATGGACGCGGTGGACGAAGCGGTCGCTGATTCCGCCGATACGGGCGATGAGCCCCTCGACGTAGAAAATTAACTTTCCGTCGTCTTCAGCAGAAAGCCGCGGCCCACAGCGAACAGGAAAACGCCTAAGGCCACGAAGAGTCCCAGTGCCACGGCGTCGGAATCCGCGATCCATCCTACTGCCTTCGTGAGGTCCATGCTGTTGGTGATTTTTTCGCTGAAGGCGAGGAACGCGATCACGGTTCCGGCGATCGCGCCGCCCGCGATGAGGCCCGAGGAGACGAGTACACCGGGGCCGGTCTCCGCCTCGGCGTCGCTGACTTTGCGCGGCGACGTTTTTTCCACCAAGAATCGGATGAGGCCGCCCACCAAAATCGGCGAAGACGACGACAGCGGAAGATAGACGCCCACCGCGAACGGGAGCGCGGAGATGCCGCTCATTTCCAACACGATGGCGATGAACGCGCCGAGCAACACCAGGCCCCACGGGAGCTTTTGCGACATGATGCCGTCGATGATGAAGCTCATCAGCATGGCTTTGGGCGCTTTGAATTTCTGCACCTTGAGGCCGTTGTCGCGCGTGTCGAGCGTGCCGTTGATGCCGGGATCTTCGAGGTAGGCGAGCTTGCCGTTGCCGTCGACCAAGTACTTGCCTTTGGCGATGTTGCCGACGGGCGCGTCGAGGCGCAGCACGCGGTATTCGCCGCTGTCACGCGCGGCGTCGGGACCGCGCAGGTGCTCGGTTTCGCCGAGCTGCGAAGCGTCGGCGGTGAAGGCCGGGTAGTCGACGTGGTGGAAGATAGTGGCCGAGTCGTTGAGGTAGAGGAGCACGCTGCCGATGACGAGGGCGCTGGTGAGCGCGCCGACCAAGATGGCCACTTGCTGGTGCCGTGGCGTGGCGCCGATGAGGTAGCCCGTTTTGAGATCTTGCGAGGTGGTGCCGCCGTTGGAGGCCGCGATGCAGACGATGGCGGCCACCGAGAGCGCCGTGAGTTTGTAGGGCGCGGAGACCCACCCGAGCGCGAGAAAGATGAGCGACGTGAGCAGCAGCGTGGCCACGGTCATGCCGCTGATGGGATTCGAGGAGCTGCCGATTTCGCCGGTGAGTCGCGAGCTCACGATGACGAAAAGAAATCCGAAGGCGACGATGAGCAGCGCGCCGAGGATGTTCATGTTGAGTGTCGGGGCGATCCAGATCACCGCGACCAGGCCGAGCGATCCGAGCAGTACCACCGAGAGTGGAAGATCGCGGTCGGTGCGCAAAGTCGTTCCCGCGCCAACGCCACCCGAGAGTGATTTGATGCCTTCCATGGCGCCGCGCACGATGGTCGGCAGCGATTGCACCAGCGAAATGATGCCGCCCGCGGCCACTGCGCCCGCGCCGATGTAGAGCACGTAGTTGTGCCAGATGTCGCCGATGCTCATGTCGCGGATGAGTGTGGTGGCCGGATAAATTGGATGGTCGAGGCCCGATCCAAAAAGTTTGATGGCTGGGATCAGCACCAGCGACGAGAGCACGCCGCCGGCGCACATGATGAAGGAGATGCGCGTGCCGATGATGTAGCCGACGCCCATCAACTCGGGTGCCACTTCCACCGAGAGCGCGCCGCCGTCGAACCACTTGCCAAATTCACGTTCGGCGACCTCTTTCCAGAGGTGAAATCCTGAATATAAGAATTTGAATAGACCGCCGGCGAAAAATCCCGCGAAGACGGTCTTCGCCGTGGTGCCGCCTTTTTCACCGACGATGAGCACCTCCGCGCAGGCGGTGCCTTCGGGGTAGATGAGTGTCTTGGCTTCTTTGACGATCAGCGCCCGACGCAGCGGAATCATCATCAAGATGCCGAGGAGGCCGCCGAGCACGCTGACCAAAATCACGCGCGTCAGCTCGAGGTTGTAGCCCAAGATCAGCAAGGCCGGCATGGTGACGCCGACGCCGAAGGCGATCGATTCGCCAGCGCTGCCGGCGGTCTGAACGATGTTGTTTTCGAGGATCGTCGCGCGGCGCACGCCGAAGGCTTTGGAGAAGGCGCGGAAGATGGTGATGGAGAGCACCGCGACGGGAATGCTGGCCGAAACGGTGAGGCCGACTTTCAGCACGAGGTAGAGCGAGCTGGCGCCGAAGACGATGCCGAGCAGCGCGCCGATGACGAGTGGAAGTGCGGTCAGCTCGGGCGGGGAGTCGGAAGCGGGAATGAACGGTTGATGGGTGTCAGCGTCGGACGAGATGGGTGTCGCGGCAACCGCAGTGCGTTCGGGCATGGCCATGGATTTCTCCGTCCGCATTGGCGCGGGCGGGCCTTGTAGCATGGGGCGGAATTGAGCTGCTATCGAGATTGCGGTTGTGGCTGGAGCCTTGCCAGTCCACGTGGAGTACGTGCGCGCACTCCATCCGATGCATGGCCTCCGTCAGTGGACCGCGGAGAGCAGCCGCCACGCGTAGTAGGTCGCATCGAGCAGGACCAGACAGAGCGCGGCGGCGATGGCGGTTGCGAGGGATTCGGCGTTGGGCCGCCGGCGCGTGGACACGAGCCACGCTACTGCGGCGCCGATGAGGAACGCGATCACCGAATAGAGCAGGAAGCCGTAGTAGCTCATCATTGGGCCGGCGCGCGGCGTGGCGAAATGAAACAGGCGGTGATTCGGATCGTAGAGCAGCACAGGCACGCCCCAGGCGGGCGCGATCACGTAGACCATCGCAAAAGCGCAGGCGCCTACGAGCGTGGACCAGGCCAGACGGGCGGCACGTTGATTTTGAGAATCGTTTTCATTCTCAATCACGGAGCGGCTCCCACGGCGCGGTAGCTCGTCACGTAGAGTCCGAGCAGCGCCACCAACCAAACCAGCGCGGCGCCCACGACGGCGAGCAACGCGCCGATGCGGCGCACGTCCTTTGCCGCGGGACGGCGGGCGAGCAGCGAAGCCACGATCAAGAGCGGCACAGCAAGCGCGGCGCAATGTTCCTTGATGTCGAAGAGCGCGGAGACCAGCGGCGCCTTGACGTCGAGATAGGGCACGCGGACGGTCACGCGGTAGACGGGGTAGAGCAAAAGCCCGATGGCGAATTGCGAAAGAAAGAGAATCGGCACGATCAGACCAAAGAGGCGCACGTGCCAACGCCACGGCTCTTTGCCGCGCCAGAGGCCGATGGAATAGGTGGCCAGATGCGTCGCGGCGCCGACGGCGGCCATGCCCACCACGGCGTGCAGAATCAGCGTGAAACGGGCGGCGTCTTGCAAAAACGGCGGTGTCATACAATCGGCATCGAATGTCTTACAGGTGGATTTTTGGCGCGGTAGTCCTGCACGCGCGGGCAGCCGGGATCGGGATCGCTCCACTGGCCGCGGGCCGCCGAAACCACGCGGCAGCCTCCGCGGCAGAGCGAGAGGTAGCGGCACGAGGCGCAGGGTTCAGGTGCGGTGGCGACGTAATCGCGGAAGGCGCGAAAGCCCGTTTTCCACGCGGCTTCGAATTCTCCGACTTGGCGTCCGTCGGCTTCGGGAGGTCCTCCGAAGCTGCAGCCCGTCACGACGCCGTCGGGATGCACTGCCGCGAGGACGTCGCCGCCCACGCAGCCTTGGACGCCGAAGAAGGAAGCCAGCGCCGGCGGTGGATTGTGCGCGAAGACCATCGGCGCGAAGGAGCAATCGAGCTTCACGCGCAAACGTCGGCGGAGTGCCAGCCGCAGCGCTTTGGGATAGATGCCGCGGGCCTGTTCTGGCGTGAGATCTTCGGCGTCGAACATCGCGCCGCCGCCTCGGCCGGCGGGCTTGAAGCGCAGGAGCTCCAGCTCGGAGAGTTTGAGTTTTTTGGCCAAGCGCGCCACTTCGTCGATGCCGTCGTAGCTCGAGCGCGACACCACGAAGTTGATGCCGACGTGCCGCGTGACCGCGCGGAGCAGGCGCAGCGCGCGTTCGGCGCGATCGTACCCGTCGAAGCCGCGCGCCTTTTCATAGGCCGCGCCGACGCCGTCGACGGAAACGTTGATCTGCCCGAAGACGCGGCACCGCTCGGCTTGGGCCTCGGTGAGCGTGAGTCCGGCGGTGGTGAGGTTGGGGATGATGCCGACGGTGCGCGCGTAGTCGGCGACTTCAAAAAGATACTCAATATCCATCGCCTCGCCGCCGCCCAGCGCGATGTGAAAAACCTTGAGGCGTGCCAGCTCGTCCAGCGATCGTTTGGCGTCGTCGAGCGACATCACTTCGCCTTTGGGCGTGGCGTCGACGTAGCAGCCTTTGCATCCAGCGGCGCAGCGTTTCGAGAGCACCAGATGGACTTCCGTCGGTGCGGAAAGCGGGCTGGGCGCCGGATTGTCCCAGAGTGCGGACGGACCGTAACCAAGGCGGCGCATCAACGCGCGATCGAGGTGCACCAGTGCGCGCGGGCGTTCGGTGGCCACGATTCCGCCGAACTGCTCGTGCCGCGCGGCCAAGATTTGCGGAAGACCAAACTTCAAACGTCGGCCTTGGGTTCGGGCTGGCGTGCGCGACGCAAGAGCGCGGAAGCCAGCACGGCGATGGCTGACGCGGCCATGGTGCCGAAGAGAAGAAACGTGACGTCGACGCCGAGCGATGAAGAATTCGGGTTGGCGCCGAAGGTCACGCGCAACACTTTGCCAGGGCTACTCATCGAGACGCCATCGTAGCACTCGTGTTGACCTTGCTAGGGGCGGTCCTTCTTCTTTCGCGCGGGCGTTGCGGGGGCCGGCGCGTTGGGACGTGCCGGACCAGGTGCCACGAATGGATGCCGCGGTGGCGCTTGCGGACGAACACTCCGTTCCGGCGGTTGAGGCAAATGGATTCCGCCCGTCGCGGGCGGGCGCGGCTGCATCGTTGGCTGGCGCATTGGCGTGGGCGTGGCCATCGACTGCGATCGTTCAGCTGGCGCGGTTGGCGCGATGTTCCAGCCGCGATGTTCCATGACCCGCTGCACTGGCTCGGGCGGTCGCGGCGCGAGCGGCGCGGTGGCGATGGCATCGGTTCCACGCCCGGTCACCGCACGCGCCGCGACTGGTTGGACCGGCCGGCCTGTCGCCGCAGAGACCGCCGCCGGATGCGGACCCGGATTCACCGCTACGGTCCCAACGCGCGTGGGTGGCGCTAGCTCTTGCGCACGAGAGACATACGTTGCTGTTTGCGAAGCGGGCACCGCCGCGTGACGGACCGAAACCGGCTCGGCCAGATGCCGCTCCTCGACCGCAACCCAGGCGGGCGAGCTTGCCGCGTAGACCACGCCGTAACCGATGGGAGCTGCCGGTGCCCAGCAGGCATAGCCGCCGCCGTGCCGCCAGGTGACCCAAGCGGGCGCCCAAACCACGCCCGGGATCCAGACCCAGCCGAAGCTCTCCGCCATGACCCAATTTCCATAGTGCCAAGTGGCCCAGCCCCAGGGGTCGTCCGAAACGAACGTCCAGCCGTATTCGGTGAGCACCCAACGACCGTCGTAATAGGGACGAAAATCCGCCACGGCGCTTCGCGGTACCCAAACCTCACCGTACGGCGCGACGTAAACCCAGCGCCCGTAGGGCGACAGGCGTTCATGGAAAGTCCCCACGTCGATTTCGCCGCCGACCGCCAGGCTAGTGTCGTCGTTTGCTTCGTATTCCTCGGCGCGCGCGTGGACGCACGCCAAGAGGCCGGCACAGAGAGTGATTGCTCGAATGGCACGTTGCATGGCGTCTCCTCATTGATAGTGACGCTTGCGACCTGCCGAATATTTAATGTCGATCAAAGCGCTGGCTTGTAGGTCACCAGGTACCCCTGGCCGGCGTTGGAATCCCACTGACCCTTGGCGTTGCTGAACGAAAATCCCAGCGCGTCCAAGTGCGTGTCGATCTCTTTACCGCTGCCGCCGAGGAAGAGATGCAGGATTCCGGTGAAGGTCGTGGTGCCCACGCGGTCGAGCCGCACGCCGTTCTGATTCGTCTCGATAGGCTTGTCCAGGCCTGAGATGGTCTGGTGTGTCGTGACATCGACCCAGGCATGGATGCTGGTGTCGTCCGGATCAGAGAAGCCGCCCAGGTCGTCATAGCGGATCGTTACGGCGAAGGAGCGCGCGTGCGTGTCGTCGGAATAGTGCTGCGACGGCCCAATGCCCACGTCCATTTGGAAAGAGTTTTGCTGCGCGCCGTTCGCGGTGCTGGTGAGGAAAAAGCGATTGAGCGCCTGCGGATGTTGTGATTCGGCGGGCGGGCCTTCGGGATCGGGAGCCGTCACCATGGAGGCGGCAATGAGCGCGCCGGTGAAGGAGCGCGCGCGCGCAATGAAGGGCGCCTCGCGTGGAAAATCCTTCGGAAGGGGGACGATGATTTTGGAAGCGGTCGGCAGGCTGCGGTCACCAGCGGTGAGGTCGATGACCACCGACAAGATGCGCGGGGCATCGGGATTGATCGCCGAGTAGACGAAAAATTTCTTCAGCGAAACTTTGAGACCACGGCGCGGCGCCATGATCGAAACGGCCACGCCTTCATCCGTGCTCGCGTTGAGCGGGGACCAGGCGAAACTCACCTGCTCGGGAACGTAGTGCTGGACTTTGGCCGCCGCGGTGTCCTCGGAAAGCATCGCGGGTTCGGTGCCGCAGGCGGCGGAAACCAGGAGCGCGAAAGTCGCAATGCGAAGAGTCGTCATCGGTGCCTCACGTGCGTGCGCGCGCAAACGCGGCGCCCTGTTGGAAATCGGTCGCTTGACCGTCGTCGGGGTGACCGATGGACGGTGCGTGCAAGGAGCAACAAGCGGGCCAGCGCACGCGCGGAGAGCAAACGCGCTGGTCCGCGCTCAAGTTGGAGCGGCGGCGCTCCAGCGTGCTGTTCAGAAAATTTTCCGCCGACGTTCAGAACGCGACGCTGGACGGGCCGCACATGGATAAGGCACGCTCTCGAACCGCGCGCGCTCGCCTCGTTCCGTGGACAATTTTCCGACAGACTCCTAGCATCGCGCGTCGATGCGGATTGCGATCTGCCAGCTCAACACCACGGTCGGCGCGTTCGAAGCGAATGCCGCGGCGATCGAGCGCTACGCAGCGCGCGCGGCCGATGCCGGTGCGCGGTTGGCGCTCTTTCCAGAGCTGGCGTTGTGCGGCTATCCGCCGAAAGATTTTTTGTTGCTGCCGGAGTTTGTCGAGCGGGAAATGGCGGTGCTGAAGAGGCTCGCGCGCGCGCCGGTTTTTTCGCGCATCGCCGCGGTCGTCGGTTACGCCGAGCCGCACGATGGACCGGGGACTGGGTTGTTCAACAGTGCGGCACTGATCGCGGACGGCGCGGTGAAGCTCTCCGCGCAGAAAATGCTGCTTCCGACCTATGACGTTTTTGACGAAGGTCGCTACTTCGATCCGGGTGTCGCGCCCACCGTCGCTGAGATCGACGGCGTTCGCGTGGGCCTCTCCATTTGCGAGGACGCGTGGAACGACAAACGCTTTTGGCCGCGGCGCCGGTACGCGACCGATCCGATGGAGCAGTTGGCGAAGGGTGGCGCGCAGCTGCTCGTGAATATTTCCGCGTCGCCGTTCGCCCTCGGCAAACCGGCGCTGCGCGCGCGCATGCTCGGTCACGCGGCGCAGATGTATGGGATCCCATGTTTTTACTGCAACCTCGTCGGTGGCAACGACGCGCTGGTGTTCGACGGCGGGTCAGCGGTGTTCGGTGCCGACGGTGCGGTGCACGCGCGCGCCAAATTTTTCGACGAGGATCTGCTGGTCGTCGATTCTGATTCCGCGAATGAAGCCGTGTCCGCGTTGCCGGCCGATCTCGATGCGCTTCTCGATGCGCTCGTGTTGGGCACGCGTGACTACGCCCGAAAAACGGGCTTCACCGACGCGGTGCTTGGCCTCTCCGGCGGAATCGATTCCGCGCTGACGGCGGTGATTGCGGCGCGTGCTTTGGGCCCGGAGCGCGTGCTCGGTGTGGCCATGCCGTCACGTTTCACGGCTAGCATCTCCAATGAAGACGCGGCCGCGCTAGCACGCACGCTTGGGATTCGTTTCTTGACGCTGCCGATCGAACCGGAAGTGGAATCGTATCTCGCGACGTTGCAAGCGCCGTTTGCAGGGCGAGCACCGGACGTCACCGAGGAGAATCTGCAGGCGCGCGTGCGTGGAACGATGCTGATGGCGCTCTCGAACAAGACGGGCGCGCTCCTTCTCTCGACCGGAAACAAGAGCGAGCTCGCCACAGGTTACTGCACACTGTACGGCGATATGGCGGGCGGACTCGCGGTGATCGGCGATCTGCCGAAGACGCTGGTGGTTGCGCTTTCTCGCCACATCAACGCGGTGCGGACGATTATTCCCGAGCGCACCATCACGCGGCCGCCCACCGCCGAGCTGCGCGAAAATCAGCGTGATGAGGACGCGCTGCCGCCGTATGACATCCTTGATCGGGTGTTATACGCGTATATTGAAGAGCGCCTGACCGTTGCCCAGATCGTGGCCACCGGTATCGACCAAGAGACGGTGCTGCGTGTGCTCGGCATGGTGGTGAAGAGCGAGTACAAGCGGCGGCAAGCGGCGCCCACGCTGAAGGTCACGGCGCGCGCGTTTGGAGAAGGCTGGCGGTTTCCGATCGCGCACGGGTATCGGATTTAGGCTGTATTGCAATGTCTATCATACGTATTACGGTTGAGTACGACGGAACGGACTACGTTGGCTGGGCGCGGCAGCCCAATGGTCCGAGCGTTCAAGCAGCGCTGGAGAAGGCGCTCGCGATCGTGGCCCAAGCGCCGGTGCTCGCACTCGCGTCGGGCCGCACGGACGCGGGTGTTCACGCGGCAGGGCAGGTGGTCAGCTTCGCGCCTCCGTGCGAGCGGCCGCTCAAAGCTTGGCACATTGGCGTGAATAGCGAGTTGCCGCGCGACATCGCGGTGGTGAAAGCCGAGCACGCGCCGGATGGATTCGACGCGCGACGCTCGGCCAGTGGGAAGCGGTACCGTTACCAAATTTGGAACGGGCCCACGCGATCGCCGTTGCATGCGCGCACGGCGTGGGAAATCTTTCGGCCGCTCAACGTGGAGGCGATGGCGCGCGCTGCGCGTGAATTTTTGGGCGAGCATGACTTCGCTGCTTTTCGCGCGGAAGGGTGCGACGCGAGGACGACGGTGCGCACGATGCGGCGGGTCGACGTGACGGGGATTTCGGGTGGCGGCATCGCCATCGAAGTGGAGGCCACGGCGTTTCTGCGACACATGGTACGCGCCATGGTGGGGACGCTGGTCGATATCGGGCACGGGAAGCGGGCGAACGATATTGCGCGGGTACTGGCGTCGCGTGATCGCGGGCAGGCCGGGCCGACGGCGCCGCCACATGGACTGTGCTTGATGGAGGTGTATTACAACCGATCGGTCGGTCCGTAGCGCCATCCCATCAGAGCGCTTTCTACGGCTCCGCCATCCCTCGTCGAATAAGTTCCTTCACGCCCGGCTCATCCGCAACCGCGTCAGCGAATGGGCCACCGTCGGCCACCGATCTCCAGAAAAAAGTGTCCCGCATCCTCGCCAACGAGCGGCGCCAACGCGATTTGTGCCGCCTGCGAAAACCGTGCGAGGAAAACGCCGTGTTTGACGCGGCAATAAAGAACGTCGCCCGCGCCGCGCGTGACCGTCGAGAGATCGAGCGTTTCGCTGGTCTCGTCGGAAAGTCGGAGCAACACCTGATTCGATTCGAGTGAGAGGAGGCGAACGATGTACGGCGCATCTTCCGCCTCGATGAAACACCATTGATCGCCAACGGTCAGCGTGAGGCGACCATCCGCCGCACGGCCGATTCCGCGGTGCCACAACCGTGCGATGCCCGGATGCGTAACCGGCGCGCCGTCGTGCCAAAAAACGCCACGCGCATCGAGACGAATTCGCGAATTCTCGCGCAGCTGGTTGAGCGTTTTGTCGTCCACGTTTTTCCCGATGATAGCAACGACTTGCCACTCAACTCGCTTTCGGGCATTGAGCCTCCCCGTGTCCACCGCCATCACCCAAGGCATTCGCATCTCCGTCGAGGCGCAGTACATGCCGGAGCGCTCGCAGCCGCCGGCGTCGCGCTTTGCGTTTGCGTATACGGTGGTCATCGCCAACGAAGGTCAACTGCCGGCGCAACTGCTCGCCCGGCACTGGATCATCACCGACGGCGACGGCAACGTGCAGCACGTGCATGGTGACGGTGTCGTCGGTGAACAGCCGCAGCTGGGACCGGGGCAGCAGTTTCAGTACACCAGCGGCGCGATGCTGAAGACGCCGCACGGCGCCATGCAGGGGAGCTACCGGTTCGTGCGGCAGGATGGATCGACGTTCGATGCGACGATCGCGCCGTTCACGCTCTCGATGCCGAATGCGTTGAATTAATCGCGCAGACGTTGTCGCTGCTGGCCGGCCCGCTGTTCGGTGGCAATCAAGAGCTCATCCAAATGCGCTAAACTATCGCCAATGCACATCGCCGAAATTCTCCGCATTCCCGAACCCTGTTTCTCCTTCGAGTTCTTTCCGCCGAAGACCGACGACGGAGTGGCCAACCTCGTTTCGACCGTTGCTGCGCTGCGCCCCCTCGGGCCCTCCTTCGTCTCCGTCACCTACGGCGCGAGCGGCACGACCCGCGAACGCACTGTCGACCTGGTGCTGCGCATCAAGCAGGAGCTGGGCATCGAAGCGATGGCGCACCTGACCTGCGTTGGTTCCACGCAAGAAGATCTCGCTGCTGTGCTGGATCGCCTCGCGCAAGGCGGCGTGGAAAACGTGCTGGCGCTTCGCGGCGATCCCCCGCGCGGCGCACCAGCGTTCACGCGCCCGCTCGGCGGCTTCGGCTACGCCAACGAACTGGTGCAATTCATCCGCTCGCGTTGGTCCTTTTGTCTCGGCGGCGCGGCCTATCCGCAAAAACATCCCGAATGCGACGACTCGTACCAGGACATCCTCAACGTCCGTCGCAAAGTCGAGGCCGGCGCGGAATTCCTCGTCACGCAGCTCTTCTTCGACAACACCTACTATTTCGATTTCGTAGCGCAGGCACGTCGCCTCGGCATCACGGTTCCGATTCTCCCCGGCATCATGCCGATCACAACGACCGATCAGATCGAACGAATCGCCGCGCTATCAGGCATCGCCGTCCCAGATCGCTTGCGCCGCGAACTCGAGCTACGCCGCGGCGATCCGCAAGCGGCACTGGAGTTGGGCGTAGCCGCAGCAACGCTGCAATGCGCGGATCTCCTCCGCCGCGGCGCTCCAGGAATTCATTTTTATACATTAAATAGATCATCAGCCACCCGCGCGATCCTGGCCGCACTCCGCGCAGCCGCCCCGTGGAGAAGTTCCTAAGTCTCGATTCACGTGGATGGCCGGGTCGAGCCCGGCCATGACGACGGGTTGACCATCAACACTCCAAACATCCCCCTCGGCACCAGCACGACTTCACCTCTTCCGGCATAACGGATCGTGGCCAGGAGATGCCCGAGAAACCCCGCAAAACGCCCGCCCGCCGGCTGCCCTTTTTTGTCCCACAAAAAAGGGCCCGGTGGGCGTACCACCCGGCCGGACCCTCGAGCTCTTAATTGAGGAAACGAATGGCGCAAGAGCGCGTCAGCCGCGCGCAGCGCAAATCTAAGGTGCCGCCGCTCGGACTCGAACCGAGACGTCGCTTTTGGCGACACAGGATTTTAAGTCCTGCGCGTTTACCGATTTCGCCACGGCGGCACATGCTAAAAACGGTGCGTGAAAAAACGAAACGTGGCCGCGATTCTACTCTGCGGCATCTTCGCCTGTCACAAACCCTCCAAGACTTCGACCGACGTATCGGATCCCGTCGACTACGCCAATCCCTTCATGGGCAGCGGCGGCTTCGGTTTCGCCGCGGGCAGCGCATTCCCGGGCGCGCTCGCACCGCAAGGGCTCGTCAAAGTTGGCCCCGACACCAACGGCCCCTTCGGCGACATCAATTTTCTCCACTATTCTGGTTACTGGTTTGGCGACGACACCATCCGCGGATTTTCGCATCTGCATCTGCACGGAACCGGCGCCACCGATTACGGCGTGTTGTCGCTGATGCCCGTCGCGAACTTCGATTCGGTGGCCCCGGTAGCCAGCTCCGTTTCGACGTTCGCAAAAAAAAGTGAGCAGGCGCGGCCGGGCTTTTACGCGGTGACGTTGACCAACGGCGCGGTCGGCGTCGAGCTGACCGCAACGCCGCACGCCGCCATTCACCGCTATTCGTTTCCGAGTCATTCGGGCGCGGTGGTCGTTGATTTCGATCACCATCTGTTTGGTGGCACGGTGACAGCCGCCGAGGCGCAGATCGATGCCCCAAACTCCACCATCCGCGGCAAGCTGCACCACGTCGGCCAGATGTCGGGCGGCAGTGGGTATGACGTATTTTTCGAAATGCGCGCGCGGCAGCCGTGGACGAAATCGCTGACGTGGAAAGCGGGCGCCGTTTCGGCGGAGGGAAATTCCGTTGCTGGCGCTGGCGCGGGATTGGCGATCGCTTTTGAAAACCTTTCGGCGCCCGTCGAGATCGGAGTGGCGGTTTCGATGGTCTCCACCGACGGCGCGAAGAAAAATTTCGAAGCAGAAATTGGAACGCGCGGATTCGAGGAGGTGCGGCGTACGACCGAAACGGCCTGGCGCGAACTCTTGTCGACGGTGCAAATTTCCGGGGGGACCGAGGATGATCGGCACACGTTTTACTCGTCGCTCTACCACGCGTTTCTGATGCCCACGGTCCAGAGCGATGCGGACGGCGCCTATCGCGCGCTCGATGGCGTGATTCGCACCGCGGAGGGATTTCACTACTGCACCGATCTCTCGCTCTGGGATACCTATCGAACGCTGCATCCGCTCTATGCGATCGTGGCGCGCGAGAAGGCGCTCGATGCGGTGCGCAGCCTCCTCGCGATGGCGCAAGCGACTGGCGCATTTCCCTCATGGCCCGTCGGGACGACCGACGCGCGATCGATGCCAGGCGCGAGTGCGGAAATCGTGGTCGCGGATGCAGCGCTCAAGGGGATCACGGATTTTGATCTCAAGGCGGCCTACGCGATCGCACGCGCCTCCGCGCTCGACAGCACGATGTCCGCGGACGCTCGCGGCGGGCGCGGGCGGCAAAACGCGGACTACGATCGGCTTGGGTTTCTACCGGCGGAGGCGGGTGGCACCGTTTCGGTGACCGCCGAATATTCCGCCGATGATCACGCGCTGGCAGCGCTGGCCACGCTTGTTGGCGAGACTGCCGATGCCACGCGACTCAACGCGCGGTCGCTGGGCTATCGAAAACAATTCGATGTCGCGAGCGGCTTTTTGCGCGGACATCTCGCCGACGGCACGCTGCGCGAGGCGCCGTTCGATCCGCTGGAGTGGGGTTACGATTACGTTGAAGCCAATGCGTGGCAAAGCGTTTGGGCGGCGCAACATGACCCCGCGGGCCTCACCGCGCTGTTCGGTGGCCGCGACGCGTTTGTCACCAAGCTCGAGTCTTTTTTCGAGCAGGCGCGGAGCGAAGCGGACGTGTTGGCCGGAACAAAGCCCGATGATCTCCGGCGCGCTGGCCCGCGTCCCTACTACTTCGCGGGCAACGAGCCCGACTTTCATGCGCCCACTCTTTTCGCCGCGGTGGGACGTCCGGATCTCACGCAGCGCTGGGTCCGCTGGGCGATGGCCCGCTGGTATGGCCCGGGCGCCGACGGGCTTCCCGGCAATGACGATGGCGGCACGATGTCCGCCTGGTACGTTTTTTCAGCGCTCGGATTTTTCCCAGTACCAGCGACCGATCGCTATCTCGTCGGTGCGCCACTTTTCACGCGCGCACGCATCGCGGTTGCCGGCGGCACGTTCACCGTCGAAGCGCCCAACGCGTCGGCGGAGAATCATTTTGTGCAGTCGGTCACCCTCAACGGCACGCCGCTCGACACGCCGCTTTTTCACCACCGCGATCTCAAGCCAGGTGGTGTGCTTCACTTTGAATTGGGGTCCGCGCCGACATCGTGGGGCACGTTGGCGCAAATCGCGACAGAGTAACTACCGCACGCCAACGTCTCCGTCGGGCGTAGGCGCATCCGCGGGTGGCCGCGCGGCTGGCGCGTTGGCTCCACCGGCCGCGATCACTGCTTTGGGCATCGCCGCGATCCGGTCCACGTCGTAGAGGCAAGTTTCCAAGAGCTCGTGGTTGTCGTTGGCGTGATGCGAGAGCGCCGCACGCGCCGTCTGTGCAGCGCCGTGGGCATCCGCGCTGGAGGCCGCATGCGCAGCGAGGAGCCGGTAGTCCAGTACGCCGATCAACTGCCGCCAAATCTGATCGTAGAAGCGCTGCAAGTGATCGCGCACATCGGGATCGAGCGCCGTCGCCTCTTGCGTCGCCGCGCCGTCGGGACCGCGCACCATCACGCTGTCGAGCGTGCCGAATCCGTTGGCGGCTTGATCGATCAGCGCGATTGACTCCGTCGACAAGAGCGGAAAATCAGAATCGAGCAGCGAGAAGCGAATGGTCTGCCGATCCGCCAACGCGACGCGCACCGCGCGGCCCGCGAACGGAAAGACCAGCGCATGCGTGGGATCTTCGAACAACGCATTCACCACGCGATCGCGATCAGCGGCGGTGATCTCCAACTTGGGCCCATGATCGCGCCGCGGCGGTCGCAGCGTCTCCAACATCTCCTTGAGCTGATCGATGCCCACCACGACGTTGAGCGCGGCCGCGTCTTTGTATCCCGCGTGATACACGCCCACGAGCTCCAGCTCGCCGGTGTGGCAGCTCACCGCGAAGACGGGGCTTCCAGAATTGCCTGAATTAAGAAGCGCGTCGATGACGAAGTCGACGTGGTTCCAACTCTTTTCAGTATCGATCTGCGTGGGGTTGATGACTTTGCCGGAATTCACCGCGGCGAATTCTCCGAGTGGAAAACCGCGTGCGGTGATCAAATTTCCGGAGCGCAGCGCATTCGATCTGCCGAGGCGGTAAGGCATGAGCGACAGCTGCGCGTGCGTCTTGAGGAGCCCGATGTCGTCGGCCTGATCGGCCAACGCGCGCGTGACGGCGATGTGCCCGGGCTCGTAATCGTCGCTGTCGGAATGCACGATCTTAAGGACCTCGCGCACCTTCTTCGAACCAGGTGGGACACCGTCGACGAGATGATCGTCGTCGGTCACCTCGGGCTGCTCGGCCACGTGATCGTTGGTGATGAGGTAGCTCTCGCCGTCTTTCTGCTTGTACGCGAAGGCTGTCCCGTGAATCACCGAGCGCAAGTAGGCGCGTCGCAGTTTTCCATCATGCCCGTAGTAGACGTGCTCGTAGGTGGCGGTGTTGCGTACGAGGTAAACAAACGCGGCGGCGGTGACCTGCTGCTGCACGCGCGCGGTCACGTCGGGCGTCAGCGCATCGGAATAGTCGCCTTCGCAAATCGGTGCTGGCGCCGGAACTTTGGCCGGAGTGGGCGGCCGCTTGGCGTGGGCGGCGGCACTGAGCGCAGCGGCGATCAAGAGCGAGGCGGTCATGAACCATCCTACGTCTTGCTAGAAGATTCTATTCAGAAGAGTAACAAGCAACGGCGCTGGCGCCAATTCCCTTGCACCTTTAGCCTTTGCGGATCGCCGCACTGCTGCTACTTTTGAGCACCTATGCGCCCTAAGATCCGCGTCGTGGCCGCCATGATGGAAGAGGGTGGCAAGTACCTCATCACCCAACGCCGGCCCACGGCGACGCTCCCGCTCTTGTGGGAGTTCCCGGGCGGCCGCGTCGAGGAGGGTGAGACAGACGAAGCGGCCCTGGCGCGCGAGCTGAAAGAGGAGATGGACATCGAGGTGGAGGTGCGCGACCGCGTGATTCACGTCGAGCACAGCTACCCCGAGTACGACATTGATTTTCGCGTCTACCGTTGCCGGTTGGCGGGCGGCGAGATTCGTCATGTGCGGGTGCATGATCACCGCTGGGTCGATCCGGCCGATCTCGACAAGTATGAATTTCCGGCGGCCGATGAGAAGACGTTGGCGCGGCTGCTGGATGTCGCGCACTGACAATTGATCGGTTCGTCTTACGTTGCAATACACATGACATTTTGAGGCACCGTCCTTAAATTCCAGAAATGCAGTGTCCGCCACGGCGCCTGCTCGTCGGTGTCGACTTCTCCGAAGCTTCGCGAGAAGCGGTGCGCTATGCCGCTGGGCTGGTGGCGGCGCTTGGTGGCGAGCTCACACTCCTGCATGTCGTGGACAACGCGCCGATCCTCAATGCCTCCCCGCTGGTGGGTGGTGCGCCGCCGGGATCGCTGGCGGATCTTCCCTCGGTGGAGACGGAAGCGATGCGTGCTGTTGAGCGCATGGCTTCCGATTCAGCGCCCGGTGCGCAGTGCGAAGTGCGCGTCGGCTCTCCCGCGCAGGAGCTTTGCGCGCGTGCATCGGACGCCGATCTCTTGCTCGTGGGCGCGCATGGCAAGCGTGCGTTGCGCCATCTGCTCCTCGGTTCAACGAGCGAGCAGACGATGCGGCGCTCGCCCGTGCCCGTGCTGATCATCCGGGCCTAGACTCCGGAGTCATAGATTTCTGCGCTAACTACTTCGGACGCCAAAGGCGGCCGCGGCGCGGAGTCGCGCCGAAGCAAGGAGGGGTCCCCGGCGAGCTTCGCTCGACGGGGAGGGGCGGCGAGCCCCTTGCAGACGGCTAGACTCCTAAAAATAACCGCCGCATTTATGCGGCGAACTTCTGATCTAGGAGTCTAGTTGCGGACGCACGGTACGGTTCGCAGCTTTATTCCCGGATGCCCGTATCCTCGCCGCCGCGCAAGCCGGATCGTCCGACGCCGCCCACGCGGCTCATTTCACCGCTGGGCCTTTTCATTGCGCTGGCGGTGGCCTTTTTCATCACGCGCAGTTTTGTTCAGGACGTCGGCGCGCAACGCGTTCCCTACAGCCAATTTCGCGAAGCCGTCTCCGTCGGACAATTCAAGCGCGTGGCGATCGCGGAGGACTACCTCAAAGGCTATCCCGCCGCCAAAGTTCACGATGCCAAACCGCAACCCGCCACGCCGTGGGTCGCCTCGCGCGTGCGCGGCGACAACAGCATCATTCCGATTCTCGAGCAGACCCACACCGAATTCGAAGCCATCCCCGACGGCGGTTTCGGCGATCTCTTGGCGGTTTGGGTCGTGCCGATTGGACTTGCCATGCTCTTCTGGACTTTCCTGGCGCGCCGCGCACAAGGCCTCGGTCCCGGCGCGCCGCCCGGTGGCGTGCTCGCTTTCGGCAAAACGCGCGCGCGCATCTCGATGGAATCCAACACCGGCACCACGTTCAAAGACGTGGCCGGCATCGACGAAGCGGTCGAGGAACTCAAGGAGATCGTCGAATTTCTAAAGACGCCGGAAAAATTTCGGCGGCTCGGTGGCCATATTCCCAAGGGCGTTTTGCTGGTCGGCCCGCCGGGCACCGGCAAGACGCTGCTGGCGCGCGCGGTCGCGGGAGAAGCGGGTGTTCCCTATTTTTCACTCTCGGGATCGGAGTTCGTGGAGATGTTCGTTGGTGTAGGTGCGGCGCGCGTGCGTGATCTTTTTCAGCAGGCTTCCGACAAAGCACCGGCCATCATCTTCATCGACGAGCTCGACGCCATTGGTAAAAGCCGCAACGGCGGATTTGTCGGCGGCCACGACGAGCGCGAGCAGACACTGAATCAGTTGCTCTCGGAGATGGACGGCTTTGATGCGCGCGTTGGTCTGATCCTTTTGGCGGCTACCAACCGTCCCGAAATTCTCGATCCTGCGCTCTTGCGACCGGGGCGTTTCGATCGGCAGGTGCTGGTGGATCGTCCCGACCGGCGTGGGCGCGAGCAGATCCTAGCCATTCATGTTCGTGACGTGAAACTCGGCAAAGACGTCGAGCTTCGCGAAGTCGCTGCCCGCACACCGGGCCTGGCCGGCGCGGATCTCTCCAACATTGTGAATGAGGCCGCGCTCCTGGCCGCCCGCAAGAATCGCGACGCGGTGGCCATGGCCGATTTTCACGAGGCGATCGAACGCGTGGTGGCTGGTCTCGAGCGAAAAAATCGGCGCATGAACGAGCGCGAAAAAGAGACCGTCGCTTATCACGAGGGTGGCCACGCGCTGGTGACCTCGCTCATGCCGCACGGTGAACCGGTCCACAAAATTTCCATTATCCCGCGCGGCATCGCGGCGCTTGGCTACACCATGTCGTTGCCGCTCGAGGATCGCTATCTGCTCACCAGAGACGAGCTGCGCGACAAGCTGGCGGGGCTCATGGGCGGGCGGGCCGCGGAGGAGCTAGCGGTTGGAGAAATTTCCACCGGCGCGGCGAACGATCTCGAGCAGGCCACGGCGATGGCGCGGCTGATGGTGACGAGCTACGGCATGTCCGACAGCATGGGGCCGGTCTGCTTGGCCGAGCCACGGCGCAGTCCGTTTCTTGGCGCGCAATCGATGCCGACGCTTTCGGAACGCGTCCACAGTGAACGGACGCAACAGCGAATCGACGCGGAGGTGAATCGCCTGCTCGAGGAGGCGCTGGGCCGTGCGCGCGATGTGGTGCGATCGCATCGGGATGCGCTGGATCGGCTTGCGGCGCGGCTCATGGCTGTGGAGGTGATCGAAGGTGACGAGTTGCAACGCATTCTCTCGGAAGTTGGTGCCGTGCGTGCGGACGCGCCGAACATGACGGGAGCCGTCTGATGCACCCCGAAGATTTGGAGAGCGCGGAGACCGGCGAAGCTGGGCGGACCAAGCCCAGTAAGGCGCATCGTGGTCGCAAGGCGCTGTTCAAGCTCGGGCTGGCGCGCGGGTGGCTCTCGATCGACGAGATCGAACGCGCCATTCCTCTCGACGCCACGAGCGCGGCAGAGCGCTGGTTGCTCTACTACTCGTTGCGCGCCGCACAAATTGAGATTCGGGAATGAACGCATCCACTTGACAAAATGATGCGTGGCTCGCGCCATCCGAATTGACACCGAGAGTGAACTGCTTATCGTTCCCGATCGAATTCGGGGAATGCTCGGCGCCCCGCGTTGTTCCCAATAATCGTAGCCAAAAATGAACGCTCGGAGAGGCCCGCCTTTATGAAAACGATGACGATTCTCATTCTCATTTCGGCGGTCGCTTGCGCGCGCGCCCACGACACCTTCGCGCCCGATGCGCGCGCGGATGTTCCGCCGTTTGTGGGAAACAGTGAGGCCAGCGGAAACGGAAGAACGCTGGGGCCCATGCCTTCGCTGGCACCGCTCGTCAAAGAGCTGAAACCGGCCGTCATTAACATCGCCACGGCGACGATGCCGCGACGGCAGCGTATGGGGCCGTATGGCGAAGACCCGATGCAGGATTTCATGCGGCGTTTTTTTGGCGAAGTTCCCGAGCAGCAGCAGGCGCGTCATGCGTTGGGATCGGGATTTCTCATTGGCGACGGCCTCGCGCTCACCAACAACCACGTGGTTGAGGGTGCCGACAAAATTCAGGTCAAGACGGACGACGGCCAGGAATTCGAAGCGGAAATCGTTGGTCGCGATCCGAAGACGGACATCGCGGTCATTCGTCTGAAGGGCGCGGCGGCGAAGAAATTGCCGGCGGTCAAACTCGGCGATTCGGATGCGACAGAAGTAGGTGACTATGTGATCGCCATTGGCGAACCGTTCGGTTTGCAGGCCACGGTGACCTCGGGAATCGTGAGCGCGAAGGAGCGGCGCCTCCCCGGAGGAAGTCCGTATGAAGACTTTATTCAGACCGATGCCGCCGTGAATCCGGGCAACTCGGGCGGGCCGCTCTTCAACCTGCGCGGCGAAGTGATCGGCATGAACACCGCCATCTTCAACAATGCGGGCTTGCAGCAGAACGTCGGAATCGCCTTCGCGGTGCCGGTGAATCTCATCAAGGACGAACTCGATCAGCTCACGCACAAAGGCAAGGTGGTGCGCGGTTGGCTCGGCGTCGGTATTCAAGAGGTTACACCGGATATCGCGCAGGCGTTGGGGCTTGCGCAGGGCACGCACGGCGCGCTGGTGACGCAAGTGTTTCCAAATGGGCCCGCGGCCAAAGCGGGGCTCAAGGATGGCGATCTCATTTTGCGATTCAATGGAAAGTCGGTGAAGGATCAGTCCGAACTTTTGCGCGTCGTGGGCAGCGTGGGGCCGGGGAAGACGGTGCCGGTGAAGGTGCTGCGCGAAGGGAAGGAAAAGAGTCTCGACGTAACCATCGCCGAGCGGACCGAAGCCGCGGAGGAAGCGGGGCTCTCTGGTCATGCTCCCGAGGGGAACGATCCGCTGGGCATTGCGGCGCAGCAAGTTCGACACGGTGTCGTCATTGCGGATGTGCAGCCGGACGGCCCAGCGGCGCATCAGGGGCTGGAGTCGGGCGATCAGATTTTGGAGATCAACCGGCAGGGGATCGGGACGATCGCCGACTACAACCGTGCCGTTCGCGCGCTCGGGCCGGGGACGACGGCGCTGGTGCGGGTCAAGCGTGGAGCGGGCGCGATCTACGTGGCGATTCCAATTCCGCAGAAGTAGGCCTCTCGCGCCGTTGCCGTTTTCAACTGCGCTACCGTCGGCGAGCGCGAACGAAGCGAACCAACACCCCGAGCTCCTCGATGCCCAGGAGCGCGGCGGCCGCGGCATACGCGACGGTGCCAGCGGCGATCGCGCCGAGCGTGGCGCCACCGTTGGCCAAGAAAGTTTGCGACCCGAGTGTCTGCTCGGCGCCGTGCAGCGTGAGAATCGCCGCCCAACCGCAGAGCGCGCTCGCCACGCCCATGCGCCACAGTCCGCTCCACAAATCGGCCCAGCGAAGCGGCCCTCCGACTTGGCGAAATCCGACCAAGAGAACAATGACGTTGACAAACGCGGTGAGGCTCGTTCCCAGCGGCAGCCAGCGGTGAAGCGAGTCGGGGGCTTGCGTCAAGTAGGCCCATCCGCAGAAGGCGATGTTGACTACGACGGCGGTCAGCGACGCGACCAGTGGCACGCGCGGGCGTTCGAGCGCGTAGAAGGCGGGCGCGATCACCTTGACGGAGGCAAATGCGACGAGTCCCAGCGCGTAAAGTTGCAAGGCCTCTGCGGCGTGAACCGTGTCGCCCGCGTTGAAGCGGCCGTGTTGGTAGAGCAAGCGAATGATGGGCGCGTGCAGCGTGACGAGGCCCGCTGTCGCCGGCAAAGTTAGAAAAAGCACCAGCCGCAGCGATCCCGAAAGCGTGTTGCGCAAACCTTCGGCGTCTTTGCTCGCCGCGCGATGGGCCAGGCTAGACGTGGTCACGGTGGCGATGGCCACGGCGAAGATGCCGATCGGAAGTTGCAGAATGCGGTTGGCGTAATTGAGCCACGACACCGCGCCTGGTTCGGCCGACGCGTAGATGGTGTTGAAGAAAATGTTGAGCTGGACACCGGCGAGGCCGATGGTCGCGGGCGCCATGAGGGTGAGAATGCGGCGAATGCCGGGATCGTTTCGCACTTCTCGAAGCAGAAAAACGAAGCGGAAACCGTCGCGGTAAAGCGGTGGTGCGTGCACGATCATTTGCGCGAATCCACCGAGCAGCGTGGCGACCGACCAGCCGATCACCGCGGCGCGTGGGGAGAGTCCAGCCAGGCGAAGAGTGGCGCCGATAAGAATGGAAACCAGGTTGAACGCGGCCGGCGCGAGCGCGGTTTCTAGGAAGTGATGCCGGCTGGTGAGCATCCCCATGGAGACGGCCGCCATCGAGATGAGGATCAAAAAAGGCATCATGATGCGCGTGAGCGTGACGGTAAGGGCCGCCTTCTCGGGATCGAATCCGGGCGCCATGGCATGCACGAGCGGCCCCGCGCCGAGCATCGCGATCAGCACGAGAACGGCGAGCACTGCCATCACCGCTGAAAGGACGCGGTTGGCCAGGCGCCACGCGTCGGCGATTCCACGGTTGACGAGGTAGTCGGTAAACGTCGGCACGAAAGCGGCCGAAAGTGCGCCCTCGGCGAAGAGATCGCGCAAGAGGTTCGGAATGCGAAACGCGACATTGAACGCATCGGCGAATGGCGTCGCGCCGACGAGTGCCGCAAAAATCTGCTCGCGCAAAAGTCCCAACACGCGCGAAAGCAGCGTGGCCGCACCCACGCGTCCAGCAGATCGCGCGACGCTAGGGGGTGACGAAGCGTCGGCAGCGGCGGGCTGATTCATTCGATTCTGTCGTTAGCATGGGCTTCACGGTTGCCCAAGAAAGAATCATGAAAACAATAGACGGCCCATTAATCGGTGATTAAATTCGGGGCCCATTCATTCCATTAAATTAAAAACCATTCAGAAGGATTCCCTAATGCCCCGTCAGCGCCGCGTTTCCACTCTTTCTCCCGAGCTTTCGAGCCTGGCCAATTCCTTTGCCGAAGCGGTGGCTCAGCTGGTCGAGCGCACCATCGCCGATCGCGTGGGCGCACGTGTGAGCACGTTGGCTGGGCGGACGATTGCGAAGACCAGCCGCGCAACGAATCGGCGAAAAGTTCACCGCCCGGCGCACACGCTGCGCGCCTGTCCTTTTGGGGGATGCCAAGAGCCTTCGAAGGGGCCGCGCTACTCCTGGTTTTGCGCGGCGCACCGCGAATTGCCCGAGGGCGAGCGCGCGAAAGTGTTGGCCGCGGCGACGACTTAGCCGGCGCTACAAAGGCAACGTTACGTTGACAAACGTTCCCTCGTCCCGCTGGCTCGCGACGAGGAGCGTGCCGCCGTGAGCTTCCACCAAATTGCGCGCCAGGCCAAGTGGCAAAACCAACCGGCGCCGTCTTCAGCGACGCGCCAAGATCCGGGGTCACAGTTCGTGGGCCATTACATCTCGCGGCGACCGGAAATATTGCATCGGCGAGTAGTAAAGAAAGTTGGACGCGCGGCTGGTGTAGAGACAAGCGTAGTCTTCGACTTGGTTGCCGAAGCGGGAATTTTCGTTGCCCTCTTTAAACACCAGGCCCCAGTAGGGATTGGCGCCGCGCTCGAAACGATCTTCCAAGGCCGCCGATTCCGCGATCACGTCGCGCAAGGCCCGGCGTAATCGCTCGAGGCAATTTTTTTCGCGACGCCGTTCCAGGTCGAGTTCGGTGAGCGCGGGATCGTCACGCAGGCGATCGGCGCGGCGGTCGAGTTGGTTCAAATGCAACTTGTGGTGGTTGATCTCGTCGTCGAGCCCCGTGCGCAGGCGGTCCAATTCGCGCAACCGCGCAATGTCGTCGGCGCGCGCGGCGGTGTAGGCGAGCTCCGTTTCCAACTCCTGGACCACCATGCAGGTGCGCCACAGCGAGACTTTTCGGTTGCGTATGATGTCGCCGTAAATGTGATCGCCGACGTAGAGCACGCGCTCGCCGCCGAAGCCGGCCAGCCGCTCGAGCTCCTGCAAATTTCCGCCTTGGTAAATGTGCCCGCGCTCGAGTGACGTGGCGGGACCGATCACGTTTCCGTTGGCGTCGATTTCCAGCAGCGGATGTCGTTCGGAAAAGAAGCCGGGTTTCTGTGCGCCGACGATCACGTGATCGAAATAGTTTCGCCACGAGGGATATTCGGGGAGCACGCCGTCGAAAAGAAAGCGCATCACGGCGTCGGTGTAGTCCCAGTAGCTGTTGGTCAGCAGGAACGTCTTCTTGCCGCCCGAGCGCAGCTTGTGCAGCGCCGGCCCGAGCTCGGCATCTTTGACGATGTAGTGACCGAGATCCTTTTTGAGTTCGAGCTTGAGCGTGTTGTCGCGGTGCACTTCGTCGATGCATTCGCGAATGTCGTCGTAGAGCCGCACATAATCAACCGCGCGGCCGTTGGCTTCGAACAGCTCGATGATCTGTGCGTAGAGACAGGCTTCCGGCAGCGCGAAGAGCGTGTCGATCCAGGCGTAGCGCGGCGGGCGCAGCGAAATTTTTTCGTTGCGGTAAGCGGCGCGCCGCTCTTCGGCGGTGAGCGGTCGCCGGCCGTGGTAGCAGCGGCCGACGTGGTTGTGCGCATCGACTTTGAATATATTTCCAAGTTGTTTGTCGACCACCAGTCCGCGAATCACGAAGGCGTGGTCGTAACGAAGCGTCTGGATCTCGGCGGGGTAATTTTTCTTCGCGATCAGCCGCGCGATGGTCATTTCGAACGAGAGCGATTCGATGCGCCGCAGGTGATAAATCGCCAGCGTGTAGTCCATGTCGAAGCCGACCAGGTCGATATGGTCGAGCCGCAAATTGCGGTTGGTGAAAATCTGCCGGCCACGCTCGACCTCTTGGCCGCCGTGCCGCGTCTCCTCGAGCAGGTGCTCGATCTCGGCGTCGGAGAGTGGTGAGGCGGGTCGCGCTTCGGTGTCCAAAGGCTCGGCGGTTTGGCGTGCTTCGGCGCGCTTGGTCGAAGGAGGAGGCATAATGGAAACTGGTCCAAGGATAACACTTTGACTCCGCCAACGCGCATTCTGATTGTCGAAGATGACCCGCGCGCGCTCAAAGCCATGGTCAAGCTGCTGGGGGCCGTCGCGGATTTTCGCGTGGTCGACGCGGTGCAAAGTGGCGAGTTAGCGCTTTCACGTCTGGTCGATCCGTGGCCAGCGGGTCCGCCCAATGTGGTGCTGATGGATCTCGAATTGCCCGGCATCGGTGGCGTGGAGACGACGCGGCGTTTGCTCGAGCAGGCCAGCGCGATGCGGCCGCGTCTAGAAATCGACGTGCTGGTGTGGACGTCGTTCGCGGACGAGGACCATGTGTTCGAAGCGATGCGCGCAGGTGCCGCGGGTTATCTCGTGAAGGGAGCGCCGCGCGAACGGCTGGTGCGGGCCATCGGAGAGATCGCCGCCGGTGGAACCGTTTTGGAACCGCGGCTGGCGCGACGTTTCTGGGACTACTTTCGCGGCCTCGATCGCGGTGCGCCGGTGCCCATGGTGTTGTCGTCGGAGGAGCTGGAAATTTTGCAGCTGGTGGCGAAAGGACTTTCGAACGCGCAGGTCGGTGAAGCGATTGGTGCGGGTCGGAGATCGGTGCGGACGGTGCTTACACGCATCTATGACAAACTCGGCGCGCGCTCGCATGTGGAAGCGGTGGTGATTGCGGTGCGACGAGGCTGGGTGCGGGTTTGAGTGGCTCTGCCACGGACTACGCGATCGAATCAATGCCGGCGGCGCGGGCCGCGTCTTGTAAATCCGTATCGAGCGTGGCCATCCCGGCGTGCTTGCGAAGCGCTAAGTCGAGATAGGCGGCATCGTACCCAGACAGCTTGTGCGCTGCCGCCAGCGATCGAAGCCTACCCGCTCCGGGTGCGTCCATCTCGGCGTCCGTTGCGATCGGAAGCTGACCCATCAAGTCGAGTGCTTGTACAAGATCGGCTTCGGAGATCCGCTTGCGACGGTTGGCGACGGTGAGCGCATTGGCGAGCTCGTACCAGAAGAGCACGGGAACCCAGAGTTCGCGCGGACGTGTCTGAGCGAGAAACCGATCGGCACGCGGCGACGACTCGTCCGGCAAAATCCAGGCGAGCGCGACCGAGCAATCCATGACCCAGCACGTGCTCAAAAGCGCCGTCCTGCTTCGATGAGCGACCGAACGTCGAGCTTGCCGCGAGCGTTGGCGCGAAGTTTTCGGAAAGCGATGACGATGTCGTCGATGCTTGCAGCTGGCGATTCAGGTGCAGCGGGAACCAAGCGGGCAACGGCTTTTCCGCGCCGGCGGATGACGAAGCTCTTGCCGCGCTCCGCTTCGCGAAGCATCGCGGAAAGATGCGTCTTGGCAGCGAAGGCGCTAACGTCTTTGGTGAGCATTCAACTAGTTTAATAGACTGGTTGATAGGAATCAACGAGAACAGGAGCATCGTATTGGCTCCACCACAGCAGAGGCGATACGAATGACGTTCGCTGTGGTGCGTGGACGTTTCAGCACCCCGGGTCGTACGAAATCTCCACGTGCGATCCGTACGGCGGCGCGCTGTCCACGCGAAAGGTCACCGCGTTCTGCGCCGGATCGTACGTGTACGCCGCTGGGTCCACGGCCACACCATTCACCGTCACCGTGATCTGCCCCGTTGCTCCGGGCGTCTGCGTGAGCGGAAATACCGTCCGCGGCACGAGCAGCGCCTGCCCGATCCGCACGAGCATGTCGCTGTAGTGCGCCAGATCGCAGCTGTCCTCGAGGCGCCCGTTGTTCACCATGCTAAAGAAATCCTGATACCGCGTTCCCACGGATTCCGACGACGTGCACCGTGTGAGCGCGGCAAGTCCTCCAAAGGTGAGCCGATCGGTTCGTCCCTTTTTCAGCGCTAGGATTTGCTG
Source organism: Deltaproteobacteria bacterium (assembly GCA_023248955.1). Taxonomy (GTDB): domain Bacteria; phylum Myxococcota; class Myxococcia; order Myxococcales; family JAHFDP01; genus JAHFDP01. The sequence continues at coordinate 51,118 of JAHFDP010000009.1, forward strand.
GAAGTAGGGCGCCACTGCCACAGGGTTGGGAACGTCATCGTCGTCGTTGGCATCGGTGAGCACCATCAGCGCCAGCTTGGCGTCGTCGCGCAAAAAGCCGGCGTTGCCATCGGCAGGAAACGGCGTCCCGGGCGCTTTAACTGAATCCACGAGCGGCGATGTCAGCGCGGCGATCAGCGGCTCGAAGAACCGTTCGTCCCAGTGGCACATGCCGACGTTCAAATTGTTGCGCAGCACCTGCTCGCCGTTCGGCGTGGCGTTGGTGATGATGCGCGGACTCGACCCATCCACCGGAAAGAAGCGTCCCGCCTCGCCGCCCTCCGCGCCGCCCGGGCACTGTGTCCAACCGCCGGCGTAGGGCGTCATGCCAGTCGTGGTGACCGCTAAATGAAAATCGACGCCGCTTGCGGTGAGCGCTTGCCAAAAGCCGTGCAGCGCGGGCGCCAGCGCGGTGGTCTCCTCGGTGAGCGAGCCGGAATTGTCCATGACCCAAAGGATGTCGACCTGGCCGGGCGCTTGGTCAAACGCATCGAGCACGCGCCCGCTGGCGGAGGCATTGCCGGTGAGCCCGACGAGAAATGGCGCGGTGGCGACATCGGTGTTGAGCCAGAGCGGCGCGGCGTCAGGTCCGGTGCTCAGCGGCGCATAACGGACCGCGATCGAGGTGTTTTGGGCAGGCGGCAGCGTGAGTGGCGCAAAGGGTTGCACGAGTGAAAAAGCGGACGACGTTCCAGCGCCAATCACTGCGGATGAAACGCTAACTGCCTGCGAACATGTATTGTTAATCGCAATATTTTTTACGGCGAATCCGCACATCAAGCCGAGGGTCCCAAAGTCGAGAGTTGCCGGCGTGACCGTTAAGCAACGCTGCACACCATGCGCGATCAGGCCGACGGTTCCGCTCGGGTGGGCGGGATCGGAGATGGCAAATTCGACGCTCCCCAGGACGTCGGAGACGTTGCTTGGCGTGAAGGCCACGCGCGTGAGCAATCGCTCGGACGGGTGCAGGACAGCTTGAATCACCGAGCCACCGGGCAGCGAGAACGAGGGCGGTGTGGACGCGGAGAGCGCTAGATTGTTCACCACGCAGTCGTCCGTTCCGCGGTTGTCGATGGCGAACGCCAGCACAGCGGTGGAACCGACTTGCACACTTCCGAAATCGAGCGGAGTGGGTGCCACCACGTTCTGACACGGCGCCAATGCGCGCCCTTGACCGGTCAGCGCAACTTGCGCGGCGGGATGCGCGCCGTCGTTGGAATCGATCTCGAGCATGCCCTGCGCGGTCTGCGCGGTCAGCGGATCGTAGCTCACGCTAAACGTGGCCTGCGCGCCGATGGCGAGCGTCACCGGCAAGTTGCGCGCGTCCACATGAAACTCGGGGCCCTGGGCGACCTTGATCGCGGAAATCGTCAGCGGCGCGGGCCGTCCGCCAGCGAAGCCGGTGTTGGCGATCACGATTTGGCGCTGCGCGGAGGCGCCGAGGGCAATGATTCCGAAATCGAGCGCGGAAGGTTGCACGCGAATCACCGGCCCACCGCCCTGGGCCGACAACGTGACTGCCGCATCTATGCCGGTTGTATTACTAATGTAACACAACGCCCGAAATTGACCGATGCGCCTCGCGGTGAATTGCACGGTGACCATCGTTTGCGCGCCGGACGGCAGCGCGATCGGCAATGGCGAATTTTGGATGGCAAACGAAGCATCGGCGATGGAAAGCGAGGACACGGAGAGCGGTTGTGAACCAGCATTGTGCAGCGTGAACGTTCGCGTCGCCGAGAGCCCGACGGCAACGGCGCCGAAATCAAGTTGCAAAGGTGTGGCTTCGAGCACCGCCGCGATGCCGCTGCCGGTCAGCGGCACGCTCACCGGTTGGCACACCGAACAGAGTGCGATGGTCAGCTCCGATTGCGCCAGGCCCAACCGCTGCGGCGCGAACTTCACCGTGATCGTCAATCGACCATCGCGCGCATTGAGCTCTGCCGGGCCCGACCCGACGGTCTGAAAGGCCGGCGCATCGGGGCCGTTCGGCGGTGCGACGTTGACCGTCGACGCCACGCCGCCGTTGTTGGTCAGCGTAATCGTTTTCGTCACGGATTGACCAAGCACCACGTTCCCAAAATCGAGCGAAGGCGCGGACAATTCACTTTTGCCCAGGACGCCCTCTCCCTGCAAGACGAGGATCATCGGCGTCTTGTCATTGTCGAAGGTGAGTTCGATCGTCGCGGTCGTGGCGCCCATTTGCAGCGGCATGAAATGGAAGGGAAGCTTGGTGCTGACACCGCTTGGCAACGCGATTCCGCTTGCCGGCGCATCGTTGGTAAAGACGCCGCCGCCGCTCGATTGCCGAATGGAAATCAGGCGCAGCGCAATGCCGCCGCGGTTTTGCACATCGATCGATTGGGTCGCTAAGCGACCGAGGTTCACCTGACCAAAATTGATCGCGCTCGGCGCTACGGCCACGATTCCGTTGGAGGCGCGGACCCGCGTGCCGCCGCATCCGATGATGACCACGAAAAACGCTCCCATCAAGAACGCCACCACTCCCCAAAACCGCCCCATGGTACCTCCCGCCTGCGCGCTTGCCCGACGAACGACCAACGATGCGGCCGCCGTGCCACACCGGCCCGAGAGGCGCTCGCTTAGGCTGGGCACGCGTTTGGTGTTGGTAGTTTCTGGGATGGGCGGAAAAAAATTCCGTTCGTCACCGAGACGCGCAAAATAGTATCCGTTCAGTCCGGCACACCAGTTGTCATGGCCGGCCGCCGATCCCCGGGTCAAGCCCGGGGAGGCCATCCACGTGCATCGAAATCCTCGTGGATGGCCGGGTCAAGCCCGGCCATGACGGACTGAACGGTTACGCAAAATAAAAAGCCGGCGCGTCTTGATTCGACGCGCCGGCTACCGGCCCCCAACCCGCCCCCACCCAGTGACGAACAGGGATATTGCGAGCGGCGTGCCGCGGTGATTATCGTGGGTGGCCCTGCTGCGCTTGGGGAATCACCGTCCGCGGAAGGCGAAAAACTTTCTTTCGCAGGCGTGGCCATTCCCGCTAATGTTCCGTTTCGTTGTTGTTTCGAGAGCAACGAAAGCAGGGGCCACTTTGATCGCCGTCATTCTTGCCGCGTCTCTAACCGCAGGCGCCGACTCCGCGCCGAGAGGTCACGTGCTCGATCCGAAACTTTTTGAAGTCGAGGAGCACACGCTCAAGAATGGCTTGCGCGTGCGCTTGCTGGCCGATCACGCTGTGCCCACGATTACCTACTACACGTTCTTTCGCGTGGGCTCGCGCAACGAGCGGCCGGGCATCACCGGCATCAGCCATCTCTTCGAGCACATGATGTTCAACGGCGCCAAGAAATATGGCCCGAAGGAATTCGATCGTGTGCTCGAATCGCAGGGTGGCTACTCCAACGCCTATACGTCCAACGACGTCACCGCCTACTACGAGGATTTTCAATCGGGCGCGTTGGCCACGGTGATCGATTTGGAGAGCGACCGCATGCGATCGCTCGCGCTGACGCCGGCGTCACTCAAGAGCGAGCGCGAGGTGGTCAAAGAAGAGCGGCGCTTCCGCACGGACAACGACATCGGTGGAATGCTCGGCGAGCAGCTCGAAGCGACGATGTTTCTCTCGTCGCCGTACCACTGGCCCGTGGTGGGATGGATGGCCGATCTCGATCGCATCACGCGCGAAGATTGCGTGAACTATTTCAAGATGGCCTACGCGCCGAACAACGCGACCGTGGTGGTGGTCGGTGATTTCGAGCCAAAGAAAGCGCTCGTCGAAATCGAAAAGGCCTACGGCAACATTCCCGCCGGACCGCCGCTGCCGAAGGTGGCCGCCGAGGAAGCGCCGCAAACTGGCGAACGCATCGCGTACGTCAAATATCCAGCGCAGGCGCCCGCGGTGGCCATTGGATACAAAGCCGTCGCCGCCAGCGATCCCGACGCCACGGTGCTCGACATCATTCAAGCGACGCTCGGATTCGGCGAAGGCGCTCGGCTCAAGCGCACGCTTGTTTACGGAAAGGAGCTCGCCGTAAACATCGGCGTCGATTTTGGATATCGCATCGATCCCGGGCCCTTCTTTTTTTCGCTCGAGCTCAAGCCCGGTGTCGACGTCGCGCAGGCGCAAGCGGCGCTCTACACCGAGTTGGACAAGATCGTGAAGGAGGGAATTTCCGCCGAGGAGCTCTCGCGCGCGAAAAATATTTTGAACGCCGCGTTTCTCCGTGAGATCGCCACGCACAATGGGCGCGCGCACGCGATTGGCGAGCACGAAATTTGGTTTGGTGATTGGCGCCAACTCTTGACCAAGCTCGATCGCACCAACGCCGTGACGCTGGCCGACGTGAAGCGCGTGTCCGCGACTACATTCAATGCCGATCACCGCACGTCGAGCATTCTCATTCCGCTTTCCGATCCGGGCGAAGTCGCTCAAGGATCGAAGCCGTGACGCTGGTTCTCTTGGGGATCCTGATGGCCGCACCCGCGCCGATCAAACTACCGCCGCTCGCCGAATCGACGCTTCCCAACGGACTACGCATCGTGGTGGCCGAACGCCACGCGCTTCCGCTGATGGCCGCGCGGCTGCTTCTCTCCACCGGCAGTGCGCGCGATCCCACTGGTAAGGAGGGACTGGCACAACTGACCGGCGACCTTCTGCGCCGCGGGACGACGCAGCGAAGTGCCGCGCAGATCGACGACACCATCGAGCGCGTTGGTGGTCTTCTCGACGTCGATGTGGCGCGCGATTCCACCGAGCTCGCGGTCAGCGTTCCCGCGGCGCAACTCGAGGTGGCGCTCGATGTGATGGCCGATGTGGCCGTGCGCCCTTCCTTTGCGGCGACGGAATTCGAAACGGTGAAACGGCGCGCGCTAGCTGAGCTGGCACGCGAGTTGGACGACCCGGCGGCTATGGCCGATCGCGTGGCGGTGACCGAAGGCTACGGCGCGACATCGCCCTACGGCCATCCGGTCCGCGGCAGTCAGCGCTCCGTTGGGCAGATTGTGCGCGACGATGTGGTGGCTTTTCACAAACGCGGATTTTCTCCGAAGAATGCGGTGCTCTTTCTCGTCGGTGATATCCGCGCACAGGATGCGGCGAAACTTGCCGCAACTCATTTCGGATCGTGGAGCGGAGACGCGATGGTCGCGCTCACCGTTCCGCAGCCGCTCGCGCGCAAGCGCAGCGTGGTTCTCCTCGACAAGGCCGATGCTTCGCAGGCACAAATTCGAATTGTCGCGCCGGGGCTCACCGAAACTTCTCCTGACTGGGAATCGCTGGCGGTAGCCGCGACGGTGCTCGGCGGCGGCTTCACTTCGATTCTCGTTGACGAAGTGCGGGTCAACCGCGGCCTCTCCTACAACGTGGGCTGTCGTTTTCACGCCGACCGCGACGCCGGCCTCTTCGTTTTTTCTTCGTTCACCAAGAACGCCACGCTGCGTGAGCTGTCCGATCTGGCGCTCAAGTTGATCGCCGAGTTTCGCGCGCACGGTCCGAGCGACGCACAGTTGGAGAAGGCCCAGCGCTACATGTCGGGGCTCTACCCGTTGCATTTGGAAACCAACGAGCAACTCGCGGCTGCGTTGGCCGATGCGGTGGTGAAGTCGTTGCCCTTCGAACGCGTGGCCGATTTCCCGGTGCGCATCGCGGCGGTGACGGCAATCCAAGCCCGCGCCGCGGCTCTCAAGTATTTGCCCGACAACGGCGAGACGATCGTGATCGTCGGGCAGGGCAGCGCGCTTGAGCCGCAGCTCAAGGGGCTGGCCGAAATCACGCGGCGACCGATTACCTCCGTGGAGTAGATTTGTAATACAATAGAGTTCGTGGATCTGCCCGTCCTCTACGAAGACGATCGGCTGCTGGTCATCGACAAGCCGGCTGGCTTGCTGGTCATCCCCGGTCGCGGTGAAGACCAGGCGTTGTCGGTCGTTTCGATGTTGCGAGAGCAGCGCGGCGAGCGGCTCTTCGTGGTGCACCGGCTCGATCGCGGCACGAGTGGCGTTCTGCTCTTCGCGCGGGATGAGGAAGCTCATCGGCGGCTCTGTGGTGCGCTCGAAGCGCGGCAGGCCGAGAAGCGCTACCTCGCGCTGGTGGCTCTCGGCGACGTGTCTCTCGAGGAACCGAAGTTCATCGACGCGGCGATTGCCCCCGCGCGACGTGGACGCATGCGACTGGATGTTCGTGGAAAGGACGCACGCACGTTGGTGCGGCTCGTCGAGCGGTTGCCGCCCTATGCGCTGGTGGAAGCCGTTCCGGAGACGGGGCGCACGCACCAGATTCGGCTGCACCTCATCCATCTCGGTGCGCCGCTGGCGGTCGATCCGCAATACCACGCGCCGCGCGCGCTGCTGTGGCAGACGGAGAATGGAATCGATGGGCGCATGTCACGCACACCTTTGCATGCGGCGCACATGCGTTTTCCTCATCCCGATGGAAAGCGTTTTCTGACGGTGGAAGCACCGCTGGCGGGAGACATCGCGGCGTGTGTGGAGCATTTGCGCCGCGGAGGGCGGGTGGTGGAAGAGCGTTAGTTGTTCAACTTGTATTGTACGTAAAAACGGAACAGTTCTATTCTGATCATACCAATTCTCTTCGATAGTCGTCGGGCCTAGGGTTTGTCGTGCAAGCCCACCCGAAGGAGAGAAAAATGAAAAACGTGTTGACGAAGACGACCGGAGGTCTGGCCCTCATGCTTGGGCTTCACACTGGATGCGGCGCTGCTCCGAAATCCGTGGCGCCGATCGATTCACCACTCCCTCCGGGACCGTCGCCGGAGCAGCCAGCGAACGATGCGACCCAGGTCACGGATTCGATTCAGCAGAGCCTCGCACGTCTGGACAAATTGGAGATCTTCCAGACTGACAGTTTGGTGAGCAAGCTGCCGGCGGAGGCCTTTTCTTGCTACGGGAGCCCATGTCCCGGCGGGAAGTGGGAGAAACCGTTTCTGGAGGAGCGCGCGCGCCAAGCACCCCGGCTGGCCAGACTGGCCGATATCGCAGAAGTGGTCAGCCGCGATACATCTCTCACTCCGCGCGATCCGAATGAGGCAGCGTCGGCACTTGCCGCCTTGAATGCGCTCGAAGTCGTGCACGTCGAATTTCTCGTCGAGGCCCAGCCTAAGAACAACCCCGAGTGTTACGGCCTGCCGTGCACGGCGGACAAGGCCGACGCCGACCGCGCAACCGGTCTGCACGTGGCGCAAGCACTGGCCATCGCCGACGTGGCCAAACGTACGGGGTTGTAATGAGCATCGCGTTTCCGTCCCTGCCGCGTCGCGGCCTCGGCGTTGGTCTCGACCTTCCGTGGGATGGGACCACCGGCTTTGGCCATCACGCACATGACGGGGACGTTCTCGCCGCGCCCGTCCGTAAATTCCTACGGACGAGCGCGGCGCGTTGGTCGCACGCTTTCTTCTCGTGGCAACCGCGCGATCGCGCCGCGCCACTTCTCGAGGATTATGCCGCCGCGTGGGACGGTCTCCGTGCAGCGCTTCCTCCACAGTTGCCGCGCGCACTCCACCACACTGCGCTCAACCTCGGATCGCTTGGGCCGTACCAGCGCGACGAGCTCTTCTCGTTCACCAACGCGCTCTGCGATCGCTACGGTCTGTGTTGGATCAACGAAGACGTCGGACTCTGGTCGCTGGCGGGACGACCGCTGCCGTATCCACTTCCTCCGTTGCTAACCGACGAAGGTCTCGCGGCCACGATTGCCAACGTGCGCGAGTGCCAGGCCGCGCTTTCGGTTCCGCTGGTGCTCGAATTTCCCGGATTTGCACGCGGCGTGAGCGTCGTCCTCGGCGAACTTCCCGCCTACGATTTTTTCCGCGTGCTCGCCGAGGAGACCGCTGCGCCGGTGACGCTCGACATCGGGCATCTCTTGAGCTGGCAGTGGTGGCGTGG
>JAHFDP010000009.1:59128-77792 GCA_023248955.1 Deltaproteobacteria bacterium
CGGGCCCGGGAACGGCTTCGAAGCGGCACGGCCGACGATCCGCTCTTCGGGCGACTCGATCTGAATGAGCTGGACGAGGCAGCACGAACCGTTCGGCGCATGGTCCTGGAGCGCACCCACCGCGGTACCGGCGATCTCACTGTCTTGTTTTCCCGAACAATCGCCGCTTGGAAAACGTATTTTCCGAACGATACATCACTTGATAATATGTTGAGTTCGTTCTGTTCTTCCGCTGCGTGCGCCGCTTGGCGAGAAGGGTTCGCGACAAATCTTGGGCTGTCCTTCGAGGAGGCGTTCTTCCGTTTCTTCTCCGAACAGGAGATCGGTGATCGCGACGAACTAGAAGAAGAATTTCTCGGCGCCATGGTTCGAGCACTGGCCATTTCGCCGCGGGCGCGCTTCGTTTGGCCAGCGCAAGTACTTCCGGCTCCAGGCGGGTGCTACGCGATCACAAGGAGGCACATTCTTCACGCGGCGCTCGATGGACGCTACCAGCGTGGTCCGGTGACGCCGCTCGTGGTCGCGCTCCTCTCTGGCCGGACGGTCGAAGAAACGGCGCGGAATTTTGGCGTGGGAGAGGGGCAGATAACCGCAGTCGTCACGGTACTGCGCGCGAAACGGCTGATTCGCTAGCGAGGCTTTCGCTTGCGGCTTTGCCCGATCTATTTCAGGGGCAGGTTACGCAGCTCCTCCGCCAACATCAGCAGCTCTTTTTCACGCGGATGGCCGGTTCTCCACACCAGGCGAAAAGCATCGGAACGAAGGCGCATCCGAGGCAGAAGCTGCACCAAACGGCGCGCCGCCAGATCACCCTGGACAAAGTAATGGGGCAACACCCCCACACGATCTGTCGTGTCGAGGATCCGTCGCCGTACGTTGCCAATGCCGCCCATGTACTCGACCCGTTCGAAAGGCCAGGGTTCGGCACGGGCGAGCGAATCAAGAAGGTAGCGGAAGAGCGGCAGGTCGCGTGACACGTCGACCAGCGTGAACGCTCTAGCGTCCTCGCGCCGGCGCAGGTGGGCGCGCTTACCCACGAGAATGTACTTTTCTGGGTGAAGCGCTGCGTAGGAAAGCCGCGGAGAGGTAAGTCGCGCGCTGCTCACGATGGCGTCTAGGTCGCCGCGCTCGAGACGTAGAAGTAAGTCGGGACTGTCGCCGTTGTAGAGATGCAGCGTGCGTTCGGGAGCATGCCGGGAAAGCAGAGGCAACGCTGGACATAGCCAGGAGAGACCCAGCTCATACCGAGTGCCCAGCGTCAGCTCATAGGGGGAGGGTGCGTGCGAACCGCGGGCGTCCTCACGAAGGTGACTCGCTCGGGTCAGCAGATCGCGAGCCTGCGGGAGAAGTTGGCGCCCGATTTCGGTGAGCTCAACGCGCCGTGTGGTGCGGATGAAGAGAGCGGCGCCCAACTCCTCCTCCAGTCGTTGGAGTCGATCGGAGAAGGCTGTTGGCGAGAGAGAAACGCGCGTGGCGGCCGCCCGAAAGTTGAGCGTGGTAGCCGCGGCATCGAAGCAGCGGAGGGAATCGAAGTCCATGCGGTGAGCATAGTACGGAAAAGCCGAACAGCAACGTTCTGATCATTCCGATTGTACGGAATATACGCGATTGCTTAGACCAGATCGAATGCGCGCACCACGGCCCCGTCCAGCTCGCGATTGGCTTGTTGGGGCGGTGCGCCCTGCTCAGTTCGGTCGCGCAGCCTTTGTGGATGATCAACTTCGATGTACAATAATCAATGTGGCTTGGCGATTCCCGGCAAGCATACGAAATTCTTCTCGTCGTGCATGCCTTGCCGCGCTGTGGCTTCTCGCCGCCTGCAGCAACTCCCCCATCAAGAGCATCAACCGCTCGATCACGGTGAAACCAACCACGGTTGAATTCGGCGACATACCTCCCGGCGGCTCTGCTTCGCGGCCGATTACAATCACCAATGATGGTTCGACGTTACTCCGTGTCAGCTCCGTTCAGATCGTTGGCAACGCCCGCGGCACGTTCCGGGTCGGCTCCATTCCCGTAGAACTGCTCGCTTTGCAGCCGGGCGCCAATATCAGAGTGATGGTTTCCTACCTCGCGGCGCCTAACGAAGGCGTCGATACCGCATCGCTGATCATCACCATTGATGAACCTTCGACGCCCACGCGCACCGTTTCGCTCTCGGGCCGTACCCTCGCACCGTCGTGCCTGGACGGCGTCAGGAACGGTACGGAGACGGATCTCGACTGCGGTGGTTCGTGTCCAGGCTGCGGTAACGGCAGCCGCTGCGCAGTGAACATAGATTGCGCCTCACAACTTTGCAGTGATTCGGTTTGCACCGGAAGGCCCACGCTCTCGATCGCGACGGCGACCTCGGCGAAGGAAGGCGGCCCTATCACCTTCGCGGTGACGCAAAGCACCGCCATCGGCGCCGACGTGAGGTTCAGCTATGCCACGAAAGACGGCACCGCGAAGGCCGGGACCGACTTTGTGGGTCAGTCTAACGTTGGCTCCATCGCTGCTGGCGCAACCTCGACGGACATCGTCGTTACGAGCATCGCCACACCCGGTTATCAAGGCGATCTGAAATTTTCGGTCGTCATCTCCAATGCAGTCAACGCCATGCTGGGAAACGCCACAAGCACAGCCACCCTGTTGGAGACGTCACCGGTGCCGCCCACGGTAAGTTACACGACGCCCGTCACCTACAGCGTTTATCAGGCCATCGCGCCAAATCAACCCTCGATGGGCGGGGGCGCGGCGACGTTGTTTTCGATTTCACCGCCGCTGCCTGCGGGGTTGGGACTCGACGGCAGCAGCGGCGTTCTCAGCGGAACGCCTGCCGTAGCGGCGGAGGTGGCCGATTACACCGTGACCGCAACGAACAGCGGTGGCAGCGGCACGGCGAAAGTGAACATCGCTGTAAGCAATCCGGCACCGACCACGTTGGGGCTAAGCCCTGGCGCGGTGTCAGCGGGCCATTCCGGGTTCCCGTTAACGGTGAGCGGAACTCTCTTCGTTAGTGGCGCGACGGTGAATTGGAACGATGCGGCACGAACAACGACGTTCGTCAACTCCACGAAAGTGGTCGCAACGATGTTGGCCGCGGATGTCTCATCAGCGGGTTCGTTTCGCGTGACCGTAGCAAACCCTACGCCAGGCGGAGGGACGAGTAGCGTGCAGACCTTTACAGTTTATCCAAGGCCAACGATCTCTTCAGGATTTTACCACAGCTGCGCGGTGGTCAACGGTGGCGCTTGGTGCTGGGGGCTCAATACCAAAGGCCAGCTCGGCAATGGCTCTTTCACAAACAGTCCTGTGCCGGTTCAGGTGTCGGGACTTGCCTCGGGCGTTCAGGCGATCTCTGCGGGAAAGTCCCACACCTGCGCTTTAGTAAACGGTGGTGCTTGGTGCTGGGGCGACAATGCCTCCGGCTCGCTTGGAACCGGCTCCACCACAAACAGCAGCGTGCCGATTCTGGTGCTTGGACTTGGTTCTGGCGTGCAAGCCATCTCCGCCACCGATCAAAGCTGCGCGGTGGTAAACGGCAGCGCCTGGTGCTGGGGTTACAACAGCAACGGCCAGGTTGGCAACGGCTCCAACACGAACAGCAACGTACCGGTTCCGGTGGCGGGATTGAACTCCGGTGTGCAGGCCATCGCTGCGGCCATTTATCACACCTGCGCGGTGGTGAACGGCGCCGCTTGGTGTTGGGGAGGCGGTGGCGCTAGCGGCTATCTCGGCAACGGCTCTTGGTCCAGCAGCACCGTACCTGTTCCCGTGGCGACTTTGACCTCGGGGGTGACGAGTATTGCGGGGAGTGGCAACTCCTGCGCGGTAAACGGATTCGCCTGGTGCTGGGGCTACAATGAAAATGGCCTACTGGGGGACGGCTCCACGCAGTCCAGCCTTGTACCGGCTCAGGTGGCGGGTCTGAACCCGGGCGTTTCGGCAATAGCCGTCGGGTTTAGTATCACCTGCGCGGTGGTGAACGGGGCCGCCTCTTGTTGGGGCGGAAATTACCATGGCTCGCTGGGCAATGGCTCTACTACGGCAAGTGGTATACCCGCTCCTGTTCTGGGACTGAGCTCGGGTGTTGAGAACATCTCCCTCCATTACCTACACGCCTGCGCGGTGGCGAACGGCATTGCCTGGTGCTGGGGCTATAACAGTAACGGCCAGCTCGGCAACGGCTCCACGACCGATTCCAGCGTTCCCGTCCAGGTTGTCGGGCTGCCTCAAAGCATGTAAGACGTGCAGTCGAAGATGTTCGCGTGGTGGTCGTCCTCACGGAAGCCACTTGCGGGGGTTCGGCGCCTGTTGCGCAGACGAAAGCTGCACTTGGTGAGACGGCGACGATTCGGGGAACCGTCGTTAATTATCTGAGGGACCCATACTGGGACCCATACTGATGCGTATGGGTTCACAAAGGTCGGTGTTATTCTTTCGCGCCGGCTGCTTAGCTAAACTCTAGCGCACAAAATCGTGACGACGTCCGTGCACTAGCGTCCTCGGCCCCGCGCGAAATGCGACTTCCGCCTTATCGCCTCGCACTTCCATGACGAGGCCGAGCCCAAACGACGCGTGCGAAATGACGTCGTCCTTGATGAGCAACTCGCTCGGTTTGTAGCGGCGCGCCCGACTGATGTCCTTCCCGGTGAGCAGCGCATCGAGGTCGGTAACCGAGCGCGGGGGCAAGGAACGCACCTTCGCGTGCGTGACTGGTTTTGCCGCGCCTGCCGCTCGTCGAAAAACGTGCTCACTCTTGCAAGTGTTGCAACGAACGCGTGCGACGGTGCCTCCCACCATGGCCAGGATGGTGTGACCGAGCAGCATTTTGCAGCGGGTACAGCTGGCGTCGATATCGCCGCCAACGCGATTGGTGGTGGACATGTGCGCATAGGATAAAGTCCCGCGTGTGAACGAGCAACGTCCAGCACGCGCGACTGCGGCGCACATTGACCTCGCTGCTCTGGCGAACAACCTGGGCGTGGTTCGCGCGGCGCTCGATCGCGCGGGGAACAGAAGCGCAATCATCGCTACCGTGAAGGCCGACGCCTATGGCCACGGCGCCGTTCGCAGCGCCCAAACGCTCGTGGAAGCGGGCGCCGATGCGCTCGGTGTTGCGCTCGTGGACGAAGGTGCAGAGCTTCGCACCCACGGAATTTCCGGCCGCATCATCCAGTACGGCGGTGCGTTCAGCATGCGGCACGACCTCGTGGTGCAGAACCGGTTGGAGCCGTTTGTCTTTCGCCGCGAAGATTTGGAAGCGCTCGACACCGCGGCGCGTACGGCCGGAACGCAGGTGGATGTTCACGTCAAAGTCGACACCGGCATGGGCCGCATCGGACTTTTGCCAGAGGACGTCAGCGCCTTCTTCGATGCGCTGGCCGGATTTTCCGCGCTGCGCATGGTCGGGCTCTGCTCTCATTTTGCGAATGCCGATCTGAAAGACGGCGCCATGACGCAGGCGCAAGAGGATCGTCTCGCCGCGGTTGCCGCGCTCGCACGAAGCCGCGGATTCAATCCCACCGTGCACCTCGCTAACTCGGCGGCGATTCTCTTGCGGCCCACCGCGCATCTCGATGCGGTGCGCCCGGGCATCATGCTTTATGGTGTCGTGCCCGCGCGCCACTTGGCTCAGCACGGCGCAGATTTGCGACCGGTTCTGTCGTGGACCACCGAGATCATTCACGTGAAGCAGGTCGGAACGGGAACACCCATCAGCTACGGATCGCGCTGGATCGCGGAGCGTCCGAGCGTCATCGCCACGCTGCCAGTCGGTTACGCCGATGGCTACGCACGAAATCTTTTCGGACATGCGCGCGTGCTGGTGCGTGGACAACGTGCACCCGTGGTGGGCACGATCTGCATGGATATGTGCATGATCGATGTGACCGACATTTCCGCTGCGGCGGTGGGCGACGAAGTGGTGCTGCTGGGGGCGCAAGGATCGGAGCGGATTGACGCCGAGCAACTCGCTGAGTGGAGCGGGACAATCAGCTACGAAGTCCTATGCCGCATCGGTAAGCGCGTCCCTCGGCGGTAGTCCTCTTTGTCCGAGATTTCGGACGCTGTGTGTGCCATGCTATTGTGTTCACTATCAGGAAGTTTTCAGCAACCTGATAGTCGTCATTCTGGATATTCCGCGGGAGGACAGCATGCTCCACACAATGAATCGAGGATTCGCCGTTGTGCTGCTACTCCTTGCGCCCCTGCAGAGTTCCTGTAACCGCAAGAAGCCGATTCAACTCCACAATCGGGCCAAAGAGATCAGTGTAGGCTGTGGCGCGGAAGCAAACTACGCGGCCCAGGCCCTCGCGAACTTGGCGAAGCAGACAATCAACCAGGGGACCTTTCGAACGAGCGATCCAGCCTATACCGTGGCGCTGGACAAACTCACCGCCTATTTCCGGGTTGTTTATGATGCGCGAGACGCCGATACGAATGTTATCCCGTCCGACCAGGTTAGCGAATTCGTCGTAAGGAATATTCAGTGTCTACAGCGGGCAGGCTACACCGTTAGCTTGCAGGCCACCGGGAACAGCGCGACGTTGCCCAGCATTACGAACTCGCTCGCCATTTCGTGGGCCTATGTTGCGGTTGGCTCGGTTTTTAGCGCCACCGCCGCGCGTGCGGCGATGGCCGCGACCCAAGCAAACGCCGCTGCATCGCAAGCGCGCTACGCGGCGTCACTCGCTAAGCTGCTTGAATATGTCAAAATGACAAGCCCACCGCTACCAGGCGAGCCTTTTCGGGTGCCTTGGGTCAAGGCTCCTTACATAGAAAAAGCAATGTACCAGGCCGCGGAACAGCTGGCTAAGCCGGCACAGGTTTGGCAGCGGGCGGCCGGTGCTGCCGGCGCAGCTGGCACGCCGATCCTTGTCGCCGCGGCAACGGCCCTTGCGGCCTACACGCTCACCGAAGGGATCCTGATTCTCGACGAAAAATACAATGGTGGTCGCTTTAGCCAAGGTGTGACGAATAGTTTCTTTCGCCAATATCTTGGAGAAAATGAATCGATTAACAATCTCGACAGCGCCAAGGCTTCGGCCGCTAAGCTGCTCGGCGCCATCGCCAAATCGGCCCAGGGTCATGGGCAACAGGCCGGTTCGTCTTCTGGGAACAGCCTGGTTGGTGACGTTGGTCCCGATGACGGTAGCGGACTTCAGACTTCGGTTCAGTCTTGCACGGACCCTTTAGAATGCGAGAGCGGAAGTTGCGGGACGCAGACGGAAGGAGAATGCGACCCTGTCGAAGGAGAAGTTGACCTTTTCACCGAAGATGAATTCGCATTCGACCTTCAAGGCGTCGGTGGAAACTGCTCGGATCCTTTGGGGAGCGAATGCGCATCGTTTAATTGTGACCTGGAGAAGGACCCGCCGCTGTGCGGTCCAGTCGACGGAGAATTTTCCTGCACGAATCCTGATGACTACACGCCAGATGATTCGAAGTGCTCAGGAGGAGGCACCTGTGATCCAATGGTCGGGATCTGCTCGGTGGGTGACGACACGACGACCAACATTGCCTGCACATCTTCCTGCACCGATTCTTCCGAATGCGCCTCGAACAACTGCGATACCAGCAGCGGCATAGGCAAATGTGTCGCCAATTCCGATGACGCAGAGGGTGCTCCAGGGAGCGTCACTGCCTCTTGCGATACGCTCAAGTGCAACGACGGTTTTTGTTGCTTCAAGGATGACAATGGCGCCAATGGTATTTGCGCCCCACCGGCGACGGTTCGGTAAGTAGTCCTCTTTGTCCGAGAATTGGACGCTCCCCGGCCGACGCCCTATCGTTAGTCGTGTCTGCAAGGACCGTCATCGAGTCGATCGGCACGACCACGACCCGGGCAGTGGAAGATCTCGGCGCGCTTTTTTCCCTCGCGGTTAGCGCCTTCTCCGGCGCCTTTCGTCCACCGTTTCGCTTCACGCTTCTCTTTGGCCAACTCGATTTCATCGGCTTCGGATCGCTCTTTATCGTCGGCTTGACCGGCCTCTTCACGGGCATGGTGCTCGCGCTGCAAGGTGTCTATGCCTTCGGTCTCTTCAACGCGCAAAGCATGGTCGGCGCCACCGTCGAGCTCTCGCTGGCGCGCGAAATCGCCCCGGTCTTCACGGCGCTCTTCGTCACCGCACGCGTGGGCAGCGCCATCGCCACCGAGCTAGGCACCATGCGTGTCACCGAGCAGATTGACGCGCTGGAAACCATGGCGGTCAACCCCGTGTATTACCTTGTAACACCGCGCGTGGTGGCTGGGACGCTGATGGCGCCGTTTCTCACCATGTTCTTCAACACGGTGGCGCTGCTCGGTTGCTGGCTCATCGTCGTTCCCTACAGCGGGTTGCCTCCGGGACCATTTTGGTCGCATCTGCAGCGGCTGGTCACCGTCAGCGATCTTTGGCATGGCCTCTGGAAGTCGCTGGTCTTTGGCGTGGCCATCTCCGCGATCGCTTGCCACTGCGGCTTCACGGCCTCCGGCGGCGCGCGCGGCGTGGGCCGAGCCACCACCAGCGCGGTGGTGGGTGGATCGGTCACGGTTTTGGCACTTGACTTAATGTTGACTGCATTGACGGTCGGGAGCCGCGCATGAACGCCGCTCCGCTGATCGCCGTTCGGCATCTCGCTAAGTCGTTCGGCAAGCAGCGCGTGCTCGAGGACATCGCGCTCGAGGTTCCCGCGGGCAGCACCACGGTCATTCTCGGACCGTCGGGTTGCGGCAAGACCGTGCTGCTCAAGCACATCATCGGTCTGCTCAAACCGGACGCCGGCGAAGTGATCGTCGAGGGCGAGGACATCGTTCCGATGGCGCAGCGGCAGATTGATCAGGTGCGGCGCAAGTTCGGCATGGTCTTCCAGGCCTCGGCGCTTTTTGATTCGATGACCGTCGGCGAGAACGTGGCCTTTCCGCAGCGCGAACATGCGCCGCTGCCCGAGGTCGAGTTGCGACACCGCGTGGAAGAGCGTCTCGAGCACGTGGGGCTTTCCGGGGTCTTCGACAAATTTCCGTCTGATCTCTCTGGCGGCATGAAGAAGCGCGTGGCGTTGGCGCGCGCGCTGATGCTCGATCCCAAAATCGTTCTCTACGATGAGCCCACCACCGGCCTCGATCCGATCACGACCGACAGCGTCGATGAAATGATCATGACCGCCAAAAAGAAATTCGGTGTCACCAGCGTGGTGATCAGCCACGACATCGGCTCCGCGTTCAAAGTCGCCGATCAGCTGGCGGTGTTGCACCAGGGCCGCTTCGTCGCCATCGGCGCGCCGGAAGCGGTGCGCCACAGTGACCATCCATTCGTGAAGAGCTTTTTCGCGCTCTGGTTCTCCAAAGGTGTGGCCACATCGTGACTACATTTCTTTCGCCCTTCCGCGTCGGACTTCTCGTGGTGGCGATGGCCGGCTCGTTCGTGGCGTTCTCGTTTGTGGTGGGTGGTCACGCGCTTGGGCATCGTGACACCTACCGCGTCTTCGCCATCTTCAACGACGCGTCGGGCCTGGTGATGAAGTCGCGCGTGCAAATCGCCGGTATCGAAGTTGGCAACATCGATCACGTCGAGCTCCTCGGTGGTCGCGCGAAAATTACATTGCGTATTCGCAAGGCCATCGTGCTGCACGAAGACGCGGCGATCACCAAACGGCCGGAGTCGATCCTCGGTGATTACCTGATCGATTTGGCGCCCGGCCAAAAGGGCCGCCAGCTCGAGGAGGGCGACGAAATTCACAACGTGCGTAGCGCGGTTGGTGTGGAGGAAGTGTTCGATCAGCTGGCGCGCATTACTGGCGACATTCGCGATGTCACCAAGACGCTGCGCGACGTACTCGGTGGCGAGGGCGGCAAGCAGTCGCTGCGCGGAATCGTCGCGGGCATGGAGGACATCACCCGCAAGCTCAACGAGACCATCGGTAATGCTGGTTCGCGACTCGATCGCATTCTCGCCAACGCGGAAGGTTTCACCGATGACGTCCGCGGTTTTACCCAGGGTGAAAAGGGAAACGTCCGCGCCATCGTCGAGGACACGCGTGCTTTCATGGGCCAAGCGCGCGAGGTATTGGCGTCGATTCAATCGGTGATCGGCAGCGGGCAGGGCGATCTCAAAGCGTCCGTGTCGAGCTTCAAAGCGACGCTGGCCAAAGTCGACCACGCGCTCGATCAACTCTCCACGGTCGCCGAATCGGCCAAGAGCGGCGAGGGCGTGGTGGGCAAGCTCCTCAACGACAAGGAGCTCGCGCGCAAGCTCGATGCGACGGTGACCGACGCCAGCGACATCGTGAACCGCGTGGTGTCGCTTAAGACCGAAATCTCCACGCGCTCGGAACTTTTCGTCGGGCAACAAAACGCCGCCGGGCAACTCAATCCGCAGGTCAAGAATTACCTGAGCCTGCGTATCTTGCCCGCGCCCGACAAATGGTACGGCGTGGAGTTCATCGACGATCCGCGCGGCACGGTGGAGGTCTCCACCATTCGCAAAGAGCCGCCCGGATCGACCGAAGTCTCCGAGCAGCGCGTGACCACAACCACGCGCGCAATCAAAGCCAGCGTCTTTTTGGCGCGGCGCTTCGGTCCTGCGTCGTTTCGATTCGGCCTTTTGGAAAACACCGGTGGCTTTGGCGGCAAACTGCATCTGGCGCAGGATCGCGTGGAGTTCGCCGCCGACATGTTCGAGTTTGCGAATCCGTTGAAGACGCGTCCACGCTTGCGTCTGCTCGGCAACTGGGCGCCGATCTCGCACGTCTACGTGACCGCCGGTCTCGACGATCTCTTGAATCCCACCGGGCCGCTCACCATCGGCAACCACGTGCTCTTCAATTTTCAGCAAGCGCCCGGAACGTTCGTGGATCCGACGACGGGCCATGTGATTCGCGGCCTCGACGTTTTCGTCGGCGGCGGGATTACGTTCGACGATCGGGATTTACGTGTCTTGATCGGGCTACTGGGCAGCCGGCTCTAGCACGCGCACACGGTGTCGCACCTCTCCCGGCCCAGTCCTACCCACCCGCGCTGACGCTCAGCAACTCGTGGTAAAATGCGCGCTGTCTATCGAACGCCAACTTAAGGCCAATTGGGGTCTCCTTGCCCTTTTTTCGTTCCTGGCTTTTCACGCTGTCGATTGCGCTTCTCCAAGCTTGCGCCAGCAAGCCGCCCGCGGTGAGTCAGCTCGACACACGCCCGGCCAGCTGCACGCTTTCGCCCGATACGTTGGAAATCGTCGCTGGCGCTAGCGCGGGGCTAACGGCCAGTTTCAAGGATTCGCGCGGACTCTCAACAGAAGCGGCCGAAGTCGTCTGGACGAGTGACGCGCCGGCCATTGCCGCGGTCGACAAAAAGGGCACCGTGACCGGCAACGGCCGCGGCGAAGCGCACGTTTTCGCGCAGGCCGGAAGTATTACATGTGCACCCGTTCGTATTACAGTCAAAGATCTGCGTGCCTGCTCCGTCGGGCTCCAGCCGGCGTCGCTCGACCTGCGCATTGGCGACACGCGCAAGCTAACCGCTACGGTGGCCAACTGCGCCGGCGACCTCTTGCCCGATGCCAAGGTGATCTGGGCCAGCGACGCTCCCAGCAAGGTCAAGGTGGACGACAGCGGGATGGTGACCGCGCTCGCCACGGGAGAGGCGTCGATTGTCGCGGGCTCCGGCGCCAAGGTGAGCACGCCTGCGGTGGTGACCGTGGAGACCAACGTGGCCGCGGTGCACATCGTGCCGTCGCCGCTGCCGATGTTTACGCCGGGCGCGACGCTCCAACTCGACACAACGGTCGTCGACGCTACTGGTGCCGCGCTCACGGGTAAATCCGCCACCTGGACCTCGAGCGACAACAGCATTGCCGCCGTCGACACCGGCGGCATGTTGCACGCGCTCGCGATCGGGACGGTGACGATCACCGCGGCAATCGAGGGCGTGCCGGACAATGCTACGGCCACGGTGCAGGACATCACGCCAGCCAGCGTGGTCATCGCGCCGACGAGCATGGTCAGCGCGATTGGCGTTACGACGCCGATGACGGCCGTGGTTTTCAACGCGGCGGGCAACCCCATCAGCGACGCCGGCGTTGCTTGGACCAGCAGCAACACGCAGGTAGCCACCATTACGCAAAAGGGCGTGGTGAGCGCGCTCGCCTACGGAACCGCGCAAATCATTGCCACGTCAGGCCCCCGGGTGAGCGCGCCGGCACTGGTGACGGTGACGACGAGCGTTGCTCTGGTGCGCATCACGCCGTCGCCGGTGTCGCCGCTCACGGTCGGCGCTAGCGCGCAGCTCACCGCCACCGCTGTTGACGGAACTGGCGCGACGCTCACTGGCCGGCCCGTGGTCTGGACGAGCGACAACGCCAGCGTGCGCGTCGACTCGAACGGACTCATTAGCGCCGTCAGCATCGGCAGCGCTAATGTCACCGCCAACATCGAAGGCGCCGTTGCTACCGCTTCGGTGACGGTGCTCGACACCACACCGGCGAGCGTCGCTGTCTCGCCGACGCGCATGTCGCTGAAGATCGGCGCCACCAGCCAGGCGTCTGCGGTGGTTTCCAACGCCGCCGGAAATCCCATCGCGGGCGCGACGATCGCCTGGGTCAGCGACAATCCAAATGTAGCTACGGTGGCTACAAATGGTTTGATCACCGCTGTGGCCTTCGGCACGGCCAACGTCACCGCGGCCAGTGGAGCAAAGACCAGCGCACCGATGCCAGTGACCGTGGCTACAAATGTTTTCGCGGTACACATCACCCCATCGCCGGTGTCGCCGCTTTCCGTTGGTGGAAGCGCGCAGCTCTCCGCCAGCGCTGTTGACGCCAATGGCGCGCCGCTCTCGGGCAGGCCCTGTACCTGGAGCAGCGACAACGCCAGCGTGCGCGTGGACTCGAGCGGGCTTTCGAAAGCCATCAGTGTTGGCAGTGCCAACGTCAGCGCCACCATCGAGGGCGTGACGACCAGCGTCTCCGTGGCGGTGCTGGACACCACGCCGGTCAGCATCTCGGTGACGCCCACCAGCGCGTCGCTGAAAATCGGTGGCACCGTGCAGTTCGTGGCGACGGTCTCCAACGCCGCCGGCGATCCCATCGCGGGTGCGCCAGTGACCTGGGCCAGCGACAATTCCGATGTAGCCACCGTGGCGCCTAGTGGCCTGCTCAGCGCCGTGGTGTATGGGGCAGCGAACGTGCGTGCCTCCAGCGGTGCGAAGACCAGTGCACCCGTGCCAGTGACGGTTGCCACCAGCGTCGCTGCCGTGCACTTAAGCCCATCGCCGGTGCCGCCGCTCGCCGTGGGCGGATCGTTGCTGCTCTCCGCCTATGCCACCGACGTGAGTGGAACCGTCCTGTCGGGCAAGTCCGCGACCTGGTCGAGCGACAACACCAGCGTGTTGGTCGACTCCAGCGGTCTCTTGCACGCTATTAGCATCGGTTCGGCCACCGTCACGGCGACCATCGAAGAAGTCCGGGCCAGTACCTCGGTGACGGTGTTGGACACCACGCCCGCGAGTATCGCCGTCTCGCCTTCAAGCCTCTCGATGATCATCGGCACCACCAGCCAACTCGCAGCGACGGTGTCCAACGCCGCGGGGAATCCTATCAGCGGCGCCGTGGTGAGCTGGACCAGCAACAACGCCAATGTAGCTACCGTGGCTACAAATGGCCTGGTCACCGCGTTGGGCTACGGATCGGCGATTGTCACCGCCAGCTCAGGCAGCGTCACCAGGCAGGTTGCGGTCGCCGTGAACACCAACATCACCCAGGTGGCCATCACCCCTGTTCCTCTCGCGCCACTCGCCGTGGGCGGCACCGCGCAGCTGGCCTTCACCGCCACCGACGCCAGTGGCAAGGTGCTCACCGGCAAGACTGCCGCGTGGCAGATGGGCGACAACAGCGGTTTCGCCTCGGTCTCCTCGACGGGATTGGTTACCGGCGTGGGGCCGGGCCCGACCAGCGTCACGGTGACCGTCGAGGGTCTTTCCAACAATCAACCGCTTCTCGTTTTCACGCCGCCTTCGGTACAGTCGCTCAGTCCCAACAGCGGGCCCGTGGGCACCAGCGTTACCATCGGTGGAACGGGATTCGGGGCGACCCCGGGGTCCTCGACCGTGGCTTTCGAAACCACGCAGCTCTCCTCGACCAACATCACCAGCTGGACCGCAACGCAGATCGTGGTGACGGTCCCCGCGTCGCTCACTTCCGGAAGCGCCTACCATGTAGTCGTCACCGCGAACGGACGCGCCTCGAACAACACGCAGATATTCAATGTCACATCTCCAGTGGCGACGGTAACGTTGATGCCGTCCACGGCCTACCTGGCACTTGGGAGTACAGCCAATTTCACCTTCACGGCGAAGGACGGCAACGGCGCGGCGCTCACGGGCCGCGCGCAGGTGTGGAGCGTTGACAACACGGCCATCGCCACGGTGACACCGCAAAGCGACGGCAAGGCGCTGGTCCGGGCCGTGGCCGTGGGGACCGCCAAGGTCAACGTGACCGTCGATGGCATCGCTCCTCCGTTGCCGAGTGCGGTGGTCGTCGAGCAGGCGCCGGTGATCACTACGGTGAGCCCAGCTTCCGGACCGCCGCTCACGGCCATCACGGTGACCGGAAAGAATCTCTTGGGAAAGGTTGGACAGAGCCTTTCGTTTTTACCCGTGGGCGGCGGCACCTCCGTCGCCGCCCAGCCGTCGGACATTCTGTTTTGGTCGGCCACGCAGATCCTGGTCACCGCGCCCGCCGCGCTGACTGCTGGCACCTACGGTCTCCAGGTGACGTTGGATGCGACCGTCCCGTCCAACGCGGACCAGACCTTCCGCATGACCGGCGATCAGGTGATCACCGGCATTCATCCCCAGAGTGGGCCGCAGGGCGCGACGTTGCAGCTCTCGATTACCGGCTTCAACCTGTCGACGGCGCAGGGGCTCTGTACGGTCAGCCTCTTCAGAAGTGGCGTGCTCGACACGAAGTTGACGGTGCACAATCCGCCGATCCTCGACCCGTCGCCTGGAGGACGCGTTCAGCAGATTCACCTGACCATGGACATCGATTCGACAGCCCCGCTCGGCACGCGCACGGTCAGTTGTGGCAACTCAGGCACCGCGGTGACGCCGCAAAACGCGTTCACGGTCATGCTGCAAGAGGGATTCATCACGACGTCGGCCGGCGGCTCGGCGTTGCCCGGGCTCGGCGATGGTGGCCCGGCGACGTTCGCAAAGTTCTCGTCGGTGTATGGGCTCGCGGTGGGTGGATCGGGTGAATATTATATTGGAGATACGGGCAACAATCGGGTCCGGGTGGTGAACGACGGCCCCGCGGCGATCACGGTGGCGGGCGTTACGTTGGCTCCCGGAAATATTGCCACCATCGCGGGCGGCGGCGGTGTTATCGACTCCACCGCCGCTGCTTTTTCGGGCGATGACGGCTTGGCCGTGAATTCACAGCTCTCGGGCCCCAGAGGAATCGCTTACGACGCTGTCCGCAAGCTGCTCTTCATCGCCGATGCGGGAAATTTCCGAGTGCGGGCGGTGAACTTGGGGACGGTCACTCAGGTCTTGCAGGTCGGCACCGCTGCTTCGAAAACACTTTCGTTGCCGCCCGGCTTCATCGGGACCGTGGCGGGTGGTGCGATCTGTTGCAACGGGCCGACCGATTACGTGGACGCGCTCGGCGCCTATGTTCCGGTGGCTGCCGTGGCCGTGGCACCGGATGGCCCAGCCGACGCGCGAACTCTGCTTTACATCTTGGAGCCGGGCAACTCGTCGGGGAACGGACGAATCCGTGTACTCAATACCGATCCCAACACGAAAGTCGTCTCCGACGTCGCGCTTGGGAGCGGCGGATTTCCGCAGGGGATGGTGGTCCCCGTGGCCGGCCAGCTCGGGAGCCCAGGGGGCTTCGGCGACGGCGGTCCGGCCTCGAAGGCTCAGTTTAATTCACCGAGCGGAATGGCGTTTGGACCGCGGGGATTGTTATACATTAGTGATACAGGGAACGCCGCACTGCGTGTCATTAACACCCTTGCGCCCACCAACCTTTTTGGGCCGCTCCCAGCGGCGGGCGGTGTGGGTGTGTCTAGCTTGGCGGGCAATATCGACCACGTTGCTTCAGTGGGGGCGATGGCGCCGGCCGCCGGCCCCTTCGGCGAGGTTTTTTATCCAGATCCGTTTGGCAGTGGAACCTGTGCGGTGCGCTTCCTCAACACAGGCGACGCGCCCGTCTTTCGACTCGGCGCCTGGGTGCCAAATAACTCCACGGTGTCGTTAACAAGCGCGACCTGCGGGAATTCTGCCGGCGACGGCGGCCCGTCTACGAGTGCAACGCTTAGCTCACCGCTCACGGCTGCTTACGCGGCAGCAACGGGCATTCTCTACATCGCCGAGTGGAACCGGGTACGCAAAGTGCAGCTCGTGTACGTCCACGATCCGCGTGGCGGTGACCAGGGCGTTTGGCCCGCCGCGTTGGCCCAGGCGCCATCCAACTCCACGGCCGCTTTCGATACCGATTTGGGGACGCTCACCTACAACGTCGGGGCGGGCGCGACCACGTTGAATTACGGCCCGACCGGTGGAACGTTTTCGTTCACCTCTCCTGTGCTCATTCCCGCAACCCTGACGCTAACGATTACCGGATCGCATCCAGCCGCGATTTCCAGCCAAGGTGCGGTTACGGTCGGCGGAACGATCTCCGTTGCGAACAACAAAGGGTTCTCACCTCTAACGGGAAATTGGACGGCGATTGTGCGCGGCAGCCACAGCGCCAAGACGGTCAACTCCAATGGACCGACCGGTTACGCTTACGGCAACAGCGCCCTGTCGCCGCTCACGCCGGGCACGACCGCGGTGATCAACGGCAACTGCGGCGTCGCGGCGACGGCCGCTGGAGGTGGCGCGCTGGAGCTCTATTCGGCGACCGACCTCACGGTTTCATCGGGTGGAAGTGTCAACGCCGTGGGCGCGGTGGCGAAAGCCGTGGATTGTGTGAGCAGCAGCCAGACCTACGCGGCGTATGGCAGCGGAGGCGGCCTGCGACTGGTCGGGGTCAATTCGGTAACGGTGAGTGGCACGGTCAACGCGCTCGGTGGCAGCGACAGCAACAACGCTGGAAGTGCGGGACGAATTCACCTGGAAGCGCCTACGACGAGTAGCCCGGGAACGATTACGCCAGCCGCTACCTCCGGCCAGGTGGTGGTACCGCCCTGGTTTTGAGTGGTTGCTTGGCGACGTCTGACGCCAAAGGCGGTCGCCGCGAGGCTCCAGCCACGCCGCAACGAGGGTGTCGCTACCCAATCGCACCAGTGAACATGACATTTTGTTAAATGTTGAATTTAAGATAGG
Organism: Deltaproteobacteria bacterium; assembly: GCA_023248955.1. Lineage (GTDB taxonomy): Bacteria > Myxococcota > Myxococcia > Myxococcales > JAHFDP01 > JAHFDP01. The sequence continues at coordinate 76,410 of JAHFDP010000009.1, forward strand.
ATACCCCACTGATCCACAATTCCTTTTCGGAGGCTTATGCGCCTGCGCTCAACCATGGTTGTTCTGGTGGGCCTCTTCTGTCTTCACTGCAGCCGTTCGGACACGCCAAAGCATGGGTGGCAGTTCGGGTACGCGAGCTCGAAGCTAGATCCGACGCTGTCGCCGGCGAACGTCACGCTCTCCCAGGCGCAGACGCAGACCTTCACCGCCGCGGGAACCGGGCCCTACACTTGGGCGTTGCAGCCGAGCCCCTCGGGAACCATCGCCAGCTCGGGCGCCAACACCGCCCTCTACACAGCCGGTAGCCCTGGGTCGGCGGGTGCCACGGACACGGTCACGGTGACCGATACCGGCGCTAGCAATACGACGGGAACGGCGACCATTACCATTTCGAAGGGCGTGAACAGTTTCTCGAACGGCGGCGCTGGCAACGGCGTGCTCGCAGGAAGTGGTTTCCCGGTCCAGAGCAGCACCCGCGTCGTTCAGAAGGCGGGGCAGACCTTCCAGGCCTTGGCGCCGACGCCCGGCGATACGCAGGGCATGGTGACGTTGGTGGCCGTCGACATGATTCGCGTCTCGGGCGGAGCGGGGCAGAACATCAAAGCCGAAATCCATGCACTCACGGGATCAGGCAACATCGATGATCAGGGTGCCACGAACGCGTACTCGTCCGGTGTTGTCGACGCGCAGACCGCGCTGCCGACATTGAATGTAAAGACACGCGTGCTCATTCCGATGTCGCCGGGAACCGCGTTGACCGTCGGCACGAACTATGCGGTTACGATCACGGCTGACGTGGCCGGAACGTTGCGCGCCTTTGTTAGTGCTACGCCGCCCAACGACCCCAACGGTGGTGTGGCCTGGTGGTCCAGCAAGCGCTATCACCCTGGCGGTTGGGTCGCGCGCGGTACCTTCGCGTCGTCAAATTCTTACATTAAAGATATTACTCACGATATCTCTGGTAACGTTTTCATGGGTCAGGTCTATCCGGCCCCGACGACTTCGAGCATCAGCCCCAGCGCGGGAAACGTCAATGATCCGCAGCTCACGTTGACGGTCAATGGAACGAATTTCTTCGGCGTGTCGACCGTCAGCTGGAACGGGAGTCCGCGCAGCACGACCTACGTGAGCCCGACGCGGCTCACCGCGACGATTTTCGACACGGATCAAACGGCGGCGGGAACGGCCAATGTAACGGTGGTAACACCGCCACCCGGTGGCGGCACCAGCGGCGCGCAGACCTTCACGTCAACCTACACCGGCCCGGTGCTTACCAGCATCAGCCCGACGTCGGGAAACGCTGGGGCCGGCGCGTTCACACTGACCGCCAATGGGACGGGCTTTGCCTCCGGCGCGACGGTGAAGTGGGCTGGATCCGCGCGA
>JAHFDP010000077.1:0-8810 GCA_023248955.1 Deltaproteobacteria bacterium
TGCGGAAGGAAACGCTGGCACGACATTGGCGTCATCGACGATCCATCGAGGTCGATTTGTCGATGGTCGATTCTCGCGGACGACCGGACGCGGACGACTGTCGACCATCGATGGCCGTCCACGTCCGCGACTACGAGTCCGACCTCGAAATCGACTATCGACTGCGATTCACTCGGTGCTCCTCACAACCTGTCGTGCGCCCTCCCGAAGATCGCATCGGTTCGGCGGAGCCTCGTGGCGTAGTCGCGGCCGGCTTTCCTAGGCCCGTTGAGCCGCGCCCCACCGCAGTGGTATTTCCGCACCATGTCCAACGCGTCATCCGGTCAGACGTCCCCTCAACGCGTCGAGAAGCCCTGGGGCCACGAGCTGGTTTGGGCCCACACCGAGCGATACGTGGGCAAGCTCCTGCACGTCAAGGCGGGCCACGCGCTGAGCTTGCAGTACCACCGCGTAAAGGACGAAACGATTCACGTCCTCGTCGGCGAACTGCGTTTCGAAGTGGAAGAAGCGGGCGCGATGAGCGAGCGCCTGCTTCGGCCTGGCGAGGGCTACCACATTCGGCCGAGTCAGAAGCACCGCATGGTGGCGGTGAGTGACGTGGATATTCTCGAAGTCTCGACGCCGGAGTTGGACGATGTGGTGCGGCTTGAAGATCGCTACGGCCGCGCGGGGACGAGCAAGGCGTGATCACCGATTCACCAGAATTGCCACTGGAAGCGCGACGAAGACATCGCGCAGCGCCAGCGACGTGACGCCCGTGTCTTTTCGAATCTGGAGCGAACGTCCACTCAATATATCGTGAACCTCGGTGCCGTTCAGCGCGTCCGGAAGCACCAACTTCGTTTCCGCGTAGGCGTTCGCATCAAGCAGTCCGCCTTCGCCGAGAAGCGCGCGCGTCCACAGCGGTGCCACGGCAATCGCATGGCGCGTTCCCTCGCTGCGCAACAGCCCCACCACGTTCGCTTGACGTGGCCCGATCGCTTCGAGTCCTTCGTACCTTCCCGTCTGAAAGAGCCCGCCCGACTCGCGACGCAGACCAAGCGCGCGCGGTGAGCCACAGCTTGAGCCGCCCGCTGTCTAGGTCACTAGACAAATCGCGACAGAGCGCCGCGAGATCTCTGGCGGCTCCCTCGAGCTTGGACAGCAGCTCCGCCCCGCGCGAAAAATTCACCGGACGGCGGTTGTCGGGATCGACCAGCGAGAGGTCCCACAGCTCGCAGCCTTGGTAGAGGTCGGGCACTCCCGGCGACGTGAGCTTGAGCAGCGTCTGCGTGAGCGCGTTGTATTGGCCGGCGCGAATGATCGGTCCGACGAACGCACCGAAGCTGGCCAGAAAAGGATCGGGTCCGTGAAAGAGCGCATCGACGAAAGCCGCCAACGCTTGATCGTACGCGCTGTCGGGATTGACCCACGACGTGTTGACCTTGGCCTCCTTGGTCGCCTTCTGCATGTAGGCGCGCAGGCGCTCGGCGAGTGACGTGCGTGCGGTGCGATCGAGCGGCGCTCCCGGCGGCGCGGGCCAGATGCCGATCAGCGTTTGGTAGAGCAGATATTCTTCGTTGCGGTCTGGCGCCGGTCGATCGTGCACCCGCCGTTTGTGGCGGCGGTTGAGGCGCGTCCAGAGCGCGATGTGGCGCCGCCACTCGGGTGCGAATTCCGTCAGCGCACTGATGCGCGCGCGCACGTCTTCGGATCGCTTGGTGTCGTGCGTGCTGGTGGCCAAGAGCGAATGCGGCCAGCGCATTTGCCGCTCGACGTTGGCGGCGTGAAAAGCGCGCGTGGAGAGACCGAGCCGCCGCGGATCGCCGCCCACCTCGTTGAGCGAAACGAGTCGATTGAAGACGTAGAACGCGGTGTCTTCGACGCCCTTGGCGGTGACGGGACCGGTGAGTTGTTGGAACTTCAGCGCGAACGACGTGCGCGCCGTTCGTTCGGGAGCGCCAAGCGACGGAGGATGATCTTTTGTCAAGACGCCAGAAACGAAGTCGTAGATCGATTCGGCTACCGCGGGGTTGCGCCGCTTGGCGGCGGTGACGGCGGCTTGGATGCACGCGCGGTCCCGCGATTCCACGGGAACGCTTCCGGCTTCGACATACGTTCGGTAAACCGGAAAGCAGGCGATCACCTCGACGAGCGCCCGCGTGAGCGCGTTGAGCGTAAAGTCGCGCGTGCGGCGATCCAGCTCGGAGAGGCGGTTCAACTGTCGGCCGAGCACGTTGATTTCGCTGGCCATGGTGGTGCTCATGATCAGTTTTTTCTTTTCGTAGACGAGCTCGTCGAAATCGACGTGGTGGCCGAGAAGGCGGCCGTACGTCTCGTTCAGGATGCGTGCACCGGACGGCTCGATGAAAAGCGCGGCCGTGGCGTTGAGAAATTCGTAACCGGTGGTGCCGTGAATGGGCCAGGCTGGCATGGGCTCTTTGGGCGCGAGAATTTTTTCGGCGACGACAAAGAGCGGACGAAAGAGAGGTGAAACGCTGCCGCGTGATGCCTGGTGCGCGATGCGTTCGGCCAGCAGCGGTGCCAACGATGGACGCCGCTCGGGGTCGATGCGCTGGGCGTCCATCGATTCGGCGCAGGCGATCTCCGCGCGGTGGGCTTGCAACCGACGGAAATAGCCATGCGGATCTTGCAGGCCGTCGGGATGATCGATGCGCAAACCGGTGACGATGTTTTGGCGAATCAGCGCGAGCAGCGCCGCGTGCATCTCGGTGAAGACTTCGGGATCCTCGACGCGAATGGCCGCGAGACCATTGATGTCGAAGAAGCGGCGGTAATTGACCTCCTCCGCAGCGACGCGCCAGTGCGCCAGCCGGTAGACCTGCGCGCCAAGCAGTTGATCGAGCCGATCGAAGCTGTGCGGATCGCCAGGCGTTCCGTTGAAGAGGCGCACGTTCTCCTCGAGAAACGCGCGCACTTCGGTTGAAGCGTCAATCAGCGCAGCGAGACGCCGTTTCATCACTTCTGTTTCGCGCCTTCTCGCTTCGACATCGTGCGGTTCGGCGGTGCGTTGCGTTGGTAGGCGCTCCAGCAAAAAGAGAACGCTCTGTAACTCCTGAATCGCTGGATGCGTGGGGCCGAGCGCGTCGACGATCGTGGCCAGTCGATGTCCGAGCACACGCGCGTATTGTCGCGGCGCGACCGGAAAAATGTGATCGAAGTAGCGGATGTGCAGCGCGCCGTGGGGACGAGCGGAGCGCGAAGGCGCGGAGCAAAGGTTGGTCAGCTCGAGCTTGAGCTCACCGCGCTCCAGCACCGTGCCGTACTGATCACCGAGTACCGGCAGCAACAGTTTTCCTTGCAGCTCTTCTTTGACCGGCGCCCAGTCGATGTCGAAGAGTCGCGCGGCCGGCGCGTGCGGACCGAGCTCGAGCATCTCATGCCAGCGGGCGTTCCCCACGTCGATGCCCATGTGGTTGGGAACGAAGTCCACCACGAGCCCCATGTGGCGCGATCGAAGTTCCGCGGCAAGCGCCTCGAGATCGGCCTGCGTTCCGAGATCGGGGTTGAGCCGCGCATAGTCGACCACGTCGTAGCCGTGCGGGCTGCCGGGTTGCGCGGCGAAGATCGGCGAGACGTACAGGTCGGTGATGCCAAGCGCGTCGAGGTAGCGGACCAGATCGCGGGCTTGCGAAAATGTCAAGTTGCGTGAGAGCTGAACGCGGTAGGTGGCGCCAGGCAGGCGCGCGCCGACTTGTAGTTTCCGCTCGGCGCTGGTGAGGAGTCGATCGGCCAAACGAGCGAGCGTAGCGGCATCAGCATGCATCAACCTTCTAGGGCGATGCAGGTTTCATACGCGCTCCACCGTCCCCAAGTATTCCCGCGAAAAGGTGAAAATGATTTCCGATCGGGGGAAAAAAAGCTCCCACGCGCGCGCGGCCCTGCGAGTGACCCGCGGTAGGTACGCGCTATGCACCGCTTGAGCGCGCGGAGGTTCGTATGGCCGTTGTCATCGCGCTGGTGTTCGCTGCAACCGTTGGTCGGGAGGCGCCGATGGTGCGGCGCGAAGAGATGCATACGCCGGCGGTGGCGGCGAGCGTAAAGCGGGAAGCGCCCGCCAAAGCCGCGCCCAGCTTGACCGCGGAAGCCTTTCGTCAACGGCGTGAAATGCAGGTCGAAGAGAAGCGGCTAGAGCAGACGCGCGATCTGGAACAGATCATCGCCTTGTCGCCGCCGGCCGCGGAGTTGCCGTCGCTTCTGTTCCACCTCGCGGAGCTCGAAGCGGAGCAGGCACGCTACCTCGCGCTGCAGCGCCCGCAGATGCCGGATGCCGCTCGTCCGCGTGCGCTGCGGGAGCAGGCGGTCGCGCGGTATCGGCAAGCGCTCGCGCAAGCTCCAGGATTCGAGCACGCGGACGAAGTTCTCTTTTTCGAAGCCGATGTGCTTCGTGAATTGGGGCGTGACGACGAAGCGGTCGCCGTTCTCGAGGAGCTGGCGCGCCGTTTTCCGCAGTCAGCGTTAACGCCCGATGCGTGGCTTGCGATCGGCGAACGTTGGTTTGAAGCAGGCGATGTTGCACGCGCACTTCCTGCCTATGAACAGGCAGCACGACGCACGGGCACCAATGTTTATGGTTACGCGCTCTACAAACAGGCCTGGTGCCATTTCAATCAGCGTGCTTACGGCCGGGCGGCGCAACTCTTCCGCGCGGTTGTTTTGTACGGGCGCGCCACGTTTCGCGGCGCCACCACCGGCGATCCCCGGCTCGCGTTGGTGCGCGAAGCGCGCAAAGACTACGTGCTGAATTTTTCGCAATCGCGCGCGGCGCTCGAGGCTTGGGAGGATTTTCGGGATCTGGAAGCTGATTCCGAAGCGCCGATGTCGATGTTGGCGCAGCTTGGCGATCTCTATTTCACGACCGGTCATGATCGCGACGCTTGCGAAATCTACCGGCGCCTCGTTGCCGACAAACCGGATGCGCCCGAGGCCGTGCTCTACCAAGCGCGCATCGTCGCTGCGGTGGCGCGTACGCAGAATAAGCGCGAGACGATGCGGGAGGCGGCGCGGTTGGTGGAGCGGATCGCGAGTTCCGGTGTGTCTGCGGAGGAGCCAGCTTCGCTGGCGACGGGCGGAGCGCGAATGCGCGGAGCAAAGGCCGAGGCGATTGCGCTTGCTGAGCAGACTTTGCGAACGCTCGCCGCGCAGTACCACAATGAAGCCAAGAAGTCGGACGACCCGTTGGCGTGGGAGGCGGCTGCCGCGATGTATGACAATGTATTGCTCGCCTGTCCGCAAGCGGAATCGGCCTACGAGCTCCATTTTTATTTTGGTGAGCTTCTCTTCCAGCGTGGAAAATTTGCAGCGGCGGCGGCGCAGTACCGCGCGGCGGTGGAGATCGATGCTGCGCGCACGGATGGAAAAAAAGGACGCTGGTTCGCAGAGGCTGCCTACGACTGGGTGCTGGGCGCGGACGCCGTAGCGCGGAGCCGTGTGCCCGACGATCAGAATCTTCTCGCCGCGTGCGAGTCGTTTCTCCAACAGCAACCCAATAGCGTACACGCCGTCGAGGTGGGGTATCGCGCGGCGCGGATCTACGCGAAGGTTGGTCAGTCTCAACGTGCGGTGGAACTCTTCACGCAGATTGCACTCGCGCATCCTGAGAGCGAACTTTCCGAGTTCAGCGCCAACTTGGCGCTCGATAGCCTCAACGCACAGCATAACTATGCCGCCCTGAACGCCTTGGCTCGGCGCTTCGCGGCGAATGATCGCCTCGTCGCGAACGGCAAGTTGCGTGACGATTTGCAGCGCGTGATCGAGGAGAGCGCTTTCAAGTTGGTGGAAGCCCAACCCGACCCGCGCCAGGCCGCGGAAAGCTACCGTGCCTTTGTTGAGGAGTTTGGCCGATCGCCGCTCGCGGCCCGGGCGCTCTTCAATGCCGCCGCATTGCTGGCGAAGGCCAGGCTGAGTGAAGAGGCCATCGCACTGCGCGATCGGCTGTTCAGCGACTATCCCGCATCGCCGCTGGTTCCCGCGTGTCTGCTCACCAACAGCGAGGCGCACGCGGCTTTGGCGGACTATGCCGAGGCCGCCCGGGACGCGGAGCGATACGCGGACGGATTCGCCAAGGAGTCAGCTTCGCTGGCGACGGGCAGAGCACGAAGGCGCGGAGCAGAGGCGGAAAATGAGGAGGAGCCAGCTTCGCTGGCGACGGGCGGAGAGCGAAGGCGCGGAGCAGTGGAAGAGCGCGCGTCCTCCCCGCGCGGCAACCGTTCGCGTGGACAGGCACCGGTGCAAGACAAACGCTCACGTTTGTATGACATGACAAAAGCGCAAGCCGCGCTTCTGGATGCAGCGCTCTACCGTGAGGCCCTTGGGCAGGTCCGCGCGACGTTCCGGGACCGCGCGCTCTTCGTATCGCTGTGGCCGAAGGCGCCGGAGTCCACGGCGCTGCTTCATTCGCTCGCGCAGCTCCAAGTTCAGCTGCACGATCTCCCCGCGGCTCGCGCGCATCTAACGGCCTGGGCGCGTGCAACGGTGGAACCACCGGAGTTGCGTGGGCCGCTGGTACGCGCCGAAGTGGCCGTAGCGAGTGGAATCGCAACCCCTGTGGGGCGGCGTGCGGCGTTGGAGGCGGCCCTCGTGACGGCGTACCGCAAGCTTCCGAAGAAGCAACGTGCCACCGTTACCGGCGCGCCGCTTTCGACAGTAGCCGAAGCGGCGCTGGCCACGGTCCGCGCGGCGCGGCGATCGCTCGAGGCCACGCCTCTGGTGGCGCCACTGGCGCGGTCTGCCGAGCGCAAAGCCACCGCGCTGGTCGAAGTTCAGAAGCGCGCCGCGGAAGTGGTGACGCTGCAAGTTGCGCCGCCAGCGGTGTGTGCACTGGCGGAGTTGGGGCAAGCACTCGTTGCAACCGCGCACGCTTTCGCGAAGGTGCCGGTCCCCGACGGATTGACAAAAAATCAAGTCGATCTCTACCGCGCCGCGCTGGCCAAACGGACCGCGATCCTGGAAGGAAAAGCGATCGAGGCGCTCACCGGCGCGTCGACCAAGGCGCGCGAGTTGCAGATTTACTCCGACTGCGCGGTGCAGGCGCGTGCGACGTTGGCGCAGTTGTTGAGGAGGAGCCAGCTTTGCTGGGGACGGGCGGAGCGCGAAGGCGCGGAGCACTGGAGGAGGAGCCAGCTTTGCTGGGGACGGGCGGAGCGCGAAGGCGCGGAGCAAAGGTCGACCGACGTTGGCGCTCTCGATGTGCGCGAGTTGGTGCCGCCGATGGTGTTTGGCGACGCGGCGGTGACGGAGGCAGCGCTGATTCTCGAGCAAGCGGGGACTGTGTCCGCGAAGGGGAGTGGCGGATGAGGAACCTTTGGATGGTGATCAGTACGGTGGCTTGTGCGCACTTGGGTCCGATGGGTCCAGCGGCAGTGTCCGCGACTGCGCCCACGACTACGGCCACGACGACAGGACAGGCGTCCGAGGGGCGACGTGCTTTTGATGATGCTGCCCAACTCGTGCGCGAGGAGCGCCGGAGTGGCGTGCTCGATTTGGCGCAGCTCGAGGGACGCTTTCGCAAGGCCGCCGAGACAGAACCGCCGCTGGTCGAGGCGCGGTACGATCTCGCGCTAATCGAGGAGCTGCGCGGCGAAAAAGGCGCGGCTGCTGATGACTATCGCAAGGCGTGGGAAGCGCCATCGGGCATCGCGGCCGCGGGTGTGCGGCTCGCCGCCTTGCGCAGTGCGGCTGGCGCTGTGGCGGAGGCGGACGCCATCCTGGCCCATGTTGCGGGACAGCAGCAGGAGCCAGCTTCGCTGGCAACGGGCGGAGCGCGAAGGCGCGGAGCACCGGTAGAAGCGATCGTTGCCCGTGCGCAGCTGGCGCGCGATCGGGGCGATGTCGATCGCGCGCGTGTGCTGGTGCGCGAGGCTCTCTCCAAGGATGCAGCGTCGATTGCCGCGCGTGTTCTTCTCGTGAAGTTGTTTCTCGATCGCGGCGAGATTTCGTTGGCGCGCGTTGCCTTGATGCAGGCTAAGAAAGTTTTGCCCGCTGGTGCCGCGGTCCCGGCTGCGCTGCCGTTGGCGCAAGGCGAAGTTGCGGAGGCCGAGGGCGATCGCACGGCGGCGGCGGCGGCGTATCTCCAGGCCGAAGCGCTCGAACCAACTTCGTTCGTGGCGCGTGGTGCGTTGGCGCGCGTAGCGCTTGCATCGTTCGACTACGCGCGTGCGGAATCGGAGTTGCGTGCGTTGGCGTTGCGCCTTCCGGAATCGGCGGCGCTGCAAGTCAATCTGGGAGTGGCCTATCGTGGACTTGGCGACCTCGATCACGCGGTGACGTCCCTCCGCACGGCGACGGCGCTGGACCCAGCGCTGGCGGTGGCCTGGTTTGATCTCGGGTTGGTGCTTCGTGATCGGGGCGACGCGGTGGGTGCAGCGGAAGCGTTCCGCGCGTTCTTGGCGCACAAGAAGGAGGCGCCGCCGGCGGAGCATCCGATCTACGCGCTGCTCGAAGAGTGTGAACGGCTGTCCGTTGCGTGGCCTGCGGGAGAAACGCCCGCGATCCGTGCCGGCGAGGGTCCTCATCGTTAGGTTTGGCCGGGAGGGGAACATGCGCTCGCTCAAGCTGGTGCTCGTCGGGACGTTGCTGCTCACGCCGGCAATCGGTCGCACGGAGCAAACGACAACGTCTGGTCACACGCGGCGGCAAATTCTGAATTTCGAAAAAGACACCATCCAAGGCGATCTCACCCGCCCCGACGGCGAATTGACTGCGGCGCGACGCAAGGCACGGCTCACCCCGCTGATGAAGGCACGCGCCGATTTTCGGGATCGCATCGTGCGTGGTCAGCAGTAGCGAAAGGAAGCGAAGGCGCGGAGCAA
>JAHFDP010000077.1:8910-17123 GCA_023248955.1 Deltaproteobacteria bacterium
GGGGGTGGCGTCCATGGTTCCGATCATTTTGCGGATTTTCGAGGGAGAGCGGCTGCATTCCACGCGGGCTTTTCGGCAAGACGTGGTGCTCTTGGGAGCTGCGGAGGCGGACGTCATTCTCGACGGCACCACGCCACTGCATGCGCAGATCGCGCAGAGCGAGAGCGGTGTGGAGTTGCTCGATCTGAGTTGCGGGGCCACGCGGCTCAACGGCACCAGCGTTGAGCAGGCCATGCTCCAGAACGGCGATGTGGTGCAGGTGGGCCGGTTCGCGGTGCATGTCGAGCTGCGCGATGCGGCGGCGCGGCTTTTGGTTGGTGTGGGAAGTGCGAGTACGGAACCCGATCTATTGCCTGCACCGCGGCGCACGCAGCTCAAACTCGTGCCCACCGAGCCTCCGCCGCGCGCGGAATCGCCCAAGTTGTCGTCTCCGATTTCCCTCGTGCCGCCGCAGACGCCCCAGGTCTATCCGCTCGGTGCCGAGGAAGCGGTGCTGGTGCGCGTGCTCTGGGGCGATGCGCTTATCGGCGTTAAGGTTTTTCGCCACGGCGAATTTGTGTTGGGCGAGACGCCGGATTGCGATGCCTTTTCGGCAATTGACATTTTAGGTGCGGCGCGAGTCGCCGCGGTACAGATCGACGAAAAGGGCGTCACCATCGCCGAGCGTGCGGGCGCCGAGCGCATGATGCTAGAGCGTCAAAATGAAGTGACGCGCCAAATCGGTCCGCTCACGATGCACGTGTCACGCGTGCTGCGGCCGGCGTTGGCGCCGACGCGGCACGCGGAAATTGATCTGCCGCTGCTCGGATTTCTCAGTGGCGCCTTCGTGCTGCTGTTCTGCGTGCTGCTTGGTGCACGCGCGTTTCGCATGCCGCGTCGAGCGGGCGACCACACGTCCCTGCCTCGGCCGCCGGTGGCCACGCACTTCTTGCCGACGAAGGCGCCGAAGGTACGGAGCAATGGCGCCCCCGATGCGAAACGATCGGCGTCCACAGGTTCAGCGCAGCGAGGTGCGCAACCCGAAGGCGAGCTCGGCACTCGATCAGCGCCGCATCGACGAACGCGTGCGGGCGGTCACGCGAAGAAATCCGACGCGCAAATTGTTTCCGAATCGGGGCTGCTCAAAGCGCTGAGCGTGAGCGCCGGCGTGCGGGCGGTGCTCAGTGACGAAGGACTTTCCAACGAAGTGAAGGGGGCGCTGGGCCATCTGCGCGGCGAGCAGGTCGCGGATGCGCAGGGGGTGGAAAAAGGCCTGCGCGGTGCAGGGCCGGGCGGCGGTGGCTCGGGACTCTCAACCATCGGTCTCTCGGGTGTGGCGACGCGTGGCCGCGCTGGCGGACAGTCTGGGTACGGCGCGGCACATGGTGCGCTCAAGACCAAGACCGACGCGGAAATTGGTGACGGTGGCGAGGGAAAAATCGTCGAGGGCAATTACGATCGCGAACTGGTGCGGCAAGTGGTGCACGCGCACCGCGCGCAGCTTCGTTACTGCTACGAGCAGGAATTGACGCGCGCGCCGGGGCTGGCCGGAAAGATTTCTGCGCGGTGGCTCATTGGTAGCGACGGCGCGGTGACGCAGGCCACGGTTGCTGAGTCGAGCATGGGAAACGACGCGGCGGAGCTGTGCGTGCTGGCGCGGATTCGGTCGTGGACGTTTCCGAAACCGAAGAGCGGCGACGTGATGGTCGTTTATCCGTTCATGTTCAAGCAGAGTGGCTAGCGTCAGAACTTTATCGACGCGCTCGCGAGAATCGCCAGCGGCGGCCCCGGCCTGAGGTGGATGTCGTGCACCGGATGCGTTTCCGGCAGGCACGATTTGGATGACTTTGAGTGAGCGACTGTGAATTTCAACAGACTCCACGAAGGGTCATTCTTCGTCATGGATGGCACTGGGCCCACTCGGAACCATCCTCGAAAACCTCCCGTTTCCAGATCGGCGCCTGCGCTTTGATGGCGGCGATCAAGAATCGACACGCTTCGAACGCTTCGGCGCGATGTGCGGACGCAACCGCGATGGCCACGGCGACTTCGCCGATTTGGAGAACGCCGACACGGTGTGAAATTGCCACGCGCAAGATCGGCCAGCGCGATCGTGCCTCGGTGATCAATGCCGCGAAGACGCGCTCGGCCATCGGTGCGTAGGCTTCATACTCGAGACGCAACACACGTCGGCCATGCGTCGCGTCCCGCACCAACCCTGCGAAAGTCACGACCGCACCCGCGTCGGGTCCAGCCACGCTTGCTTCGACTTCGGCAGGCGTGATGGATCGATCGGTTATACCCAAAGTCATACCGCCTCCCTCAGGACGCGCAGGTAGTTGCCGCCCATGATGGCGCGCACTTCGTTGTCGGTAAATCCGCGCGCGCGCAGGCCCGTGGTGAGTGATGGATAGCAGGAAGCATCGCGGACGCCGGCGGCGCTCCACACCATGCCGTCGAAGTCGGTGCCGATACCCACGTGGTTCGTGCCAGCGACGGAGGCTGCGTGCACCAGCGTGTCGAGAAAATCTTCACGGGTCGCGCGCAGGCCGCGTCGTTTCAAAAGCCACGACCAGGAGATGATGCCCACCACGCCGCCGGACTGTGCGATGAGCCGGAGCTGCTCGTCGGAGAGATTGCGCTCGGTTGCGAAGAAGCGGCGGCAGCCCACGTGTGTGGCCAGTAATGGTTTTGTAGCCACAGTAGCTACATCGGCGAACGAGCGATCAGAGCAGTGCGTGAGGTCAATTAGGACACCGTGTGCCTCGCACCGTTTGACGACTTCGCGCCCGAACGCGGTGAGGCCGGGCTGACCGCGCAGCAATGCATACAGGCCGAGCCGCGCCGGTTGCGCCAAGCCGTTGTGAACGAAATGCGTGAGCGTGAGGTAACGCACGCCGCGCGCGGCCAACTCGTCGATCGCTTCCAACGAACCACCGAGATGGTGTCCGCCCTCGACGGCGTGCAGGACGGCCAGCTTTCCCGCGGCGAAGATTGGCGCGACGCTGCCGCGTTCGCGCGCCACAACGCTGTTCTCGGTTCGGGCCACTGCCGCATCGATAGCGTCGATCATGTTGAGCGCCATCGCACGCGGCCGGGGACCTGGTAGCGCCGGTGTCGCGTAGACGGTCGCGGTCATCACACGCAGCCCGTGACGGTGCGCGCGCGGGAGATCGAGCTGTTGCCGAAACGGGTTCCAGAAAGTCGGCGGCCGGTGCTCGCGCGAAAGATCGCGCCGCAGGTAGATCGCCGAAAGCCCGGGATGGCAATGCATGTCCGCGACTGGCGCGGAGGCGTGGAGCGATTGGACGGAGCGCGGCTCGGTCACGCCCGCTTCGTCTGGATTCGGCGAAAATCGGCGATGGGGCGGAAGTGTTCTTGGATGCGCCCGAGCAGCGCCAGCCGTTGCGCGCGTGCGTCGGTGTCATCGACCATCACCATCACGTCTTCGAAAAATCTGGCCAGATGCGGCTGCAGTTTCCCGAGACCGAGGAGCGCCACTTCGACCTGGCGGTGGTCACTTTTTTCGAATTCCGCCACGGCGGCCCAGAGGCGCTGTTCGGCCTCGCTCGACTTCGAAGGTGGTGCCACCGCGCGGGTCCAGGAAAATCCCTTCTCTTGCGCTTGCGCCAAAAGATTGGAGACGCGCGTGAATGTTTCGGCGATGGGAAGAAAATCGGCGCGCTGTTGGAGCGAGGCCACGGCGGTCAGACGTTTTTGCGCGGCGACCAGATCGTCGATGCCCGCTTCGAGCACGGCGTCGACCACATCCGCGGAAGCACGATCGGCCCACAGCGCTTTTAAGCGTCCGCGGAAAAAGTCGTGCAGCTTTTCTTGCAACACATCCGGCTTCACGGCGAGCTGCGCGCCGAGCGGAGCTGCGGCCTGCGCGATGATTTCTTTGAGCGAGATCGAAAAACCAAAATGCAACACCGTTCGAATCACCGCCAGAGCGGCGCGGCGCAGACCAAACGGATCGGCGCTGGCGCTGGGCTCTTTGCCGATTCCAAAAATGCCGGCCAGCGAATCGAAGCGATCCGCCAGCGCCACCACTGCGCCAAGTGGCGCCGAGGGCAATGCACCCTCTGCGGTGCGCGGGGCGTAGTGATCCTCGACGGCCTGCCGCTGATCGTCCGGAAGCGACGTGGCGTAGACGCGGCCCATCACGCCTTGCAACTCCGGAAATTCGCCAACCATCGCGGCCGTGAGATCGGCTTTGCACAAGTGCGCCACGGCGCGCGCTGCCTTGGCGTCGGCGCCGCAGCGCGGTGCGAGCCACTCGGACAATGTCTCGATGCGTCGAACTTTATCACCCATCGAACCAAGTGCCTGCTGGAACACGATGCGATCGAGACGGTCGACGCGCGCTTCTAGGGGTTGCTTGCGATCTTCCTCGAAGAAGAATCGCGCATCGGACAAGCGCGCCTTCAGCACGCGCTCGTAACCGGCGCGCGAGAGCGCGGGATCGGCCACCGGTACGTTGGAGATGACCACAAACGCGTTTGCCAATTTGCCGTCTTTTTTGACGGGAAAATAGCGCTGGTGTTTTTGCATTTCGCTCTTCACCACCTCGGGCGGCAGCGCTAAATCGGCGGCGTCGAAGTGGCCCACCAACGCGTGCGGCTCCTCGGTGAGTTGGGTGACCTCGTCGAGCAGTGCGAGGTTGTCGTCCAGGGAAAGATTTTCAGTAGCGGCCGCGCGCTGGGCCGCCTCCAGTGTGGCTGCGCGCCGCTTGGCGAGGTCGGCGATCACGTGCCCATGCAGCAAGGCGGATTCGTAGTGCGACGGATCGGTAAGCGCGATCGGTGCGGGCGCGCGAAAACGGTGACCGCGCGTTTCGCGTCCGCTCTGCGCGTCGGCAAAACGAAAGGGCACCACTTCGGTGCCAGCCAGCGCCACGATCCAGCGCACCGGTCGTGGAAAAGAGACGTCGTGATCGGCCCAGCGCATGGACTTCTGCCGCGCGGGAAGTGCTTTCACGACGCGCTCGAGCAGCGGTGACAGCACTTCGATCGCGGGCCGACCTGTGGCGCGGCGAACACCGACCAAACGGCCGCCTTCGATTTTCAGATCGGCGATCGAGACGCCGAGTTTTTTGGCGAATCCCTCGGCAGCGCGTGTCGGTTGGCCTCCAGAAAATGCAGCCTGCTCGGGCGGACCTTCCACGCGTTCTTCGAGATCGGGCTGGCGCTCGGAAAGATTGGCAACGATCGCGGCGATTCTTCGCGGTGTTCCAAAGGTGCGCACCGCTGGTGCAGCGGCGACGAGACGTGCATCCATCAGCTCGCGCGCGAGCAGCGACGAAAGCGTCTCCAGCGCGACGGGCACCCAACCTGCGGGCAGCTCTTCGGTTCCGATTTCGAGCAGTAGATCCATGGTCAATCCTGTTCTTCGGGAATCTTGATTTCGATGGTGAGGCGCCAGAGGTAGACCGCGCCCGTTGCGCTTGCGCCGGCGCCGCCCTCGAGACGCACGCCAATCTGTTCGGCGGGATCGAAGCGATAGCCCGCGCCGCCGATGCCGTACCAAGCGCTCAGGTCACGTTTGGTGAGTCGCAAATCGTAGTAGCCGCCGCCGAGCATGGCGAAGAGTCCACGCACGATTCGCGCGCGCACTTCGCCGGCGCCGAGCCAGCCGGTGCCCGGTGCGCCCGACGATCCGAGAATTCCCGTTCCGCTGGCGAGCAACGCGCCGTGGGCCGCGCCGAGAAAGCGACCGCAGTAGGCGCCGAATTCCAAATCGCCGCTGGTGGAAAGCGCCGCACCCGACCCGCCGGGATCCGGAAGTTGTAAACCGCCACCGCCGATCCCGAACGCGGTGCCGCACGGCTCGTGGCCACGCGCAAACGCAGGCGCAGCGCAGGCCAGCGCGATCGCGAATGGAAACGCGCGCGTCATGCCGCTTTGGTCGTGAGCAGTTGCGCCGCTTCGCGATCGGCCCGCGCGCGATCTTTGAGGAGCGGAAAAACGAGCCGCGCGCGCGTCTGCAAGTAGGCATCGGCGCAGCCTTTGGCCAACGCGCGCACGCGTCCCAGGAACCGCGCGCGCTCCGTGACGCTAATGGCGCCTCGCGCATCGAGGAGGTTGAAGGTGTGCGAACACTTGAGGCACTGATCGAACGCCGGCAGCGCGAGCACGGGCCAGGCGCCGGAGAGTGGAACCTGTCCCCCCGATCCGCCCGCCAGCAGCCGCTTGCACTCGGATTCGTAGGTGTCGAACAGCGCGAAAAGCGTCTTCGGTTCAGAGGCGTGAAAGCTGTAGTGCGAAAACTCGAACTCCGCCTGCTTCCACACTTCGCCGTAGCTGATCGGCGTTCCATCAGGCCGGCGCGCGTAAACGACGTCGAATACATTGTCTTTCTGTTGTAGATACATTGCAATACGTTCCAACCCGTACGTCAGCTCGGCCGCGACCGGCTTGATGTCGTAGCCGCCGACCTGCTGGAAGTAGGTGAACTGCGTCACTTCCATTCCGTCACACCAAACTTCCCACCCAAGTCCCCAGGCGTTGAGCGTCGGGCTTTCCCAATCATCTTCGACAAAGCGCAGGTCGTGATCGCGCGCGGTGAGACCGATGGCGGCGAGCGATCCGAGATAGACCTCCTGCACGTCCATCGGCGGATCGCCGGGCGCCGGCTTCAAGATGACTTGCAGTTGGTGGTGCTGATGCAGGCGATTGGGATTCTCGCCAAAGCGGCTGTCGGACGGCCGCCGCGACGGCGCGACATAAACGCAATTCCACGGTTCGGGGCCGAGTACGCGCAGGAACGTCGACGGGTTCATGGTGCCCGCGCCGACTTCGAGGTCGTACGGTTGCAAAAAGACGCAACCTTGCGCGGTCCAATACTCGGTCAGTTTGAGAATGAGATCTTGAAACGTGCTCGGCACGGGCATGTTTTCCCTCGGTGGCGAGGGAATGTAGTGCTAACCCCGCACGTGTACCAGCGCGCCTTTACGACCAGATTCGCGGAGCACAAGGTTGCCGCGCTTCACTCTTTGCGCGGCGCTCACGCCGATCCAGTGCGCCGGCGGATCGCTCTGGACCGCGCGGCGCTTGATCTTGGCGAGCACTTCGTCGAGACGCTTTTTGAAAAAGACGGGTTTGCCACCGACGCGTCGTAAGTCGCCGCCCACTTCGAGCTCGGCCCAGATTTCGCCGGAACGCAAAAGACCGTCTTCGTCGAAGCGCGAGCGGCGGTAGAAAATCACCGCGCCATTCACCTCGTCGATCTCCACGCCGCCCTTGTTGGGACCACGCTTGATGTCGCGCACGGGGATCTCTCCGCACTCGGGCACCGCGAGGTAAAAATCTTCGCCGTCGCCCAATGCGTCGAGCTCGGTCACTGCTGCCGGAGCGACAGGCAGCGGACGAAAAGCGCGATCGCAGATGCGCGGATAGAGGTGCAGCCCTAGCGTGGCTAGCTCGCGAAAGAGCGCCAGCTCGTCGTCAGCGTCGAGGAAGAAGGAGAGGCGGGCGACCATGTCGCAGCTTACCTTACATGGAGTGCGAGTCGAAAAATGGTCCGCGGCAACGGTCGTGCTAGCGTTCTCTCTCCGGGAGCCCCCAAATGAAAATCACGCCGCTCGACATGCAGCAGAAGCAGTTCGCGCGCCGATGGAACGGTTACGACGCGAACGACGTGGAGGCCTTTCTGCGGCTTTGCGCGACCGAATTCGAAGAGGTCATCAAGGAAAATATTTCGCTCAAAGAAGAAGCGCGCCGCAAAGACAAGCGCATCGCCGAGTACCGCGAACACGAGCAGACGCTGCAAGAGACGATGGTCACGGCGCAGCGGATGACCGCGGAAATCAAGGAGCAGGCGCGCAAGGAAGCGGACATTCGGCTGGGCGAAGCGGAAATTCAGGCGGAGAAAATTACGCAGACCGCGCAGTCACGCGTGGTGCAGATCATCAGCGAGATCGACGAGCTCAAAAGGCAGCGCGCGTTGTTTGCGAGTCAGCTGGTTTCGTTGATTCAGGGGCACCAGAGGCTGTTGGAGACTTTTGTCGATGAGGCTCGGCGGCCGCAGGTCGAGGATAACGTAGCGTTTATGAAGCCGGCCTCTAAGCAAGGGGCTTGATCGCGCGCTGCGCGCGCCGGGCTTCTCATTAAAACCTATGCCTTTTCGCCTGAGCGGCGGGCCGAGCCCGCGTCGCGCCGAGCGGGCGGGGGCGGCGCGCGGGGCGGCCCGGCTTGCTGCGGAACTCCGCCAGCACGTCGATTGCAGAAAAGGCA
>JAHFDP010000078.1 GCA_023248955.1 Deltaproteobacteria bacterium
CGACGAGCAGCATCAGCCCGACGTCGGCCGCGCTCGGCGCTTCCGCGCTTACGCTCACCGTGAACGGGACCAATTTCGTTTCCACCTCAAGTGTGAACTGGGCCGGTTCAGCACGAACAACGACTTACGTCAGCACGACAAAGCTCACGGCAGCGATTACCACGGGCGATCTCGGTGGTACCGCAGGTGGTACCTATAATGTCACGGTTGTAAATCCAACGCCGAGCGGAGGCACCAGCGGTGCGCAGGTCTTCTCGGTGAACAACCCGTCGCCGACGACCTCCAGCATCAATCCAACCTCCGCCACCGCGGGTGATGCAGCACTCACGCTGACGGTGAACGGAACCAACTTCGTCTCCACCTCGACCGTGAATTGGGCAGGCTCCGGACGAACGACGACCTACGTCAGTACGACGAAATTGACCGCGGCCATCACCACGATCGACCTCGCCACTGCCGGATCCTACAGCGTGACGGTAACTAACCCGACGCCGTCGGGCGGCACCAGCGGCGGGCAGACGTTTACGGTGAATGCGCCGAATTACGTGACCGGAGCCACGAACGCATTCAGGTTATCGGCCGGTACCGGCTGCACGATCGTCAACGGCGGAGCACAGTGCTGGGGCGACAATAACTACGGCCAACTCGGCAACAACTCGACGACGCACAGCTACGCACCGGTGCAGGTGCTTGGTCTCAATTCCGGCGTGCAGGCGGTTGCAGTAGGTCGCTACCACGCCTGCGCAATAGTGAACGGCGGTGTCCAGTGCTGGGGCAAGGGCAACGTCGGTGGGGTTGAAGGGATGCTCGGCAACAACAGTACGGCGGATAGTCACGTTCCGGTGCAAGTAGTGGGGCTGACCAGCGGTGCGCAGGCCATCGAGTCCCATGCGATGTCTACCTGCGCGATTGTAAACGGCAGCGTGAAGTGCTGGGGATATCAGTCCTCGGGAGGAGGGTTGGGCAACAACTCAGTGAACGGTACGACGGTTCCTGTACAAGTCCAGGGCCTCACGGCGGGGGTGCAGGCAATCGCTGTCGAATATGACTACGCCTGCGCCATCGTCAATGGTGGCGCTCAATGCTGGGGCGACAACGGCTACGGCAAATTCGGCAATAACAGCGTGACCAGTAGCAAAGTGCCCGTCCAGGCGTTTGGAGGCGGCACAGGCTTTCAATCAATTAGCGCCGGTGCGTACAGTGTATGTGCTGTGGTGAATGGATCCGTTCAGTGCGCGGGTAACAATAGCTACGGCATGCTTGGTAACAACAGTACGTCGGATAGTCAGGTTCCCGTTCAGGTCTACGGCCTTACCGCCGGTGTTCGGGGGATCGCTGCTGGTCAATCGTTTGCGTGTGCGATCGTGAACGGCGGCGAGCACTGCTGGGGATACGGCGGCAACTATGCCCTAGGAAACAACAGTACTGCTGAAAGCCATGTTCCCGTACAGGTTCAGGGATTAACAAGCGGCGTTCAGGTCTTGGCTGCGGGAACCTACTACACGTGTGCCGGCGCGTTGGTGAACGGCGTCGTGAAGACGTGGGGAAATGACAGTTGCACCAACGATTCGCAGGTGGCTACCCAGGTCACCGGCCTAACCAAAGGTCTTCTCAGCTTCGCTTCGGGGGCCTACCACAACTGCGCTGTGGTGAACGGCGGGGTCCAGTGCTGGGGAGGAAACACCAGGGGCCAACTCGGCACCAACTCGACCACGACGAGTCTCCTGCCGGTGACGGTGGTCGGATTGACGACGGGAGCCCAGGCCGTGAGCGCCTACGAGAGGCAGACGTGCGCGATCGTGAATGGCGGCGCGCAGTGCTGGGGGCGTAACCTCTATGGCCAGCTTGGGAACAACACGACGGTGGATAGCTCTGTGCCGGCTCAGGTTCTGGGGCTCACAGCCGGCGTTCAGGTGATCAGCATGGGAGCCAATGCCGCCTGCGCGGTGGTCAATGGCGGCGCCCAGTGTTGGGGGTACAACGGCACCGGCACGCTCGGCAACAACACCACGACGGATAGCCTCATTCCCGTTCAGGTGAGTGGCCTGACCTCCGGCGTTTCGTCATTGGCCGTGGGCGACTACACGGCCTGCGCGATCGTCAACGGATCTTCTTACTGCTGGGGTGGTAACGAGTATGGACAGATTGGCTACGGAACGACCGGCGGCACGAGACTGACTCCGCTTTCGGTGGGAACGAGTCTAACCGCGACGCAGCTGATTGGAAGCGGCAACTACTTCAGCTGCGGAATCATGAATGGCGGCGCTCAATGCTGGGGGTTAAACGACAGCGGCCAACTGGGAAACAACTCGGCCAGCAATAGCAACCTCCCTGTCGCGGTCTACGGTTTAGGCAGCGGTGTTCAGACGATCGCTCTTGGCAACGAGAGTGAAGCCTGCGCCCTGGTGAATGGCGCCGTACAGTGCTGGGGCGCTCAGAATGGCGGCGACCTCGGCAACAACTCCACCGTGGCTCAGAGCCTCGTTCCGGTGCAGGTCACAGGGATCACAGCGGGTGCGCTCAGCGTGGGGGTTGGCTATGCCCACGCGTGCGCGATGGTGAACGGCGGCGTGCAGTGCTGGGGGGCCAACCCCGACGGACGCCTCGGCAATAACACCACGACGGACAGCTCCGTCCCCGTCACCGTTTTCCAGTTCCAGTAGCGCGCCGAGCGCTGGATCGGCGACGGCGTGCTAGAAAATTCACCTCGGTGCGTAACGCGGAGTCCATTATGAAACGGCTCATTGTTTTCGCTCTTCTCGCCGCTGGCTGTCGCTCGGGATCGGTACGCGGCGCTCGGCTTTCCATCAACGTGACGCCACCTGTGCTCGATTTCGGCAACGTCCGTCCGGGGGCCAGCAGCAAACTCGTCGTTACCCTAAGCAACGACGGGCAGGCGGCGTTGCACGTGAGCAAGGCGAGCATTGTTCATGACGTACGCTCCACGTTTCAGCTCGGTGCTTTCCCTGACGCGCTCCAGGATCTGCGGCCCAGTCAAAGCGCTACGCTCTCGGTCACCTACGTCGGTGCCGGTAGCGAAGGGGCCGACGGCGCCTCGCTGATCCTCGAGACCGACGTCGATTCGGCGCGCCAGGTGGCGGTTTCGTTGGTCGGACGAACGTTGCAACCGTGTGCGACCGGGCAGAAGGATTGCTCCGGCACTTGCGTTTTTGTCAAGGATGATTTGGCGAACTGCGGTGGCTGCGGCAAGGCATGCGCCGGCGGCGATCGGTGCATCGAAGGAAATTGCGTGGCACCATCGTGCAGCGACAGCCTCAAGAATGGCGGCGAAACGGACGTTGACTGCGGTGGATCGTGCAGTCCCTGCGGCGACGGAAAGAAGTGTCTTGCAGGGAGCGACTGCGCGTCCACGGTGTGCGTGGGCGGACTCTGCGCTGCGTCTTCTTGCGACGACAAGACCAAGAACGGCAAGGAGACCGACGTCGATTGCGGCGGGAACTGTGGACCCTGCGGCGATGGTCTCAAGTGCCATACGGCGATCGATTGCCGATCCGGTGTGTGCGGCAGCGACGGCATCTGCTCCGCGGCGAGTTGCAGCGACAAAGTAAAAAACGGTGCCGAAACGGACGTCGATTGCGGCGGTTCGTGCGGCCCGTGCGCGGACGGGCTCGGCTGCCTGGGGAACGCCGACTGCCAATCGGGTCTTTGCGCGGGACTCCTTTGCAAAAAACCAACGCTCTCGATCACCGCGGCAGCCTGGGCCAACGAAGGTGATCCCATCACGTTCAAGGTATCCCTGAGCGCTGCAATCAATGCCGCCGTGACGTTCGACTACGTCACGCGCGATGGAACCGCCAAAGCGGGAACGGATTACATCAGCTTGTCGGCGACCGGGACCATCGCCGCGGGCAAGACGGCGATGGACGTCGTGGTCACCACGCTGGCGCACTCGGGCTACCTGGGAAATCTCAAGTTCTTGGTGACGACTTCGAACCCCGTCAACGCGACGTTGGGAAATGCCTCGGGAATTGGCACGATCTTGGAGACCAATCCAAGCCCCACGCCGAGCAATTACGTGACCGGCCCAAACATCTCCGGCGGTGATGATCATGTTTGCGCCGTGGTGAACGGGGGCGCGCAGTGTTGGGGGGCAAACGCCTACGGCCAGATCGGTGACAACACCACGAGTAACCTTCGGCTTGTTCCGACGCCGGTCTACGGTCTCGCTTCGGGCGTTCAGACGGTGGTGGCGGGGGGGCATTTCTCCTGCGCGATTGTCAATGGTGGCGTTCGGTGTTGGGGAGATGGAACCTTTGGCCAGCTTGGAAACAACGCGGCGAACGAAAGCCACGTACCTGTCCAAGTCTCAGGACTGACCGCTGGAGTTTTGGCGCTAGCAGTGCACCAAGACGGGGGCTGCGCCGTGGTGAACAGCGGCGTTCAATGCTGGGGATGGAATCAGCACGGCCAGCTTGGAAACAACAGCACCAACAACAGCCTGGTTCCGGTCCAGGTTGTCGGTTTGACGAGTGGCGTTACCGCGCTCGCGGGTGGCTGGGAGCACAATTGCGCGCTCGTCAATGGCGGGATGAAGTGTTGGGGATGGGGTGATTTTGGTCAACTAGGCAACAATGGGTCTTTCGTACCCAACGTACCCAACCAAGTGCAGGGCCTCACGGCCGGTGTCCAGTCGATTGCTGCTGGTCTCTACAGCTCCTGCGCCGTGGTGAACGGCGCCGTGATGTGCTGGGGGGAAAACAGCAGCGGCCAGATTGGCGACAACACCACGATGCATCGCCTTGCGCCGGTCACCGTCTTGGGACTAACGGCGAACGCGACGGTGGTGGCCATGAGCCCCAGGTCGGCCCACGCCTGCGCATTGGTTAACGGCAGCGCACAGTGTTGGGGAGACAACAGTGAGGGCGCTCTTGGAAACAACTCCACGACGATAAGCCGCGCTCCGGTTCAGGTGGGTGGTTTGACGAGTGGCGTGCAAGCCATTACGGCGGCAACCAACAACACGTGTGCCATTGTCGATGGATCGGTCAAATGCTGGGGTTACAGTGGCGCGCTCGGGAACAACGCTCAGACGAATGGAGAGGTTCTTGTTCCCGTCCAGGTTGTCGGACTAAACCACGGCATACTGAGTATCGCCTCTGCTTCCCAGCATTCCTGCGCAGTGGTGGACGGTGGCATCCAATGCTGGGGAAGCAACAACGCAGGCCAGCTCGGTGACGGAACTCTTTCGAGTCGAAGCATTCCGGTGAAGGTAGGTCTTCACTCCGGCGTGCAAGCGGTCGCTGCCGGTGGTCATGATTTTTCCTGCGCCATGGTGAATGGAGGGGCCCACTGCTGGGGTCACAACGCCTCCGGTGAGCTTGGAAACAATTCCACGTTCGATAGCAGCACGCCGGTCGCGGTCGTTGGCCTTGACCATGGTGTGCAGGCCATCGCTGCCGGATACGACTACGCCTGCGCTATCGTCAACGGAGGCATGCAGTGCTGGGGCTACAATGCCTACGGCTGGCTCGGCAACAACACGGTGGTGAGCAGCTCGGTTCCGGTGCAGGTTCAAGGGCTGACCGGCGACGTTCGGGAGATTGCCACGGCCTACGATCATGCTTGCGCACTTGTGCAAGGGAGCGTTTGGTGTTGGGGCAGCAACAACAAGGGCCAATTGGGGAACAACTCAACGCACGACAGCAAGGTCCCAACATTGGCCACCGTTTTTGGCGGCAACGTGCAGCATCTCGCGGCGGGGCTCGACCACACCTGCGTGGTGATAGACGGCGCCGCGCGATGCGTTGGGTTCAACGCATACGGCCAGCTGGGGAATAACACCACGGTGGATAGCTTTGCGTCCGTCCTACCCTTGGGGCTCTCCAATGGCGTTCAGATGCTCATGCCTGGGACGGACAATGGAGGCGGAGTGGATTCGACCTGCGCACTCGTGAATGGCGGCGTTCAGTGTTGGGGCGACAACCGGTCGGGGCAGCTTGGCGATGGCACACTCACGGAGCGGCTGGCGCCCGTTTCGGTTTCTGGATTGTCCAGTGGTGTATGGGGCATTGGCGTGGGGACGAGCCACGCCTGTGCGCTCGTGAACGGCGGCGTCCAATGTTGGGGGGCCAACGACTACGGCCAGCTCGGGAATAACGCGTTCAGCAACAGCAGCGTACCCGTCAACGTATTTCCGTTTTAGCGGTGCCGGCTTACCGCATCGCGATGAAGAACCGCAGACCGGCGCTGGTGCAGCCACTCGTGCTCGCAGCCTTGTCGCTGGACGTGCAGAAATCCGCCTCGCCGGAATTGAATCCGCCGAAGAAGGGCGCACTGCTTCCTTCGATGCAGATTCGTCCGCGCCCCTTCGCCGTCCAGGGGTCGCCGCAGATCGAATCGAAGCCTCCGAATCCATAGCGCAACGTTTTTTCGCCCTGATCAATACCGCCAACGAAGACCCCGAGGGCTTCGTCGTTGCCGGGGAACACCAGCGCGCTTTGGCGCACCCAGTTGGGACTCAGGCTCATGCGCGCCGATGCTCCGTTGACAGCGCCGTTGGAGTCCAACATTCCGAGAAGGAGTTCGCTCGAGCCGTTGCGCAAAGCGGGATCGGTCACCAGGTAATCGAGTGCGCTGAGGGAGAGGTCGCCCGACCGGGGTTCTTGCCAGACCAGAGTCCATCCGCCGCCATCGGTGGTCATGTCGCAAGTCACCTCGGTCACGCGCGAAGAGTCGGGCGGCTGCACAAAGTAGGGTCCCGAGGGGTTGAAGGGACACCGGGCGTGGATGCCCGCACAGCTCGGTGCCGGTTTGGCGCTCGAGGCCAGGCAGCTAAATTCCGGTGTGGTCAAGTCGGGAATGCTGGCTCCCTGGATATTGCTCGATTCAGCCACGACAGCGCCACTTGCACCGCGCGCGCCATTGCCCCCGCCGCCACCGGCGCCACCTAACTCCGAGTTGTCATTTCCGCTGACGCCGCCAGCCGCCCCCATGGATCCTTGGCCTCCCGTGCCTCCGGTTGCGTGAACGAGCCCCGTGCCGAGTGACATGCTCCCAGCGACGAGTCGAATCGTTCCGCCGGTGCCTCCCGCGCCGCCGCCGCCTCCCCCGCCGCCGCCGCCGCCGCCGAATCCGCCGGTTCCACCCTTCGCTCCGTTTCCGCCGGCGCCGCCGAGGCTGCCATCAGCTCGCACCTCGCCAATGACATTGAGTTGAGCAGCGAGGAGGAAAACCACACCGCCACCGCGCGCGCTGGTGGAGACGTTGCTACCGCCTGCGCCGCCTTTGACTAAGACACCCGCGGTATGGTTGTTTTCCGCGCCGCCGGGTGCGCCGCCGGTGCCTTCGCTGCCGATTTCGTTGCATCCACCACCACCACCACCGCCACCACCACCTCCCAGGCCGCTTCCGGCGCCGAGCTGAAGGAGCGCCGAGTTTTGCGCAGCGAAATTCCCGACACCGTTTTGGCCGGAGCTTCCCGCACCACCGCCGCCGCCGCCGCACCCACCGCAACCGGAGCCGCCCGCCCCGCCGCCGCCTCCGCCCAATCCGCCGAGCCCCCGGGTGAACGCGTTGGCCCCGTTACCACCGTCACCCCCGTTGCTGTTTTGAGTGGTTCCCGAAAGCGGGCAGTCTGCGCCGCCTCCTCCTCCACCGCCAAGGCCTGAGCCCGCAAGCCCGCCGCCGCCCTCTGTTCCGGGGCTGCCGTTGGTTGCGGAGGTGCCGCCCGTAAAGGCGCTATTGCCAGCAAGACCCGCGCCACCACCGCCGCCGTCGTCAATCGCCGCCGTCGTGCCGCAAACATTGTCGGCGCCCATAGCGAAGATGCCGCCACCACCGCCGCCGCCGCCGCAGAGGTCGTCGCCCCCAGCGCCGGGCGGGCTGCCCAAAGGAACGCTGCCCCATGCTGTTTCAGGTCCAGTGGCGACCGTTCCTCCGCGAAAGCCGATCGCCGAGGCGTCGATGGTCCCATCGATCTGCATGACACCCGCCGCCCGCAACGCCAGGATGCCGCCCGTCGCACCGTCGAACGGCGCGGTGGTAAGCGTACCTCCGGCCTGAACCGTGACCGTATCGTAGCCCGGAACGCGCAGAAGCTCGACGGTTCCGCGGTGGTCGTGGATGGGAACGTTTGCGAACGCCACGGTGGTGCCGTTGATCGAGGCAACGTTCAGCAAGTCGAAAGTACCCGCGGTATCCGCGCGATCGCGCAGTGTGATGAGCAAAACCTGGTCACCAGGTCCGATCCCATTTGCCACTGTTCTGAGGGTGACCGAGCTCGATCCGGCGGTGACGGGTGCGGCGACGGAGAAGGCCACGCCGTCGGGAACGGTGCGACCGTTGCTCGAGTCTTTGCTGAGGTCGAACGTTGTGCCGCTTGCCACGGTGAGCGTTCCACCCACGCAGGCTCCACTTGCACATTTGCCGCCGCTGCACTTCTGGCTCGCTTTGGCGTAGTTACAAACGCCGCTTGTGTCGCAGGTGCCAGGGACGTTGAAAAAAGTGAGCGTGTCGTTGCTTTCACAGTTTGCCGGTGGCGGGGTGACGCATTTGGCCGAGCCGTGACAGGCGCCGGCGTGGCAGCTGTCACCGAGGGTACAGGGATCGCCGTCATCGCAGAGGGCGCCTTCCGGTTGGGCCAAGTGGGTGCAGGCAGTGGCGATGCAGTGGCCAGCCGCCTGGTGGCACGCGTCCGGGGCGGGGCCGGCGTCGCAGGTGGCGCCTTCGGCCTTAGCCGCGTGCGTGCAGGCGCCCGCAACGCAGCTTCCGGTTCCTTCGTGACACGCGTCCGGCGCGCTCCCTCCGTCGCAACTGGCTCCCTCTGGTTTTGCGAGGTACGTGCACTCGCTGTTCCTGCAAATTCCGGTTGCCTGATGGCAGACGTCCGGTGGTGTATTGCAGGTAATTACAGTGCAGAGATCGCCGACCGATTTTCCGGTCAGCGTAATGGACAGTGGACTGTTCGAGGCGTTGCTGGTTACCAAAATCTGCGCCGCGTGCGTGCCCGTCGTTTGGGGCGCATAGGTTACCGTGATGTTAGTGGTCGCGCCTGCGGTGAGTTTCGAGTCGGCGGGTTGAAGCAGCGAAAACGAGGTCGCCGCGTCGCCACTTAGGGCGAAAGCGGCGAACGTGAGCGGGCCATCGCCGCCGTTGTGTAGCGCGATTGTCCGTTGCACGCGCTTGCTAGGCGTGGCGATTCCGAAATCAAGTGAGGTCGGATCGGCGACGAGGAGAGGCAGAGGCGTGCTCGTGGAAGAGACGGCGTGGCACCCCGACCCGAATCCAACCAAGGCAACCAACCAGAAGGAGATCGAAACGCGCATGGGCTCCCCTCGAAGCAAGGAGCCTGCGGTACCACGCCGCATCCAAAGATTAAAGGCTGCTAGAATACTCCCGTGACCACCGAGCCGGATCTCTCTCCCGAATCGTCCTGGGTGCGCGTTGCCATCCCTGCCGAGCTTGGTGCTGGTCGCTCCTTTGTCTCCCGCGATCCCCACAGCGATCGGCTGCGCGTGAATTACTACGCGCGCCCCAGCGACGGCGCGCTGGTTGGCAAGGCCTGGTTTGGCCCTGGTGCCGAAGGTCCGCCCAAACATGCGCACGGTGGCAGCATCGCGGCGGTACTCGACGAAGTAATGGGCGCCTGCTGCTGGGTGGCGCACTATCCCGTGCTCGCGGCGCGACTGGACACCCTTTTTAAACGGCCGCTTCCGCTCGGAACGGTGGCAATTCTTGAGGCCGTTATTTTGAGTGTCGATGGACGCAAAGTAAAAACCCACGGACGCGTGCTGGGCGCCGATGGCCGACCATTTGCCGAGGCGGACGGACTCTTCGTGACACTGCCGGCGGAGCGCTTCACGTCGATGGCGGGAGGATGAGCATGGTGGAAATCACCGAGGTGGCGATCGTCGGCGCGGGCGTGATGGGCAGCGGAATTGCGCAGATCGCGGCGCGTGCTGGATACCGCACGCGGCTCTTCGATGCGGCGCCGGGCGCGGCGGATCGCGGTGTGGCGCGGACGCTGGAGTCGCTGGCGCGCGCGGCGGAGAAGGGACGGGCGACGGTCGAAGAATGCGCGGCCGCGAAAAAAAATCTAACGGCGGCGACGAGTCTCGAGACGGCGGTGCGTGGTGCGCATCTGATCATTGAGGCTGCGCCGGAAAGTTTGGCGCTCAAGCGAGAGCTCTTCGCAAAGCTCTCCGATCACGCCGCGCCAGAGACGATTTTGGCCACGAACACCAGCTCGCTTTCCATTACCGAGATTGCCTCCGCCGCGAAAAATCCGGAGCGCGTAATTGGTCTCCATTTTTTCAATCCGCCGCCCGTCATGAAGTTGCTCGAAATCGTCGTCGGTGAGCGGACCGCGCTGCTTGTCGTCGCGACGGCGCGTGCTATCGGGGCGCGCCTCGGGAAGGATTGCATCGTGGTACGCGACGTCGCCGGATTTGCCACCAGCCGACTCGGCGTTGCGATTGCGATCGAAGCGATGCGGATGTTCGAGGAGGGCGTGGCCAGCGCCGAGGAGATCGATCGCGCCATGGAGCTTGGCTACAACCACCCGATGGGGCCGCTGAAGTTGACGGACCACGTCGGTCTCGATGTGCGGCTGGCGATTGCGGAGCATCTCTGTGGCGAGCTGGGTGAGCGGTTTCGCCCGCCGCAGGTGCTGCGCCGCTTGGTGCGCGCGGGGAAGTTAGGAAAGAAGGCGGGGGAAGGGTTTTATAAATACTGAGTGTATCTAAATACTGAATGTAGGATATTGATGCGCAACTTACTCGTCGCGATGGTGATCGTCATAGGCGGCCCGTTCCTTGATGATTCCGGCGGAATGATGGTCTCGCGCGCCGCATCGCTGGAAGCTGCACAAAAGCTGGCGAATGACGACCCGGCCGTCGTTGGTGCGCTGCTGAACGTCAACGTCAAGCCGTGGATGGTGCCGATGTCGACGGTGCCGGTACAATGATTCCATGAACTGGCTAGAGACCAGCTTCGAATTGGATCGCCTCTGGTATTCCATGAAGGGCGAGATGGATCATTCTAAGAAACCAGCGCTTCTAGCGTTAGTCAAAGTGCTCGAAGAAACGCACACCCCGTACGCAATCATCGGCGGCATTGCGTTACAAGCGCACGTCGATGAGCCACGCACGACGGTAGATATCGATATCGCGGTTCCTGATCGCGATATCGTTCCGCGCGAAGCGCTCGTCGCGGCGGGATTCAGGGAGACGGGCCGATTTCCCTATTCCGTCAATTGGCAAGGCTTTGGAACGCCGATCCAGTTCAGTGACGAAAAGCCACTGGTGGAGGCCATCGCGCGAGTCCACAGCATTGAATGGGAAGGCGTCGCGTTGAAGGTCCTTAGCCCCGCCGATCTGGTGCACGCAAAGATGCGTGCGGCGACAGCGCCGCAGCGACGGCCGTCAAAGAGTATTCAAGATTTCGCCGACGTTCTTCGGCTCGTCGAGTGTCATCCTGAGCTCGATGCCGTGCTCACGCCAGACGAGCGTGCAGCGTTAGCGAAATTGCCGCGGGGCGGGTCCGGTTTTTGATGGATTTGGTTCGCGCGCTGATTGCAATCGCCGGCGTCTTATACGCACCGCTCGTTGTTGCACAGGGTGCGCCAACCGCTGCGAGGCGTTCCGCGGTAGCCGCTCACCCCTTTATTCCCGAGAAAAGTTGCGGCAGTCGCGTTGTGAAAGCACCTTTCGAAAGCACCTCATCAAAACCCGCCGCCCGCGCATCGGCCAGCGCGGTTTCGAGCGTGTGATTCGCAAACCCCACTAAGTAGATTCCACTTAATTCCGGATCGGCCTTGATCGCTCGCGCCGCTTCGATTGCGCCAACGGCCGGATCGCCGATGTCCGCGCAAAGTATGGCCGGCTTCTCCTTGCGCGCCCAGTCGATGATTGGCTCACCACGCCGTGCTGACGCCGATGTAACGCCCGCTGACTTGGCGCACTCGTGAACGCGGGACGAAAACATCAAGTCACGGATCGCCACCAGAACGGTTGCCATTAGGGCGTGTCCTTAAATTCGGGCGAAGCTTAAGGTGAGTGAGCGTGGGTCGATTGCGAGCGCGCGCACGAGGAGGACGCGAAGGCGCACTTTGCGGTGCGTCGAGCGGCCCCCGCCGGAGCACGGTCGGAAACGGCCCGCGATCGCTCGCCGCAGGCCGAACGAATTTAAGGACACGCCCTAATCCCCCACTGGATTTTTTTTCGAACGATAAGGAAAACCGAGCACGGTTGCGTCGCGGCCGTCGAGCAAGGTGACCGCTTTGCGGGGCTCGGCATCGAGATAATTCACCCAGCCGAGCGCGGGCGCGCCTTCGATGGAAACACGCATCAATCGCTTGTGCACGTGGCCGCGGAACGTGATCTTGGCGATGACTTCTTGCCCGACGTAGCAGCCCTTTTTGAATTCGAGCGCACGGTCGAGTCCGGCCTCGAGCGGGTTGGCGTCTTCGGAAAAATCGACGCCGAATTTCGGCACGCCGCGTTCGATGCGCAGTGATTCGAACGACTCTGCAGTGATTTTTTGTGTTTCGATATTTAGAATATTTGGTGTCACCAACTCGGCGCCGTACCAAGTGCGCGCCAGCGTTGCGCCGTTTTCACCAACCGCAAAATCATTTTCGACAGCGGGCAAAGTCGCGTGGGCGGCGCGCTCGGCGGCGGCGATCGCGGCAGGTCCGAAAACCGCTAATCGGTAGCGCGCCTCGGGTGCGAGTTGTACGTCTTCCATGATGATCACGCGGTCCAGCATCGCCGCGAGGGGATCGCGACGTCCCCCGGGCGTGTCGATTTCGATCCGGTCGTCGTAAACGCGAAGGTCCGCATCCGTCAGAAGCTTGCCCTTTGGCTGCAGAAAGCAGGCGTAGCAGCCGCCGCCGGGCGCGCGCTTGACGGTGTTGGTGCAAAGTCCCTCGAGCCAACTCACGCGATCGGGGCCACGCACGACCAGCGTCTCCACATCGTTCAGCGCGAGCGTGCCGGCGAGTTCCATGGCCGCGGAGTATAAGGTTTCGCAATGGATGCCGCCGCGCGAATCGCCAACATCGCCGAGAACATCGACGACCCCTGCGACGA
This sequence comes from Deltaproteobacteria bacterium, assembly GCA_023248955.1. Lineage (GTDB taxonomy): Bacteria > Myxococcota > Myxococcia > Myxococcales > JAHFDP01 > JAHFDP01. Next base: position 13,050 of record JAHFDP010000078.1, read on the forward strand.
AGGCGGGTTCGATCAATTCTGCCGCAATGCGCGCGGCGAGCTTTGCCGATTCAACGCCGAGTTTTGCAAGGCGCCCGACTATGTCTGCATTGGCATGCTGCGCGACGTGCTGGCGGCTGAATACTTCGCGAAGATCACGAAGCCCTGATTGTTGTTACTACTTGAAATTTTGTATCCGCTCAGTCCCGCACACCAGTCGTCATGGCCGGCCGAAGAGCCGGCCATCCACGTGCATCGAAATCCTCGTGGATGGCCGGGTCAAGCCCGGCCATGACGGACTGAACGGTTACGCAATATTATCAATTCAGGTCGATCCAGACGCTCTTCGTTTCCGTGTAGTTGTGCACCGCTTCCGCGCCGAGCTCGCGACCGAATCCCGACGCCTTGAAGCCGCCGAACGGAACGGACGGATCGTACATATTGTACGTATTGACCCACACCGTACCGGCCTTCACTTGGCGCGCGTAACGGTGTGCCTTCTTCACATCGCGCGTCCAGACGCCCGAGGCCAGTCCGAACGCCGTGGTGTTGGAGAGCCGCACCGCGTCCTCGAACGAACCGAACGGAATCGCCACCACCACCGGCCCAAAAATCTCTTCGCGCGCGACGGTCATGTCGTTGTTGCCGGCGAGAATCGTTGGCTTGACGAAATATCCTTTTCCGCTCGGTGCTTCACCGCCGGTCATCACGCTGGCGCCCTCGCTGCGGCCCTTGGCGACGTAACCCAAAATCGAATCGCGCTGCCCCGCGGAAATCTGCGGCCCGAGCCGCGTCTTGGGATCGAACGGATCGCCATACTTCAGCGCCTCCGCCCGGCCTTTGAGCTTCTCCAAAAATTCGTCGCGCACCGATTCTTCAATGAAGAGCCGCGAGCCCGCCGCGCACACTTCGCCTTTGTTGTAGAAAATGCCCGTTGCCGCGCCGCGCACCGCCGCCTCCAGATCGGCATCGGCGAAAACCACGTTCGGCGATTTTCCACCCAGCTCGAGCGTCAATCGCTTCACGGTGCCCGCGGCTTCGCGCATGATCTCTTGGCCGACCGGCGTCGATCCGGTGAAGCTGATCTTGTCGACGCCCGCGTGGCGCACCAGCGGCCGGCCGATGACGGTGCCCTTCCCTGTAATTACATTCAATACACCGGGAGGAATTCCCGCCTCCAGCGCCAGTCCACCGATGCGCAGCGCCGTCAGTGGCGTTAGCTCGGCCGGTTTCAGAATGATGGTGTTACCCGCGGCCAGCGCGGCGGCGATTTTCCAGCTCGCCATCAGCGCCGGAAAATTCCACGGCACGATTACGCCGATGACGCCAATCGGCTCGCGCAAGGTGTAGGTGAAGGCATTGCCGCGCGGCGGAATCGTATCGCCGTGAATTTTGGTGGACCAACCCGCGAAATATTCGAACATCTCCGCCACCATCGGGATGTCGATGTTCTTCGTCTCGGAAATCGGCTTGCCGCAATCGAGCGTTTCCAGCTCGGCCAATTCGTCGCGGTGTGGTCCGGCGATGAGTTGCGCCAATTTGTAGAGAGCGCGTCCACGATCGGCGGCGGTCATTTTTTGCGTCCACGGTCCGCTGTCGAAGGCCTTGCGCGCGGCTTGCACGGCCAGCTCCACGTCGGCTTCGCCACCATCGGCCACGTCGGTGATTTTCTCTTCTGTTGCGGGATTGACGGTGGCCCGCGTGGCACCGTTCTGCGCGGAGAGCCATTCGCCACCAATCAGCAAACGGCCGGGGCGAAGTGTTGAGTGAAGTTCAGACATGGTGACTCCGCATTGCGAACGGGTTTGCGAACCGCTTACGCTCCGCGCCCATTCTCGTCAAACCAGGAGTCCTCGATGAAGCATTTTCTTTGCCTCGCGCTCGCTACGACCGCGATCGGCTGTGCCGGCGTCACCCTCAACAAAGAGCACTTCGACAAGGTGAAGAAGGTGGCCATCGTCGGGTTTACGGGTGAAATTGATTTGAGCAGTCCAAACGACAAGAACACCAAGACCGGGTTTGGCGCCATCGTGAATGTCTCGAAGGGCATCTCGGAAATGGCCAACGGCGAGTTCAAGGAACGCCGCATTGCGCAAGGCGAGAAGGTCTACGCCATGCTCAGCGAGAAGCTGGGCTCCACGCTGGGTTGGGCCATGATCGGCAAGGACGCGCTCGCTGCGAACGCCGATTACAAGAAATTGCTCGACGCCAACGAGAGTGGCGGACTTGGCTCAGGATACGGGCTTCAATACGTCCCGACCGTGTTGCGCGAGGAGACGGCGCGTTCGCTCGACGACGCGGCGCGCGCAAGCTTGCTGAAATCGCTCGGGGCTGATGCGATCGCGGTGGTGCGCGTGAAATATGTGGTGGGCGAGACTGGCGGATTCGCCATGGGCGGGATGGGCCATACCACCAAGTATCCGAAGGCCATCGTGCAGCTCTCGCTCTTGGACGGAACGCCGGCCGACCCGACCTGGAAAGAGCCATGGGCGGAAGGCAAACCGAGCAAGGAAGGGATCGAGAACACGATGGGCGTCGAGAGCGATGCCAACGAGACGGCGGCGTTGGTGGCCGCAGCGGATTCGGCGATCGGTGTACTGCTTGGACGCGCGCAGGAAAAGCGAACGCACTGATTCGTCATGGCCGGCCGAAGAGCCGGCCATCCACGGGGCGCTACACTTCCACCAGCAAACTCGCGCCCTGGCCCACGCCGACACAGAGCGTGGCCAGGCCGCGTCCACCGCCGCGGCGGCGTAGTTCGTGGACCAGCGTGGTGACCAGTCGCGCACCGCTCATGCCGAGCGGATGACCGATGGCGATGGCGCCGCCGTTGACGTTGACGCGCGACTCGTCGAGGCCAAGCTCGCGCATCACCGCGAGGCTCTGCGCGGCGAAGGCTTCGTTCAGCTCGATGAGCGTGAGGTCGGCGATTTTCCAACCGGCACGGGCGAGCACCTTTTGAGTCGCGGGAATCGGACCGAGGCCCATCACCTGCGGATCGACGCCGGCCGCCGCCGAAGCGACGATGCGCGCAAGCGGCTTGACCCCGAGTGATTTTGCTTTCGCGGCGCTGGAAATCACGAGTGCAGCGGCGCCGTCGTTGAGCGACGACGAATTGCCCGCGGTGACCGTCCCGCCCGCGCGGAAGGCGGCTTTGAGCTTGGAGAGCTTTTCAATAGACGTGTCGGCGCGCGGCTGTTCGTCGTTGGAAAGGGAGGGCCGCTGCCCTCCCCTCTGCGCCGAGTGAATCGTCGCATTCACCTCACCTGCCGAAAGGGAGGGCCGCTGCCCTCCCCCCTGCGCCGAGTGAATCGTCGCATTCACCTCACCTGCCGGATGGGAGGGCCGCTGCCCGTCTAGCGGTACAACAACAATTTCGTCGGTATAACGACCAGCATTCCAGGCTTCGAGCGCACGCTGGTGCGACCGCAACGCAAACGCATCCTGATCGGCGCGCGTCACGTGGCAGCGCTCAGCCACGTTTTCCGCGGTCTCGCCCATCTGCTCCAACGGAAAACGCGCGGCCAGGCGCGGATTGGGAAAGCGCCAGCCGAGTGAAGTGTCGAAGCTCGTCAGCGGCCCGCTCGGCAGCGCAGCCTCCGGTTTCTGCACCGCCCACGGCGCACGGCTCATCGACTCGACGCCGCCCGCCAAAAAAAGTTCGCCTTCGCCCGCACGAATGGCACGCGCGGCTTGCGAAATTGCCTCCAGCCCGCTCGC
>JAHFDP010000010.1 GCA_023248955.1 Deltaproteobacteria bacterium
TGGAATTTCGATTCGATGCTTTTTTGCAAATGGCGCGCGTGTGCAAACGAAGCCCGAAATCGAAACTTGACAAAAAATCACGTCGCTAATTTCCACCCAACTCACCACCGCGAACGTGTCGGGCGGGCGGGGGTGGCCCGAGGGCCGGCCCGCACGAGGCGAGCACTGTTTGACGTCAGCGCGTCGATTGCCTTTTCTGCAATCGACGTGCTGGCGGAGTTGCGCAGCGAGCGGGCCGGCCCTCGGGCTGCCCCCGCCCGCCCGGCGCGTTCGCGGGGCACCGCCCGCCGCGGAGGCGATCAAGTTTTTAAGTGCTCACGCCAAAGTGCGAATTAGCTTCGCGCCCGCAGCCAAGCCGTGATCTCGTGCCACACAAGCCGTGGTGCATGCTTGCCGCAAAGCAGATCCACATGCCCGAAAGGCACCCCGTCGGCGACGCTACCGAAGAGCCGAAAAGTTCGATCGGCGCTGCCGGAAGTCTCGAAAGCTGGCAAAACTTCGTCCGCGTGAATCAGCCGATCCTGCGCACCCGCAGCTGCGTAGAGCGGAACGTCGATGGTCCGAAACGCGGCGGCGTAGTCCTCTCCTTGCGGCCCATCAAAGCGCCCCGTCACGCCCCAACGCGCGAGCGAACCGGCCAGCGGAAGCCATGCCCGATCGAACGACAACCGCAAAAGCTCGGCCATCACGGCGGGCTCGGTGGCGCCTGGCGCGCAGATGTGCGGCAAAAGCGGCGGCGAGAGGCCAAGGATTTCCGGACGCAACGCCACGAGCTGCGCCAGCGGTTGGAACGGCACTGCGCGGTGCGGCCAGACGCGCCAGAAACGCCCGACCTGCACCGCCGCGCCCAACGCCACCGCCGCACCGCCGATGCGCAGCGGGCCGGCGATGGAAACGATTCCGCGCGGGAGCGGATCGAGCTTCGGCGCGGCCGCAAGACAGATGGCTGCGCCGAGCGAATGCGCCACCAGAAACGGCGTCTGCCCGGTCGTCTCTACGCAAGCACGATAGACCGTCGGAATGTCCTCGAAGGCGTGGCGCTCGAACGTCGGCGCCGGAGCGTGCGGATCATGCGAACGGCCGTGGCCACGAAGATCGACGTTCCACGTATCGAAGCCCGCCGCCACCAGCGAAGCCGTGAAGCTGCGCGCCGGGAGATGAAACGAGTAGCGGTTCTGGCAGAAGCCGTGAACGAGAATGACCGCTCCGCGCGGCGCATGCAGCGGTGTTTTGCGCGTGACATGCAACGCGCCGCCGTCCGGAAGCGCCAGCCGCAGGTACTCTTTGTTCAGCGAGACAAAAGAACCTGCATCGATGTGCTGAGAAAGCGGCAAGCTTACTTTGAGGATGTGTCGAGGCAAGGAGCGGACAAGAGCGCGAGCACGACGAGGGGGAGGAGTCGCTTCATCGATGCATTATCCACGATGGGGCTGGGGCGCAGCAAAACGCCAACGCTGTTCCGAGCAATCCGAGCCTGGGACCCAACCATGCCTTGGCACGCGCGAAGCGATCCGGTTTTCTTGTCGTATGATAAAATGCCACGGCGCTTCGGACGCAGACCGGGACACAGACCGGCGACTTCGACCGAGGAGTCGCGTGTTCACTTCGTCGGCCTCGTCACGATTCGCTCGCTCGAGGATCTTACGTCCACGCCGTCTCCGTGAGGCTTTCATGCAAAGGCCATACGCAACCCTGGTGTCGATAGTGGTGTCGATCACGGCTTGTCCGAAAGCTGGTGACAACCAGATGCAGCCAAACAGCGGCGATGGTGGTTCGAACGCGCCGTTGACCTTTGGCGATCTCGAGGTGACCAATCGTCAGATCTGGTCGCAACGCACCGTGACCGTGACCGGCACGCTCACCATCAAAAGCGGCGGCGAGCTGGTGCTCGACCACGCCGATCTGAAATTTTCGCCGCGCATCGAGGACACCGACACCTTCGCGATGGAGGGCACGGCCAAGCTCACGGCCACCGCGAGCAAAATCGAGAGCGGCAGCGGGCGGCAGTGGAATCTGCAGGCCAGTGACAGCTCGCAAATTTTCCTCGACAACACCCTCGCCACGGGCCATGCGGGCCTGCGCTGTTTCGGCAACACGCAGTTCACCGCCACCGGCGCGGGCGCGAATGTCGAAGAGGTTCAGCTGCACGACGACGTCAACGTGCGCATCGCGAACGGCGCCGAGTCTTACGTCGTGCTCTTCTTCGCCGGCGGCACGACCGCAGCGTTGACCCACGGAGAGTTAACAAGCGGCAGCGCTCTTACGCGCGAGTTCGACATCCCGACCTCACCCAATTCGACCGGCCATCTGAAATTGGAAAACGCCAACGTGATCGGATGGCAGCTCGATCTGTCCGAAGAGAGCAACCTGACCATCGATCATGGAGAGAACATCGTGCTCGCGCTCCATTTGAAGGATGTCAAGAAGACCATTCCCGATGACATCACCAGTAACACGCCGCGCGACGGCGGCATGGACTTTTCCGCGACACCCGGCAACCCGACCTTTTCCTACGCGATGAGTGCGATCACGAGCCTCAACGTCTACGCGACGGGCGCGTGCGATCTGAAATTTACGGGCAAGGTGGATGTGACGGAGCCCAACGCCAACAACCAGTCGCGCGTGGAGTTCGACGGGCCGGCCATCACCTTGGCCGCCAATCTCGCGCAGACGGGGGACCAGGCGCAGATGATCTTCAACGGTGTTACGCTCGAGGAAAGCAGCGGCGCGGCGCCGTCGTTCACCGTGGACAACAGCTCGACCATGCAGATCATCAACGTCGCTGCAACGGCCAACACGCGCGTGGCCGCTGTGGCAGGAGGCGTGGTGCAGATCAACGGCGGTTCGGGATGGTCGCCCTCGATGTTCGAGGCGATCGACACGACCGGCGACGGCGGCGTCTACCTCAACGGCGCTCGCCCTAAATAAAATAGATGAAGGACAATGAGGATAAGGGCGAGCTCACCGCCGCCGATGGGCTTTACTCGAACGGCCCAGTTGACACGCCGCCGCTAAGCCTCTTCCACCTCCGCACCGCCGGTGTTAATCTCCCAACGGTGCCGCGCCTCCTCCTCACGCCCAGCCGCAAGCTTGCCTTCGTGGTGGCGCTCTTCGTCGGTCTCACCGCAGCCAGCGCGATTCTGATGGCGCGCGATGCCCGCCGCCGGCCGGGGCACAACATGCTGGCGCTCCGGCAAATCGGGCGTCATTAGCCTTCTGGCACCGGTTTTCCGCTATACCCCGCCCCATGGGTTTCAGTCTCGATTCCAAAACCGGCGCCGAAATCTTGAACCTCTTGCGCGCCTCGTGCGTTGCAACTTCGGCCAGCATCACCATGGTCACCCGCGGTCCCAAAGCGACGGCGCAGGCGAGCCGCGTGCGCTCGATCAAAGACGGCAAGCTGGTCGGCGATCAGCACAACAACGGAAGCGCGGCATGATCAACGATCGTTTTCTTCAAGCGGCGCGCGGCCTGCGCACGGACACCACGCCAATCTGGATCATGCGCCAGGCCGGCCGCTTTTTGCCGCAGTACCGCGCCATCCGTGCCCGCGTCGATTTTCTCACGCTGTGCAAAACGCCGGCGCTGGCCGCTGAGGTCACGGTGCAGCCGGTCGATGCGCTGGGTGTCGACGCCGCCATTCAGTTCGCCGACATTTTATTGGTGCTGGAAGCGATGGGGCTGGAGCTCGAGCTTGGCGACCGCGGGCCGCATTTGCCGTCGCCGGTGCGGAGTGAAAACGACGTGGCGCGGCTCGCAGTGCCTGACATTCGTGATCGCTTGTCATACGTATTACAAGCGATCATGCTGTCACGGCAGGCGCTGGCTGGGCGTGTACCGCTGATCGGTTTTGCCGGCGCACCGTGGACGCTGCTCGCCTACGCGGTGGAAGGCGGCGGCTCGAAAAATTATCTGCGCGCGAAGCGCATGCTTTTCGAAAGGCCCGCGCTAGCCGATCGGCTCCTCGAGAAATTGACCGAGACCACCATCCGTTATCTCTGCGCGCAGCTCGACGCCGGCGCGCAGGCCACGCAGCTTTTCGATTCTTGGGCGGGCGAATTGGCGCCGGCCGATTACGCGCGCTTCGCCCTGCCCTGCAACGCGCGCATTCGGGCCGCCGTGAAAGCGCACTGTCCCGATGCGCCGTTCATTTATTTCGGCACCGGCTACGCGGGCATGCTGGACCTGGTGCGGCAGGTGGGCGCCGACGTGGTGGGTTGCGATTTTCGCAAGTCGCTGGAATCGTCGATTGCGGCGCTCGGCGCGGACGCGGTGGTGCAAGGGAACCTGGATCCGGCCGCGCTGTTCCTCCCGCTGCCCGATCTGCAACAGCGCGCCACGGAAGTTGTGAACGCCGGCCGCACCGCGCGCGCACACATCTTCAACTTGGGCCATGGCATTCTTCCGGAGACCGAACCGACCCAAGCGCGCGCGCTCGTGGAAATCGTGCACGAGGCTGGCGCGCGGTGAAGATCGGTGTCGCGCTGCTGAACATGGGCGGCCCCGATTCGCTCGAGGCGGTGCAGCCGTTTCTCGAAAATCTTTTTTCCGATCGTTACATCTTCCAGTTCTGGTTCGGTCAGCGCGCCTTCGGAAAAATGATGGCGCGGTTGCGCCGAAAAAAAAGCACCGAATTCTACCGCGCCATGGGCGGATTCTCGCCGCAAGGTCCCTGCACCGAATCGCAACGGATCGCGCTCCAAGCGGCGCTGGGCGCTGACTTTCGTGTCTACACCGCATTTCGTTATTGGCGTCCGTTGGCACAGGAAGCGGTCGATCGCGCGGTGGCCGCCGGCTGCACGCGCCTGGTGGGACTGTCGCTCTACCCGCACTGGTGTCGCGCGTCGGTGAAGACGAGCCTGCTCGATCTCACCGCGCGCGTTGGCAAACGTCTGCCGCTCAGCTTCATCGAGCATTACCCCGAGGACACCGCGTATCTCGACGCGCTGGCGCGAACCGCGCAAGAAGCGCTCGCCGCCTCTCCTCCCGACGCGCAGCTACTCTTCTCCGCGCACGGAGTCCCGCAACGGCTCATCGAAAAAGGCGATCCCTATCTGCGCGAAATCGAAGCCACCATGGCTGGCGTGGTGCGCCGCCTCGGCGGGTGCGACCATTTACTCTCGTTTCAATCGCGCGCCGGCCCGATGAAGTGGCTCGCACCGACCACCGAAGCCACGCTGCGCCGACTCGCCGCCGAAGGCAAACGCAGCGTGGCCATCGTGCCCATTTCGTTCGTGAGCGATCACTCGGAAACGACCTACGAGATCGACATCCTCTTCCGAAAAATCGCCACCGAGGCGGGCATCACGTCGTTCGTTCGCGCTCCGGCGCTCAATGATCGGCCGGACTTCATCGCCGCGCTCAAGGCGCTGGTGGAGCGGCACGTCCGGGAGACCGGCTAGCAACACGACGCACGTAATGTATATCATGCTGTATATGCCAAAGCTCCTCCGCAAACAGGTCTACCTCGAGCGTTCTCAAGATCGCCGTTTGAAGCGCCGCGCCGCGCAGGAGCAGGTCCCGGAAGCAGACGTCATTCGCCGCGCCATCGACCTGGGCCTCGAGCGGATGGGCGCCGAATCGATGCCCCGCGAAGCCGCGCGCAAGAAGCTCATCGCGTTCATCGATGACCTTGTCAAAAAAGGTCCGTTGCGTGGCGGGCGAAAATGGACGCGCGAGGAGCTTTATGACCGAGATGCAAAGTGAAGCGAATCCTTCTCGACACCAACGTCCTCGTCTACGCGCACGATCGAAGCGAACCCGCTCGCCTCCAGTGCAGCCGCGATCTTCTCGAGGTTCTGAGCGACCGAAGCGACGTCTTTCTCACGAGCCAAATCCTGGGCGAGTTTTTTCGCGTGGTGACCCGCAAGCTCACCGACCCCCTTTCGGTCCACGTTGCCGCCGCGCGAATCGAAACGCTTCGCGCCGTCTGGGAGGTTCTTCCAGTCACCGAGGAAGTCGTCGTCGAAGCCATTCGTGGCGTCGCCGCACACAAGCTCCCCTACTGGGACGCCCAGCTCTGGGCCTGCGCGCGTCTCAATCAGGTCGGCGTTATCTTGAGCGAAGATTTTCAAGATGGCCGCGTTTTGGAAACCGTTCGGTTTCGCAATCCCTTCGCGAAGGATTTCGAATTGGAACGCGTGATTTGACGAGCGCGGCACGTCGCATTCGCGGAGTTCCAACGAACGCCATGTTAGAATCCTAACAATGCGTTGGTTGAAGCGACCTGCCCAATCCGCGCCGACCCCGACCTTCACGCTCCCAACACCGTTGGCGATGCTGCCCTGCCCGCGCGCCCGCATTCGCCACCGCGAGCTCATCGAGGTGGTGGAGCGCCTCGTCCGCGCGCTCGGCGGTGACGCCGCGGTGCAGGTCTACGCAGCCGGTTCACGCGACTCGGCGGTGGCGGTGTTACGCGCAGTGACCAACGGTGCCCCCGAGCGGGCGCTGCAGGCCGCGCGGGCCGTGGTGCGCGACACGCAGCTACACCTCGTGGAAGTCCAACCGAAGTCGATCGAATCGACGGAGCGGTTTCTGGCCACGCTGGCCTCGGTGACCGCGCACGCCGCCCGCGACGAGCGGTGGGTGCATCAGCTTCAAGTTGAACTGGGCTTAGCTAAGCCTCAGCGCTCCGAGCAGCGCTACCATGTGCAACTCCCCTGCACGTTGCGCTGGGGCGAACAGGCCCGGCCGGGGATTGTGCTGAACCTCTCCATCGGCGGCATGTTCGTGGAGGTCGACGAGCCCCCGCCCCGCGACGTCGATCTGCGCATCGAGCTCACGGTGCCAACTTTCGATGGCGTGATCGCACTGACGGGCGCAGCGACGCACCAAGGCCGGCCCAGCCCGCTCGGGCGCGTGGGCGTCGGCGTGCGGCTGACTGGTGTTCGCGCGGGCGCGCACGAGGCCATCTCCGGTTTTCTTTCGCTGGCCGAGCGGGTCTCGCGACACCACGTGGTGCTCTCCGGCGCACCGCCCGAGGGACTGGAGCGCGCGCTCGGGTCGCTCGGCATGCAGATTCTCCAAGCTCGCGATCTCAGCATGCTGGTCGCCGCGCTGACCGACGATCCCGAGGGACCCGACCTCCTCGTGGTCTCGCCGCCCGATGCCGAACTCACCATGCGCGTGGTTCGCGTCGAGGGCGGTGACGCGGCTCTTCCCATTTTGGCGCGGGCTGCGTCGACGAGCGAGGGTGCTGCACTGCGGGACCTGGGAGCCACCCTTCTATTGTCGGAGCGAGCTTCCCTGGAGGACACCGTGCGTGCGGTGGAGACGGCGTTATCTCTCGGGCGGCCTAGGGTGACTTAAGTTCGGCACTCTGCCTGCGCGGTGTACGGTGCCCGCGATCGGTTCGTGCTGATTGAAGTGGAATTCAGTGACATGATATTTTATCAAGTCACGGTTCCGGTCAACGTCCGCGCGTACACGAATCTTTAGAACTTCATCGGATCAAAAATCCACCCATTATCCTCAGGTCGTGACGGGCGGGCGGGTTCCGTGCGGTGCGCGACCGGAGCCTCCGAGGTTGCCAACTCCTCCAAAGGCCCCCTCGCACGATCAATAACCGCACCGCACGGAATCTGCCCGACTGGCGCGACCCGCCCCGCACGCCGCGCAGGCGATCAATTTTTTATGCTCACGCCAAAGTGAAATTTAGTGCGCCCCCCGCCCAAGTAAGACAGCAGGAATGGTCCGCAGAACCAACTTCAGATCAAGCCACAAACTCCACGAATCAATGTACCGCAGGTCCAACTGCATCCATTCCTCAAATCCAATCTCGCTGCGCCCAGAAACCTGCCAAAAACAGGTCAGCCCCGGCTTCATCGAGAGCCGCCTCCGCTGCCACCGTTTGTACTGTGCAACCTCGCTGGGAATTGGCGGGCGCGGGCCCACGATGCTCATCTCGCCGGCGAAAACGTGCCACAGCTGCGGCAGCTCATCGAGCGACGTCTTGCGCAACGCCGCGCCCACGGCCGTCAAGCGGGGATCGTGGCGAATCTTAAAAACCGGGCCATCGGCCTCGTTGTGCACAGCGAGCGATGAGCGCTGCGCCTCCGCGTTCAGCACCATCGAGCGAAATTTCAGGAACCAGAACTCGCGGCCGTTGAGGCCCACGCGGCGTTGGCGAAAGAGCACCGGCCCCGGACTTGACATTTTGACGGCCGCGGCCACCAGCGCGAAAAGCGGCGCCAGGAGCACCAGCGCCACGCCGGAGAGCACCACGTCGAAGGCGCGTTTGATGGCCAGCGCCCAGGCGTGCGTGGGGACGGTGTCGAAACCGAGTACCGGAATGCCGTCCATCTCCTCGAAGGAGAGCCGCGAAAGTTTGTGGGGAAAAAAGTTGAGCACTAGACGAGCTCCGACACCGAGCTCTTCGCAGGTGAGAAAAGCCGGTTCCAGATCGTCGAGACGACCGCGCCCCACCGCGAAGATCACTTCGTCGATGACCTGCGTTTCCAAAATAGAAGCGAGGTCGGTAAGCGCCCCGAGCAGCGGGCGGAGCGGCGCCCCGTCGGGCTCGCTGCCCGCATCGACATACCCCGCCACCACGAGTCCCCACTCCGAATGGCGAGCGATGGTCTGCCCGACCTCCTCCGCCGCCTCGCCACTTCCCACGATGGCCACCGTGCGCAGCCCCTGCCCTCGCCGGCGTGCGGACCGCACCACCAGCCAGGCCGCCACGCGCACGCCGGTGGTTCCCAAAAATACCAGCAGCGTAAAAAGTCCGACGAAGACACGCGACACGTCAAGCAAGCGCAGCGCGAACGCCCCCGCGAAAGTGGCCGCACCCACCGTGCAAGCCACCGAAGCGACGCGGAGGAGATCCAGCGAGACTGGCCGCACACGGCGCGACCGGTAAAACTGGGCCAGTCCTCCACCCACCGACCAGGCCACCAGCGCAACCGCGACTAACGGCAAGTAGGCGGACAACGGTGCGGCCGCGCGCAAAAACGCCGACGGAAATCGAGCCCGCAAGCCATAAGCGAAAAAAAACGCCGCGGCCACCGCGACCAAGTCCGCGGCAAACAAAGTTGTCGAGACAACACGGGCGCGCTGGCGCAGCATGGGGCTTCTTTAAGCAAGCAGCCGCTCGGCCTGCAAGGGGCCGCGGTCAGCGAACGAAGATGTAACCGAAGGTCTTCGTATCGCGACCGCCATTGTCACAATCGGCCACGCAGCCCCCATTCCTCGCCACGCAAGCATTGCCGCAGGTCGTTGCAATCGCAGCGCCGCAAGTCGCGGTTCCGGCGATCCCAAGCCCCAGCACCGAATCGGGGGTTACGCAGTCGTTTTCATTGTTGCCCACGATCCCCAACCGTGCCCTGGCGCTTCCGATGTTCGATAACGACGGAGCCACATTCACTCCCTCTTGATTGCAATTGGGCTCGAGCGAAGCGCTTGCCATCAGGCCTTCCCACGCTGCGCGGCCCGCGCTGGTGCCAACGTGAGTGCCGCCCTTCAAAACGGAGAGGAGCGAATCGCCGGTCAACGGGAGCCGCAACCAACGCGTGCTCCCGCCATCCAAAACGCCAATCCGCAGCTCCGTGAACGACACCGTAGAAAACGTAGCCAGCTTGGCTTCGGTCTGATCGAAATCGGACGAGGTTGGGGTCAACGTAGCCGCGTTTGTCCAGAGTGCGCCGTCGTAGGCAAACGTCGCTTTGCTGCCGTCGAGTTTCATCGCCAGTGTCCATCCCCCGCCGTCTTCGGTCATCTCGCAATACGCCGAAAAAGGATCCACACCGGTCACTTTTGGGTCGATGGTGTAAACGCCGCTGGGCAGCGTGAAATCGCGGAGATTGAGCGCTTTGCACGAGACGGCCGGGCAGACGCCACATGCGGTGGGCCTGTCGGGACAGGTCAGCAACGTCCCCGCGCAAACGCCCTTCACATCACAAATGTCGCCCGCGGTGCAAGCGTTCGCGTCGTCGCAACTCGCCCCGACGTCCACTTCGTAGATGCAAGTTCCCAGCGTGCAGACACCCGCTTTTTGGCAGGGCTTGGGCTGGGCGCACACTCTGGGCGTTCCGTGACAAACGCCGGCGAGGCAAGCGTCGCCGGCGGTGCAGGGATCGCCGTCATCGCAGGTCGTGCCATCCGATTTGACCGGGAAGGTGCACTTGCCGTCCGCACAGGTCCCTGGCGCTTGCAGACAATTCCCGGGAGCAACGTCGCAAACAACGCCGGCGCACGGGTCGATCGCCGTTTGTCCAGAAAGCGCAATGACCAGATCGCTCACGTTGTTGGCGTCACTCTTGACGTGCAACTGCACCCGATGATGGCCCGCGCTCTTCGGCGCATAGGTCACCATCAACTCTATCGAGCCTGCCGGCGCTATCGTCGTGGCCGGAAGCGTGCTCGAGAAAAAGCTGGCGCCGTCTCCGTCGAAGGCCAGCGGCTGCAGCACCAGCGGTCGCCGTCCGCCGTTGGAAACCGTGACCGAGCGCTGCGCCGTCTGTCCGAGTTGGAGCACGCCGAAGTCGAGCGTCTCCGGCTTAGCGGCGATGGTGGCCTGGAGATCGCGCACGTTGCGGGCGGAGCGGCAACCCATCAGGGCCAGGATGAGCAACAGTCCACGTCGATTCACTGAGCCGGAAAGCCACAGTTGCCGTGGTACCGAGACGGTCGAACGTGGGCCGGCTACGAGGCGCGGACGAGGGGACTCCCCCGGTACCGGGGGAGATGTCGCGCAGCGACAGAGGGGGGCCGCTTGCGGCGAGCAAGCCCCCGGAAGCGCACTTTTCGGTGCGCTGAGGAGGCACCGGAGGAGCCCGCTATGTGATCGGGCGCTTCCAGCGCCACCAATCGGGCCGGCCGCGCTTTCAATATGCGCGGCAAGCACCGAAGTAGACAGCCCGCGATCGGCCGTCGCAGGTAACGGCAATTGTGGCTTTCCGGCTGGCAAACGCCCCTCCAGAAACGAGAAGCGTATCATAGTGGACGTTTTCGAATTAATCGCGGGACAGCTCTGCGTAAGCGGCGGCAATCGCCGCCCCGAGTCGCGCTTTGAACCCCGGGCGATCGAACGTGAGGGCGTGGCGCCGAATGGCCTCGGGTTGAAATTCTCGCTCACGCGCCTCGAATTCGGTGACCGCGGCGCAGAGTCCATCCACGGTCTGCTCCTGGAAAAAAACGCCGGTCTCCGCCGTCACCGTCTCCAGCGCACCACCGCGCCCGAACGCAATCACCGGCCGCCCGCTGGCCATGGCCTCGAGCGGCACGATTCCGAAATCCTCCTCGCCTGGAAAAATCAGCGCACGCGCACGCGCGTAAAGGTTGGGCAGCGCTGCGCTCGGGACGTACCCGAGAAATTCCACATGGGCCGCGGCCCGCGCCCGCACGCGCTTTTCGTCCATTCCCCCGCCGATGACGACGAGCTTTTTTCCGAGCCGACCGAACGCTTCGACGCCCAGGTCGATTCGCTTGTAGGGCGCCATCCCATTGACCATCAGGAAGTAGTCGCCGGGGCCACGCGGATCGATGGCGAAACGCGCCGCGTCCACCGGCGGGTGAAGCACCTCGGCCACCGCGCCGTAGCGCTTCTTCACGCGGCGGGCGACATGATGCGAATTGGCGAAGTAGCGATCCACGCGGCGCGCGCTGCCCTCGTCCCAAGCGCGAAGACGACTCGTGGCAAGCCGCGCGATGAGCCGCGTGAAAAACCCCGCTCGGCCCGCGCCAAAATATTCGTGCTGCTGCTCCCACACGTAACGCATCGGCGTGTGGACGTAGGAAAGGTGCACGCTCTGCGGATCGGTGATAACGCCCTTGGCCACGCAGTAACTTGAGGAAATGACAAGATCGTAATTGCGCAGATCGAACGACTCGATGGCGGCCGGCATCAGCGGCAGGTAGCGCCGATAACCCGAAACGCCAAAGGGCATCCGCTGGAGGAAGCTGGTTCGGATGTTGCGCGCCTCCAACTCCGGCGACAGCGCGCCTTTCTTGTGCACGAGCGTGAAGAGATCCGCATCGGGGTAGAGCTCGGCCAAAACGGAAAGCACGTTCTCCGCGCCGCGCATGGTGACCAGCCAGTCGTGAACGAGGGCGACGCGCACCAATGGGTTTTCGATCTCGCGCGTCGAGAAAGCAACTTATCGGCTTGTGCGGACAGCTAGGCGACGGCACAACCACCCATCGGTACACGTCTCGCATTCTGTAGAGCTGCACACGCGCCCCGCCCTCCATTGACGTTCCCGATCCACCCCATTATGGTCCGATGCGTCACAAACCAACTCTGGACCCGCACGCCAGCCATGTCGGCAGCGGCGGGCCGGAAAAAGCAGGGATGAAAAATGCCGATCCATTTCGACAACAAGAAGCAAGACATCGTCGTCAAGTTCAAGACGCACGAGGGTGATACCGGTTCGCCCGAAGTGCAGGTCGCGCTCGCCACCGAGCGAATCAACTACCTCACCGAACATTTCAAGACGCACAAGAAGGACCACCACAGCCGCCGCGGACTGCTCAAGCTCGTTGGGCAACGGCGCCGGATGCTGGATTACTTGAAGAGCAAAGACACCACCCGCTACGCCAAGCTCATCAACGATCTGGGCATTCGCAAGTAGTACGCAGGGCTCGCCCATCTCGGGCGAGCCTTTCAACCGGCGGCACTTGGAGCTGGTTCCAAGAATCGAGCGGGCGACCTCTCTCGCGCGTCCGATTCTTCGAACCAAAGCTCTGCGGCCGCCCAACCGCGGCGCCCTCTGGCGCTGCACAAAGGATAGGCCTATGCATTCCGTCAAAGCGAAAATCGGCGACCGCGAGATCGTTCTCGAAACGGGCAAGCTCGCCAAGCAAGCCGATGGCTCCGTCGTGGTGAGGTTCGGCGACACGCAGCTGCTCGTCACCGCTTGCAGCGCGAAAGAAAAAAAGGAAGGGCTCGATTTCTTTCCCCTCACAGTAGATTACATTGAAAAGCTGTACTCGGCCGGCCGCATTCCTGGCAGCTTCTTCCGCCGCGAAGGACGCCTCACCGAGAAGGAGACGCTGACCAGCCGCTTCATCGATCGGCCGCTGCGCCCGCTCTTTCCCGAGGGCTACCAGAACGAAACGCAGATCATGGCCAACGTGATCTCGCACGACCAGGAGAACGAGTCCGACGTGCACGCCATCACTGGCGCGTCGGCGGCGCTGCACATCTCCGACATTCCTTGGAACGGGCCCATCGCCGGCGTGCGCGTCGGTCGCATCGGCGGCAAGCTGGTGGCGAACCCCACCAACAAGCAGCGCGAAACGTGCGATCTTGACATTTTGATCGCCGCCAGCCGTGATGCCATCGTGATGGTGGAAGGCGGCGCCGCCGAGGCCACGGAAGCCGACATGGTGGAAGCGCTGATGTTCGGGCACGCCTCGGTGCAGCCGCTCATCGCCGCGCAGGACGAGCTGCGCAAGCTCGTCAACAAAGAGAAGCGCAAGTTCGAAGCACCCAAGCCCGACATGGCGCTCAAGGCGCGCGTCGTGGAGCTCGCCACGGCAGGAGTCAAAGCGGCCTACCAGAAGCACGACAAGATGGAGCGCTACGCCGCGCTGGGCGTGGTCAAAAAAGAGATCGTCGCGCAGCTCTGCGCCGAGGGCGCGCCCTTCGCCAAGCGCGACAAAGAAGTGAAGGCCGCGCTCGAGGATCTCAAGTACGACTACATGCGCGGCATGATTTTGAACGACAAGATCCGCATCGGCGCGCGCAAGTTTGACGAAGTCCGCCGCATCACCGGCGAAGTGGGCATCCTCCCGCGCACGCACGGATCGGCGCTCTTCACACGCGGCGAGACGCAGGCGCTGGTGGCCACCACGCTCGGCACCGCGGAAGATGAGCAGCGCGTCGAGTTGCTCACCGGCATGACCTTCAAGAAGTTCATGCTGCACTACAATTTCCCGCCGTTTTCGGTCGGTGAAACCAAGCCCCTGCGCAGCCCCGGACGCCGCGAAATCGGCCACGGCGCACTGGCGGAACGCGCGCTCAAGGCGGTCCTCCCCGAGGAAGCGAAGTTCCCCTACACCATCCGCATCGTCTCCGACATTCTCGAGTCGAACGGATCGTCGTCGATGGCCTCGGTGTGCGGCGGCTGCCTCGCGCTCATGGACGCTGGCGTTCCGATTCGCGCGCCGGTCGCCGGCATCGCCATGGGCCTCATCATGGAAGGCGAGCGCTTCGCGGTGCTCTCCGACATCTTGGGCGACGAAGATCACCTCGGCGACATGGACTTCAAAGTCTGCGGCACCGCCGTCGGCATCACGTCGATCCAGATGGACATCAAGATCCTCGGCGTGAACCGCGCCATCATGACGCAGGCGCTGGACCAGGCCCGCGCTGGTCGGTTGCACATCCTCGCCGAGATGCAGAAGGCGCTCCCCACGTCGCGCGCGGACATCAGCCAATACGCGCCGCGCATCACCACGCTGAAGATTCGCCCCGAGCGGATCAAGGACGTCATCGGGCCCGGCGGCAAGGTGATCAAGGACATCGTGGCGCGCACCGGCTGCAGCGTGAACGTGGAAGACGACGGCACGGTGAGCATTGCGTCCGCCAACCAGACGCAGGTCGATGCGGCGGTCAAGATGATCAAGGGCCTCACGCAGGACGCCGAGGTCGGCAAGATCTACTTGGGCACCGTGCGCAAGATTATGGAGTTCGGCGCCTTCGTGGAGATCTTCCCGGGCACCGATGGCCTGGTGCACATCTCCGACTTGGCGGCCGAGCGCGTGAAGAAGGTGACCGACGTGCTCAACGAAGGTGATGAGGTGCTCGTGAAGTGCATCTCGGTTGACCGCTCGGGCAAGATCAAGTTGTCGCGCAAAGAGGCGCTGGGCGAGCAGGCCGAGAAGAAGGCGTAGCGAATCCGCGCGGCGGTCGCTCGCCGCAAAGGGACCGAGCTCCTCGTGGTAGGCTCCGTCGCGTGTCCGAAAAAAAGCCAGCACCGAGATCGAGATCTTTTCCGAAGAAGAGCTGGTGCAACGGTCTCGGCGGCCGTGCGGCAATACGAAATTGAATTGGTGCTTCAAAGCTCCTCGCGCCTGCAGAGGAGAGGGACTGCGCGCCCTTGGCCAACTGGACTTGCAACGGTGGAACAGCCACTGGAAGAATCACGCAACCAGCGCTAGCGACAAGCGCGACAGCCACGAGCGGGCACTTCGACATTGGCACTTATTCTAACGCAACTCCCGCCCCGTCCACTTTTTCCGAAACCGTGTCACCCGTGAGATACTTTTAGACTGCGACGTTTCTTTGCCGCCGGAGAAGCCCATGGCGCCGGTTCGCTCGCCGTTTCGTGCGCTCATCGCCCTCACGCTCCTGGCGTGCACCGGCAACGGCATCTCGATTCCGGGTCAGGTGACTTCCAAGGAGAGCATCGGCGGGGACGGCGCGCTTCACTATTACGACCCTCTGGACACGTTCGATCCGCTGCAGGATGCCAATTATGGTTTCGCGCGCGGCGCGGCGACGGCGACCTATAGGGAAGGCGCGCCTCGCCTGCCGATCACACTCGATGGCGCCGCGCTCGCCAACCCGAAAACGGGCGCGGTGAGCCCTGAAAATGCCGGTTACTTTACCTGGACCTGGTCCTTCCAAACCAAAGAGGAAGTCACGCCCGATTCCAACGGAGCGTTCAAGCTCGCCTGGGTGCGCCAAAGCAGCCAAGGAACGCAGGCATCAAAAGATCAAGTCACCTATCATTACGCCTGCGACATTACGGCGCTCGACGCCAAGCACCCGCAGGCCATTCTCAAACAGTTTTCAGGGCGCGTGATCGACGCCTTTCATCTCTGGTGCAATCGAGACTGCACCGCGGCTTGGCGGGTTCACATTGCGGGAAGCACGCCGGGGCACTTCGAAACGGCTTGGACGAGCACGAACGCACCATGCGTCCCCGACGACACGGGTGGCGGGGGAACGGTCATTCCGGATCCCGGCAACGGAGATCCAGGCAACGGAGATCCAGGCAACGGTGACCCCGGCAACGGTGACCCCGGCAACGGCGATCCAGGCGCAGGAACGGTCGATGTCGGCGTTGGACAAAACGGCGATTCGTGTCAGGGCATCGGCGCGAAACCCTGCGATCCCAACGACGCGCATCGGCTCACCTGCTGGGGGGACAGCCACTGCCGTGCGTTCTGTCCAGATGCCCCCGGCAGCGGAAACGAAGGCGATCACTGCGACGTTCCTTCCGACTGCGGCAGCGGCACTACCTGCGACGCGCAAGCGGCGGCCTGCAGCGCTGGATGCTGGTTCGACTGCCAATGTCCCGGCGGGCAGATTTGCGATTCGGATGGCACCAACGTCGGAAGGTGCGTTCCGTCAGCAAGCAGCGACAGTTCGGAGCCGTAAAATTTCGGCGGCCAGCGTGTCCGCGCCCTCTTGAAGAACCGTTTGGAAGTTCGCCTCCGCAATCGATTCGGAGACACCGACCGCGCGCGACAGTGCCGCCGCGGCTTGGGCACTCGGCGCAAACACGGAACCGGCGTGGCCTCCGCGAACTTGGTCGAGGATTTTCGCGCGCACGAACTGCAACGTCGGGTGCGGGCTTCGGCGCAGAAACGGCACCAGCCGCGCGGGCGTCGACGCGTCGAGCGCGCCATCGGGATGAAAGGCCACCACGTAAAACGTTTCGCTGGTGTGCGCGGCGCGAACAGCCGCGCAAAAGGCGTGGAAGGCAGGAGGATCAATCGCCAGGTTGGGGAAAATCGCTAGCGCGACGGAAATTTTTTCTTCGCGCGAATCGATCCAGGCCAGCACCGGTGCGGCTTCGCGCGTGGTCTGCGGAAAAACTTCGCGGGAAAGTTCGCCAGCAAGTCGCGCGCCACGCGCAAAGGGACACAGGTTGTGCGCTTCCACGAACTCGACCAGATAGCGCGCGTTCGCTTCGAGAACAGCCCGCGGTTGCGTCAAAGCGCGGCCACTTCCTCGGCGATGCTGTAGGGATCGGTCACCCGATCGGCGATGCGTCCGGCGATTTCGTCGAGTTGGCCGCGCTGCGCTTCCAACTTCTCCAGGCCCGCGCGCAAAAGGCGCTCCGAGAGCAGCGCCACCAGCTCCGTCTTGGCTCGCCGAATTTCGCGCCCTCGCCATTCGCCCGTTTGATGCAAATGCGATTCGTGGCGCGCGATCGCAGCGAGCAGCTCTGCAACGCCTTCATCCGCCGTGGCCACCGCGCGCACGATGTCCGGCTCCCACGTCGGCGGCGTCAGCGCGGTGACCCGCCGCAGCTCGAGCATGGCGCGCAAGTCGTGAATGGTGCGGTCGCCACCGTCGCGATCGGCTTTGTTCACCACGAAGAGATCGGCCACCTCGAGAATGCCGGCCTTGATCGCTTGAATATCGTCGCCGAGCCCCGGCACCACCGCGACGATGGTGGTGTGCGCGAGCTGCGCGATGTCCACCTCGTCCTGCCCGACGCCGACGGTCTCCACGAGAATGACGTTCTTGCCCATGGCGTCGAGCACGCGCACGCAGTCGCTGGCAGCGCGCGACAAACCACCAAGCGCACCGCGCGTGGCCAGCGAGCGAATGAACACGCCCGCGTCGGTGGCGTGCTGCTGCATGCGAATGCGATCGCCCAAAATCGCACCGCCGGTAAAGGGGCTGGTCGGGTCGACGGCCAGGACGCCCACGGTCTGTCCCGCTTTGCGCAGATGCGTGATGAGTCGATCGGCCAGCGTGGACTTGCCCGCGCCAGGCGTGCCGGTGAGACCGATGATGCGCGCGCGACCGGTGTGCGGAAAAAGCGCGCGGAGTACGTCCTGCGCGGAGGGGATGCGATCGTCGATGTCGCGCATCAACTGCGCGGCGGCACGGACGTCGCCGGCGAGAATTTTCGAGGCGAGCGCGGACGCCGATTTCACCGCAACAACTCTCTCGCGATCACCATCCGCTGCACTTCGCTCGTGCCCTCGCCAATCTCGCAAAGTTTGGCGTCCCGCAAATACCGCTCGACCGGAAATTCACTGGTGTAGCCATACCCGCCGTGAATCTGCACCGCCTTCGAGCAGGCCCGCATCGCCGCTTCCGACGCGAACAGTTTGCCCATCGAGGCCGCGCGGCTGAACGGCTCTTTCGCATCACAAAGAAGCGCGGCCCGTTGCACCAACAGCCGTGCGGCATCGATCTCCGTCGCGCTGTCGGCGAGCATCCATCGAATGGCCTGAAAATCGGAAATCGGATGCCCGAATGCCTGGCGATCTTTGCTGTACGCCGCCGCCTCCTCGATCGCGCCGCGCCCCAAGCCCACGGCCAGCGCGCCGATGGTGATGCGCCCGCGATCGAGAATCGAGAGCGTGTTGAGAAAACCCATGTTCTCGTCGCCCAGCCGCTGCGTATCGGGCACTTCCACGTTCTCGAGAATCAGCTCGGCCGTGTCGGAGCTGCGCATGCCCAGCTTGCCGTGAATCGCGCGCTGCGAAAATCCAGGCGTGCCTCTTTCGAGAATGAACGCGGTGACGCCCTTCTGCAGTTTGGCCGCATCGGTGCGCACCAGCACCACGAAGACGTCGCCGACCGTACCTTGCGTAATAAATGTCTTAGCGCCATTCAATATCCACTGGTCGCCGTGACGCACACCGGTCGAACGCATGCCGGCGGCATCCGATCCGCTGCCCGGTTCGGTGAGTCCCCAAGCCGCGAGCTTCTTTCCGCTGGCCAGCGCGGGCAGGTATTTTTCCTTCTGCGCGTCGCTGCCAAACCGCAAAATGTGCCCCGTGCCGAGGCCGTTGTGGCTGGCCACCGTGAGCGCCAGCGATCCGTCGTAGCGCGCTATCTCCTCGACCACCGTAGCGATGGCCAGCATGTCCAGCGCGGCGCCGTCGTAACGCTCGGGCACGCTCATTCCGAGAAAACCCAGTTCGCCCAACTTCTTCACCACCGCATGCGGAAACATCTCCGCGCGATCCCACGCACGCGCCTGCGGCTTCACTTCCGACTCGCAAAAATCGCGCGCGGTTCGCTGCAATGAACGAATCATGTCCGGTAATTCGAAATCCATCGCTAGGTCTCTTATCTTTTTTCGATGCTGAAGTGACCGCCAGCGAGCCGCAACGGTGCACCCCGTTCGCCGCGTCGCATGATCCAGAGCCACACCACATGCCGCCCAACGGAGAGCGTAGCAAGCCGCTTTCCGTGCTGCTCGATCACCTGAATCGGCAACTGATCCACCGCGCCATCGGGCGACGGGTCGTAATACATTCGTGATCGCTCGACGCCGTCGATGTAGAGCACTTGATAAACCTGTCCGCCGCGCGCTGCGTCGCCGCCCGCGATCGAGTTCAGGCTGGTGGCGAAATAGCAGCGGCCGCGAATGTTTTCGCCGACGAGAAATTCAGCGCGCAACGCAGTGGACCTTTCTTCTCCACGGTTGATCGCTTCATTCGAAAAAACGCAATTGCCGTAGTTGCCCGGGATGTGCAGCCACTTCACGGAGGGCTGGCCCGGACCGGCGGCAACCCAACCATCTTCGGGAATGCGTGCGGGGCTCGAGAGCAGATCTGCACGCCCCCCGCCTATCCAGCGGGCACTGAGTCCCCCAAGGAGAACCCCGACCATCGCGAAGCCAAGGAGCAAAGCAGCGCGGCCGTTCCAACGTGGCGCCGCCGTTTTCAGAGCGGCGGGCGGCGGCGCTAGCGGTTTTTCACCGGAGAAGGTCATTTCCAAATGGGAGACCGGCAGCGGCGGTGCGACCCGCGGGCCTGTTCGCATCTTGATGTCGGTGAGCGGTTCGAGATCCGACGTCGTGGCCTCGTCGACCAGGCCGCTGACCGCCGACGCGTCCGTGGCGCCGAGCCCCAGCGCGTCGATAGCCGTTACCAGCACCGCGCAAGAAGCAAACCGCTCCGTCGGCGTCTTGGCGCACATCCGCTCGACAATCGCCACCACACCCGCGGGCGCATTCGGCGCCAACGCCGCGAGGCTCGGCAACGCTTGTTTGATCTGCGCCACCATCACGTCCGCTTTGCTTTTTCCCTCGAAGGGCCGGCGGCCGGTGAGCAGTTGAAACGCGGTGATGCCCAGCGAATAGAGATCGGAACGGCCGTCGATGGTCTGCCCCATGGCCTGCTCGGGGCTCATGTAATAAGGCGTTCCCAAAACGGTGGCGCCGGTCAGGTTATTCTTGCCTTCCAATTCTTTGGCGATACCAAAATCGACGAGCTTAATCAGCCCGTCATTATTCATTAAAATATTCGCGGGTTTTATATCGCGGTGAATAATCGCCGCCGCATGCGCTTTACCAAGTCCATCGGCGCATTGGCGGACGATGGCCATCACCTGCGCGGCCGAGAGCGGGCCCTGCTTGAGCACGCGGTCCAGCGGTTGGCCATCAATGAATTCGGTGACCAGATATGGCGCCGATTCGTCATTCTCTGGAACCACGATTTCATAAATTTGGAGCACGTTGGGATGGTTTAGTTTCGCCACGACCATGGCTTCGCGACGAAAGCGCTCCAGATACTTTTTATCGCGGTGGGTCAGCACTTTAATGGCCACGAACCGATCGAGCGAGGCATCGTGCGCGCGATAAACCGCCCCCATTCCGCCTTTCCCGAGCAGAACGGCGTCTTTGTATTTTCCGAAAGACGGGACTTCGTCGTCAGCGCGGGCTTCCGCCATAGCGCGTGATCCTACACGACCTTATCGAACGCTCAACATCTCGTGACCGAGGCCGTGGCAAAGCGGCAATCCATCCGCTTTACTTGCACCCGATGCGCCCGCTCTTATTGCTTGCGACACTTCTCGCCGCCGCGTCGTCCGCCCGCGCCGCGCCGGTCCAACACAGCACTTTTCCGAGCGAGCTTTCACCAGAAACACAGGCGCAGCTGATCGTCGAAGTGACCGGCCTTCGAGTTTGGCTTCTACGATGCCGAGCGTCGGACCGAGTGGAACAACGGTGGCTACAATTTCGGCCGAGGTCACGAATTTATTTTGGGATCGAAACTGGTCACCGCGGAGCTCGCCAAATGGACGCGGCGATCGGAAGCGATGCGGAAGACGAAAGTGGCGCATGCCGTGATTCCCGCGTGGACGGCGCGCGTCTCCTCGCCCGCGGAGCTTCGACACAAGCTAGCGACGCGCGCGGACTTTCGGACTCCCTCCCCCTTGACGGGGGAAGGTCAGGGTCGTCATCTATTTCCCTCCCCCTTGACGGGGGAGGGTCAGGGTGGGGGTGCACGTGACCTGCGGATTCGCTCCCCCCACCCTAGCCCTCCCCCGCAAGGGGGGAGGGGATTGCGTAAATAGGGGATTGCGTAAATGGAGAAATGCGCAGTTTTGGTGATTCCCGCTAAACCGGCGTAATCGATCGCTTCTTCGCGCTCGCCACTTCCGGTCGTCCACGCGCCACTGCAAGGCGAGCCACCAGCGTGTCCCGCAACTTCGCGCCGGGCACCACCTCGTCGACGATCATCTCCGAAGCCAGCTTGTAGATGTCGATGTCCGCTCGGTACTCATCGCGCAAAGCCTGCACCCGCGCGGTCCGCTCGGCTTCGGGCACCTCTTGTATTTTATTGTAATACACCGCATTCACCGCCGCCTCCGGGCCCATGACGGCGATCATGGCCTGCGGCAAAGCGAGCGTCACGTCGGGCTCGAAGCCCGGTCCACAAAACGCGTAGAGCCCCGCCCCATAGGCTTTACGAACGACGATGCAGATCTTCGGCACGGTCGCTTCGCTCATGGCCATAATCATTTTGGCACCTGCGCGAATAATGCCCTGCCGCTCGACTTTGGTGCCGATCATGAATCCGGGAACATCGGCGAAAAAGAGCAGCGGAATATGAAACGCATCGCAGAGCCAAATAAAGCGCGCAGCTTTGTCGGCGGAATCGACGAAGAGCACCCCACCCTTCACCTTCGGCTGGCTGGCGACGATACCGACGGGCTGTCCGTCAATGCGCGCGAAGGCGGTAATTAATTCGCCGGCAAAGAGCGATTTAATCTCGAATAATGAATCGGCGTCGATTAATTCGCGCAATAAAAGATGCATATCGAATGGGCGATTTTGATCGGCGGGGACAATCTCTTCCACCGCGCGGCGCGGCTCGGCCGGTGGACGCGCATCGCGGCGCGGCGCGGGGGGACCACCGTTCGTCGAGGGCAGATACGAGAGGTAAGCGCGCGCGGCGGCAATGGCCTCCTGTTCCGTTTTGACGAGCAGATCGCCGCAGCCCGAGACGGAGCAGTGCATGCGCGCACCGCCCATCTCGTCGAGCGAAACTTTTTCACCGATCACCATCTCGGCCATGCGCGGACTGCCCAAGTACATCGAGGCGTTGCCGTCCACCATCACCACGATGTCGCAAAACGCGGGAATGTACGCGCCGCCCGCCGCCGACGGACCGAACAAAAGACACACCTGCGGGATCAGCCCCGACAAGCGAACCTCGTTGTGAAAAATCCGTCCCGCTCCGCGCCGTCCCGGGAACATTTCGATCTGGTCGGTGATGCGCGCGCCGGCGGAATCCACTAAATATAAAAGTGGACAGCGCACCCGCTCGGCCGATTCTTGAATGCGGATGATTTTCTCCACCGTCCGCTTGCCCCACGAACCGGCCTTCACGGTGGAGTCGTTGGCCATTACCGCGACCGGCCGGCCGTCGATGCGGCCAAAGCCCGTGATCACGCCGTCCGCGGGCAGCTCCGGATCCTGCATGTTGGCGAGCGCGCCCTCTTCCAGAAACGAGCCCGTGTCGAGGAGGAGCCGGATCCGCTCGCGCGCAAAGAGCTTGCCGGTCTGCGCGTTTTTTTCGTGGTACTTGGCAGCGCCGCCTTTTTCCACGCGGGAGAGGACTTCGGTGAGCTTGGCGTCGAATGGCATGAGACCTCCGAGCGGTGGATATCCGCCGACGTGGATGGCCGGGTCAAGCCCAGCCGTGACGGGCCTCATACAAATTGTCGAACCGGCCGTTCCCAACGCGCTCTTTCGCCGCGCCCACCGCGCGCTCCGCCGCGTCGGCAACGCCGCAACTTATTGGCGCACCTTCTGGTTCGATTTCCACGATCCGCAAAATGTCGTCGAGGAACTGGCGCTCTCGCTCCGCAGCCACCTCCCGCGCGGCGCCAAAATCGCCGGCGTCGAGTGGTGGATCGGCCGCATGCGCACCACCAACGTCCCGCTCGAGTTCCACCACGATCGCGACCTGGCGCTCTACGAATCCATCGGCCGCGTGGTGCATCCGTCGCTCAGCTCGGTCCTCTTTTTCAACACCGTCCGTGGCGGTTCGCTGCTCGTCACCAACCAAACGCTCGTCACCAAAAAGGGGTGGCGCTTGCAACCGGCCAGCGCCACCCATTACGCGAGCGTGCGCCCCCTGCCCAACCGATTCGCGCTTTTCTCGGGCGCGCTGTACCACGGCGTGCTTGACGCCAACGACGAGCTGCCGCACGGACGCCTCTCGGGAAAGCCCGCGTCCGTCCGCTGGTCCATCGTGTTTAATTGGTGGAAACGCGCACCGATAAACACGCGCCGCTGGTCCGAAAGCCGTGCATACCGTGCGCTGAAATCCGACTGAACCTATCTTTGAGTCGAGGTCCGTCATGATTCCAGCGTCCATCGAGTCGCATCTGAAAAATCACCATCTTTCCTATCAACACCACGTTCACGCGCGCGCCGTTCCAGCGCAACGCCTCGCCGCGGCCGAGGGCGTGAGCGGTTATCAGGTGGCCAAAACCATCGTGCTCAACATCGATGGTGAACTCGCCATCGCAGTCATCGCCGCCGCGCAACGGCTCGATCGCGACGCGCTGGAGATGGCACTCGGCACCTCGGACATTCAGACCGCGCCAGAGGAGACTTTCGTCGATCGCTTCCAACCGTGCGAACCAGGCGCCGAACCGCCGCTGTGCCTCTTCGGGTTGCCGATTTACGTCGACGCCACGCTGGCCAAAGAACCGTCCCTGATGATGCGCGGTGGCACGCATACGGATGCGTTACAGGTGATCACCGATGCTTGGATACGCGCCGAGCAGGCCGTACCGATCGAAGGATTGGGCACGCCGTAGCTTGCGATTACGTGACATGTAGATGTATACATCTCTAATGGATCGTACACAGGTCTACTTACCATCGGAGCAGCGCCAGCGCCTGAAAGCCGCGGCCAAACAACAGGACAAGGCGATGGCCGATCTGATCCGCGAAGCGATTGATCGCTACCTGGAACAGTCGGCATCTTCAAAAGAAGATCCCCTGCTTCGCCTCATCGGGGCAGGCAGCGGCCTCGACCCTGAACGAAAGGTCTCCGCGAACCACCACTTGTTTCTTCGCAAGGCCTCGCACAAGAAAGCACCGCGCCGGTGACGGGATCGGTCTTTGTAGACACATCGGCGCTTTACGCACTGTTCAATCCGCGCGATTCAAACCACGCTGCCGCCAGCGGATTTTTGCGCTCGCTGCATGCGCAAGGAACGGAACTGCTCACGACCAACCTCGTCGAGCTCGAAGCGTACGTTTTGGTCCACGCCAGGATGGGACGATTGGGCCTTCTGCGTTTTCGGAAAATCGTTGGCAGCAGCCATTGGCTCTCGCGGCACAAAGTCACCACAGTGCAGGAAGCCGCAGCGTGGACGCTGCTCGAACGCGAGCGGGACAAGGAATATTCGTTCGTGGATGCGTCGAGCTTCGTGGTGATGCGCGCACAAAGGGTAACGCGCGCGTTTGCCTTTGACATCCATTTTCAGCAGGCCGGATTTCAGAAGCTGTCTTCAGCGAACGTTCACTAAGCTAAGAGCCGTTCGCGGGACCACGCCGCGGAGATTCCGACTACACGCACCGTCTTCTGCCGAGAGGATTCTCCGCGCACGAGCTCAACATGTCGGCGCGGAACTTCGAGCAGGTCGGCAATCAACTCGAGCAGCGCGGCGTTGGCGGCCCCGTCGACAGGCGGCGCAGCCAACGCAATCTTGAGACGATCACCATGCATCCCGATCACACGGCTCTGCGACGCGCGCGGTTGCACGTGCACGGCGATCTCCACACCCCCGTCCACATCGCGAATCGCCGATGTCATACCCGAAAGTTATGCTTTCCGAACATCATGGCAAACTTTCCGATTCGCGACCTCGGCACGCCCGAGATCGACGCCTTTCAATGCTTGACAAAAAATCAAGATCAATTTTTTTAAGAAAAAGCCCCCGCCACACTCAAGCGGCAGGGGCCGTCTTCTTCCCGTCCCTTTCATTCGCTCTCGCGACCGCTCCTGCTTCCCGGCGTTACCAGCCTTGAGCGCGACTAGCGGCGAATCTGAACGCGGATGCCGCCGTTGTCATTGAGGAAGGCCACCTTGCCTTCACGGGCCAGCCAGCCCGTGCCAAGGTCTGCCGAGAGGCCGTCGTTGTGACGGAAGTTCTGCCGCAGCACGTTCAGATCAGCCTGCCCGCCCTGCCGCTCGATGAAACGCCACACATCGCCCGCGATCTCTCCGATTTTCTGCTCAATCATTAGAAGCTCCAGTTTGGTTTCGGGGGTCCATCCCACCGAGGTGCGAAGAGGCTAGGCATCGCTCGGGGGGCCGACAACCGCATCGCGCCGCGAAATAATTCGCGCGGAGGGACGTACTGTGAGCCTGTGAAAATTTCATTTTTCGCTCGCAGCGCCGCGGCGAAAGCTGCGGCGGCGGGTGGGGTGAATGCGCCGATTCACTCGGCGCAGAGGGGCGGGCAGCGGCCCGACCCTTCAAAACCCAGAGGTTGTGAGTATTTTTCACAACCTCTGGGCATTTCTCGGAGGGGAAATGAAACGACTTTATCGATCGCGAACGGAAAAGAAGATTGCCGGCATATGCGGTGGAATCGGATTGATGATGGACATCGACCCGACCATCGTACGACTCGTGCTGGTGGCGCTGGCCTTGGTGACGGCGGTGGTACCGATGGCATTGGCCTATCTGGTGGCCTGGGCCATTGTGCCGGAAGATCCTGCGCCTAGCACCTGAACTGGTGGTTTCGACACGCGCGATTTTTTCACCAACCAACCAGCGCGTGAGACAAGCTCGGGCGAATTCGACTTCGGGAAGTTCGGGCATGCGCCGACGTTAGCGGCGCTTGAGTTTGCGGTCGATGGGGACGGTCTGCGCGCGTTCGAAGCGAACCGATTCGTCAACGTCCTCGTAACCATCGAGCGCGATCACCAACCGGTAGTCCTTGCCGGCTGCCAGCGGACCGGCGCGCAAAGGCGCATTGGCGGTGGTTCGGCCCACGACGACGCGATCGAGCCAAACCGTCGCACCCGGAGGATCGGTCGTCACCTCCAGCGCGCCGATCAATGGCACCAGCTTCACCACAAGTGGCGTTTGATCGCCGCCACCGTCGATGCGGACGAGCTTGGTGGCCGTTTCGAAATAATTTTTCTTGATCGTCAACCGGTGTTCGCGATGCGTGAGTCCGCTCAGGGTGACTGGCGTTTCTCCACTCGACGCGCCGTCGTCCACCACAACCGTTGCGCCGGGTGGATCGCTCGAGACCAGAAGCGTCGCCGGGCTCACCAAGTGGCGGTAAAGAAAAACACAAACGAGAGCCGCGACCAACGCAACGCAGCCGCCGAGGACTCCGGTGAGCTCGCGCCGCGATCGAAAGGGCCGCGCCAAAATCGTGGTGTCATCATGGTTGGTCAAGGCGGCCGGGCGGGCACGCAGAGGAAGTGCGCTGGATATCGGCCGCGGCGAATCCACCGGCACCGGAGGGGCGGGCCGACGCGGTGACGGCGTGACCGTGCCCGGTTTGATGTCCGGCGAAACCGATCGATCCTCGAGAACCGGCACACCCAAGCGCGCCTCCTCGGCTAGCCGCTCCGCGTAGATTTCGCGCATGAACGGCGCCAGGTGCGCTGACGATCCCGGCAGCCGATGCTTGGTGAGGTACTCCTCGAGCTCGAGCTGAAGCTGCCCGCACGAACCGGTGCGCTGCTCGCGATCTTTGCTGAGCGCGCGAAGCAGAATGACGTCGAGATCCGTGCCAATCGCCGAATTGCGCGACGAAGGCGGATCGACCCGACAGGCCGACACCGCATTGAGCGTGGAGAGATCAGTGGCGCGCTTGAAGAGCCGCTGTCCCGTGCAGAGCTCGTACAAAATCACGCCCACCGCGAAGACATCACTGCGCCGATCAACCGGCGTACCGGCCGCCTGCTCCGGCGACATGTAGCTGTATTTTCCCTTGAGCACGCCGGTGCGCGTGCGCTGCATGTGATCGGCGGCTTTGGCGATGCCAAAATCGATCACCTTCACGCCGCCCTCAAAGGTGACGAGTATATTTTGCGGCGAAACATCGCGGTGAACGATATTGAGTGGACGTCCGTTTTCGTCGCGCTTGCCGTGCGCATATTCAAGCGCTTCGCACGCACCGATGCAGAAACGAATGGCGAGCGGCAGCGGCAAGATCCGCCCCATCGTTGAAGCCTGACGCACGACGCGGCGAACATCCTCGCCATGCACGTATTCCATGGCGATGAAATAAAAGTCGTCCTGCTTGCCCACGTCGAAAATCTGCACCACGTTGGGATGGTTCAAGCGCGCGGCGGTGCGCGCCTCTTGCAAAAACATCGCCACGAACTCGCTGCTCTCGGCGAGGTTGGGCAAGATTCGCTTGACGACGACTAGCTTTTCGAATCCCGAAATTCCGCTCTGTCGCGCGAGAAAAACCTCGGCCATGCCCCCCGCGGCGAGCCTCTTGATGAGCTGATAGCGGCCAAACGTGGGAGCGATCATGCGGCGTCGGCGCTTTCAAGATGCCGACCGCCGCATGGTAGCACCTCACGGACCGAGCGACGGTGGCGTGCTGAAAAGCCGCGCGCAGCCACCTTCGCAACCATGCGCCGTGTCGGAACAGTCCGACGAACACTTGACCGCGGTGATCGGATCCGACGTGAATTTCGATTCGCAGAGCGAATGACAAAACCCGTTGTGAGCCACGCAGCGATTCATGCAACCGGTGTGGCCAGCGACGGTGTCGCGTTGTGCCGACGCCTCGGCCTCTTGCATTTCTGGCGTCGCCGCAATCTCCGCCTGCACCGATGGCGTGCTGTCCACTGCCGGATCCGCCGCTCCCCAGAGCAACGGAAGTATTACAATGTATACCATTTGTATTTTCACGATTTTCCCCCTTGAGCGCCCACCACCTACCGTAAGAAGCGTAAGCACGAGCCCCGTGTTCGAGGAGAGACGGGCCGCAAGGCGCTCGCACGTTCGGTTGACGTCGCGACTTGCGAGTCACATTCACGGGGCGGTAGAAGCGCCCCAGACACCGGAGGCTTCATGCGCACGCTCATCAAGAACGGAACCCTCGTCACCGCCAGCGACACCACCCGCGCCGACCTGCTCGTGGAGGGCGAACGCATCTCGCTCGTGGGTACCGACCTCACGCCGCTGGTCGGCAAAGTCGATCGCACCATCGATGCCACTGGCCGCTACGTGATTCCCGGTGGCATCGACGCGCACACCCACCTCGACATGCCATTCGGCGGCAGCAAATCCGCCGACGATTTCGAATCGGGAACCATCGCGGCGGCGTGCGGCGGCACCACCACCGTCGTTGACTTCGCCATTCAACCGCAGGGCGGCGGTCTACGCGACGGGCTTTACGCTTGGCACCAGAAGGCCGAGGGAAAAGCGGCTATCGACTATGCATTCCACATGATCGTGCGCGAAGTTTCCAAGAGCGCGCTTTCGGAAATGGACGCGCTGGTCAAAGAAGAAGGCGTCTCCAGCTTCAAACTTTTCACGGCCTATCCCGGCGTGTTCATGGTCGACGACGCGGCGATTTTCCGCGCCATGCAGAAGACGGGCGAAAACGGCGGCATGATCTGCATGCACGCTGAGAATGGTCCGGTCATCGACGTGCTGATCGAGCAGGCTCTCGCGCGCGGCGAAACGGCGCCGGTCTATCACGCGGTGACGCGCCCGGCGCGCCTCGAGGGTGAAGCGACGAACCGCGTTTTGGCGCTGGCGGAAGTGGCGCACGTACCCGTGTACATTGTGCACCTCTCGGCTGCCGAAGCGTTGGCGGAGGTTCGCGAAGCGCGCGATCGCGGCGTGCTGGCCTTCGCGGAAACGTGCCCGCAATATCTTTTTCTGTCGCACGAAGACTACTTCGACAAGAGCCACGATGGCCTAGGCGGCGCGAAGTACGTGATGAGTCCGCCGCTGCGCCACAAGGGAAACGAAGAACACCTCTGGCGCGGGCTGGCGCTCGATGATCTACAATGTATTGCAACCGATCACTGCCCGTTTTGCATGAAAGATCAGAAAGAGCTCGGCCGCGGCAACTTCGCCAAGATTCCCAACGGCGCGCCGGGTATCGAGACGCGCCTGATGCTCACGTTCGACGGTGGCGTCCGCACTGGACGCATTTCGCTGAATCGTTGGGTGCAGCTCATGAGCACCGCGCCGGCCAAACTCTTCGGGCTCTATCCGCGCAAAGGCACGCTGGCCGTGGGCGCGGACGCGGACATCGTGATCTGGAATCCCGAGCGCGAAACGACGCTGGCCGCAAAAACGCTGCACATGAAGGTCGACTACAACCCGTACGAGGGGCGCAAAGTGAAGGGCGCCGCGGACGTGGTGATGTCGCGTGGCAAGGTCGTGGTGGACCACGGCGCGTTCGTTGGCAAAGCCGGCGACGGGCGTTTCCAGAAGCGCGGGGAGCTGCGGCAGAAGTAAGCATTCACCAAACGCAAAGTGACGTGCACCCCCACCCTGACTCTTCCCCGTCAAAGGGGGAGGAAAAATACGAGAAAAAAATGACCGCCGCCGAGATTCTCGCCAAACAGAAAGAGTTCCTCTTCCCGTCCGTTCGTCCTTATTACGAGGAGCCGCTGGTCGCCGACCGCGGACAAGGGTTGCACCTTTGGGACAAGGACGGGCGCCGCTACCTCGATTTCTTCGGCGGCATTTTGACTGTCTCCGTTGGCCATGCGCATCCGAAAGTCACCGCGGCGGTGACCGCGCAGCAGCAGAAACTAGTGCACGTCTCCACGCTCTACCCGACCGAACCGCAGGTGCAGCTGGCCGAGAAGCTGGTGCAGATCGGGCCCATCAAGCCCGCCAAAGTTTTCTTCACCAACTCCGGCACCGAGGCCAACGAGACCGCCATCCTCACCGCCAAGCTCGCCACCGGCCGCCGCGAAGTGATCGCACTGCGCCACAGCTACGGCGGCCGCGGTGCGGTCGCCCTCAACATGATGGGCCAAGCGCCGTGGCGGCTGATGGAATCGGAAATCGCCGGCTTCAAACACGCCCACGCGCCTTACTGCTACCGCTGCGACTTCGGACTCAAATATCCCGACTGCGGCGTGCGGTGCGCCACGGACATCGAGCCGCTGATCCAGACCGAGACCAGCGGAAAAATCGCTGCCTTCATTGCCGAGCCGGTGATGGGCGTCGGCGGCTTCATCGTTCCGCCGCCGGACTATTTCAAAGTCGCGGTGCCCATCATTCGCAAATATGGCGGTGTCTTCATCGCCGACGAAGTGCAGACCGCTTGGAGCCGCACTGGCAAGCCGTGGGGCATCGACAACTACGGCGTGACACCCGACATCATGACTTTTGCGAAGGGAATGGCCAACGGACAGCCCATCGGCGCCACGTTGGCGCGCGCGGATCTCGCGGATGCGCTCAAGGGACTTTCCATCTCCACGTTCGGCGGCGGGCCCGTGTCGATGGCGGCAGCATTAGCGACGATCGGCGTCATCGAAGAGGAGCGGCTGATGCACAACGCGCAGCTTCTCGGCGAGCGGCTCAAGCTCGGGCTCACTGCGCTGGCGGAGAAACATCGCGGCATCGGCGACGTCCGCGGCCTCGGACTGATGCAAGCGCTCGAGTTGGTGAAAGATCGCGGCACCAAAGAACCCGACGCGGCCGGCGCCACGCAGCTGCTCGAAGCGACGCGGCGACGCGGACTGCTCGTCGGAAAAGGCGGGCTCTTCGGGAACACGATGCGCATCGCGCCTGCACTGACTGTGAACGCTGCGCAGGTGGATGAAGCGCTAGCGCTGCTGGGCGAAGCGCTGGCTGAGGCTGCAATCTAAGATTTTGAGAAATCGATTCGATCAGACACTTTTGATCTTCGCCCGGGTAACGCGCCGTATTACAAAAAGCATACAACCGATCAGTGCCCACAAATTGGCGCCCCGTCCGCTTCGGCAAGCGCAACCGTCGGTCTCCGACACCGGCTCCACGGTGACGTTTCCCAAGCACGTCGAGACGCTCTTGCCACGCGGGTAGATCGTGCACACGCCGGCCACGTCGTCATCGGTGAGCGCGCGCTTGGCCAATTGGCCCGGCGGGTCGGATTGAAAAAACATCACCGCATCCGATCGCGTCGAATGCGCGAGCCCCATGAAGTGGCCGATCTCGTGCGCGAGCGTGGTGCGAATATCGGTGGACGGGCAGTTGGGCGGCTGAAGGTCTCCACCACACGGCGGGCCATCTTCGGTCGTAAAGATGAAATGCGCACCCGCGGAATCTGGCGCCGGCGCGGCATTCAGCTCGATGTCGGCATCGCGAATCTGCCCCGTCTTTGGCTGAAAGGTTACGGTCGTCACCGCAATCACCTCCGCGTCTTTGTTGCCATCCCCGTGCAGCGCGCCGTCCCAGCAGTCAAACTTGTCGGCGCAAGAAGCGTCCGCGGCGCGGCACGCGTCATCCGTGGGAACAACGTCCGCGCAGCTCCGCGTACGCCAGATCACCAGATTGGATTCGTCCGCCGTTTTGACGCCAATCTCCCGAGAATGGGTGGTGCCCATGTTGACGAATTTGAGATCAGTGCAGAGCGGCTCGGTCCATGTTGCAAAGGCCTCATCCACCGCATCGAGGCAATCTTTCGGAAGAAGCTCCGGGGCGCAGCGATCGTTGACGAGATACTTCAGCTCGCGCTCGGCCCAAAAGACACACGTACCAGTCTCGCTGGCCGTCCGAGCGAACGCCTGCGCGCGCGACGAAAGCGCGATCACGATAAGAAACGCGTGGGCGCGAAGCCCGCGCACGTCAGAATCTGCTCCGCCGTCGCCGTATTACAAACGCGCTACAAACGATCAGCGCCCAAAGACCGGCGTCGTTCGCGCTGCCACAGCCACAGCCGCCGCCGTCGGATTCCGCAACTGCCGTCATGACGACGGCGTTGCCCAAGCAGGTGTTCACGGCCTTGTCCCGCGGATAAATGGCGCAGATTCCAGCGGCATCGTCGTCGGACAAGACGCGCTTGTTGGTGTCGCCGATGTTGGCCGATTTGAACATGGTGGCCTTGGCGTCGAGCGAGTGGCCCATACCAAGAAAGTGGCCGCACTCGTGCGTCAGCGTATTGCGAATATCGGTGGAGACGCAGTCGGGTGGCGCCCCTCCGCCGCTCGAGCACTTGGGACTGTCGATGGTCGTGGAGTGATACTGACCTCCCTGAATGCCCGGACTGGGCGCTTCGTTCAGCTCGATGTCGGCGTCGACGATCTGGCCAGTGTCCTTGTTGAACGTCGCCGTGGTGACCGCAATGGTGGTCCCACCGTGAAGGTCGGCGTCCCAGCAGTGAAATTTATTTCCGCAGGAGGTGGCGTGACACTCATCGTCTGCTGGCGCTACCGACTTGCAGGTTTGCGTGCGCCAAACGACGAGGTTGATGTTGTCCGGCGCCTCGGGGTCGTAGCCAACGTCGGCGCGCGCCGTCGTCCCCTGGTTGATGAAGTTGAGATCGGTGCACTGCGGGAGCGACCAGGCCGCGAAGGAGGCGGCCACCGCGTCGAGGCAGTCGTTGCGGGACGGCATCGGCGCGCAATTTTCGTTGATGACAAACGTGAGCTGGCGCGGTGCCCAGAAAAGACACAGTCCGCCGCCGTCTTCGGTGCTGCTGCGCACGAAGGCGTGGGCCGACGGCGCGATCAGCAGCGCGGCGAAAAGGATCGCGGCGCGCCGTCGACGAAGCGCCAAACCAAACAGCGGAAGGATCGCCAGCGTCGAGAGAAAACCACCGCAACCTCGCTTCACCGTGGGTGGCGCCGCGCAGGTGGCCACCTGAAACGCTCCCGCATTGGTGCGGCGCTTTCCCGACACAGCAATTGCAGTCAGATCGTAGTCACCCACTGCGATGGCGGCGGGATCGGTGATCGGCGAGCACGTATTACCAACGATCACCTTTGTATTCGCGCCCGCGTCGCCCACTTTCGGCGGGCATCCGCTCGCCGTGGGAAGCGCGGGAAAATCAGCGACCTCCGCCGACGGATAGATCGCCGTAATCCCAGCCGCGTCATCCGAGCCCAACGCAATGCGCTCGACCAGCGGTGGCGCGGGATTCATCACTGCCGTGGCGAGCGTGGCGTCACTCTGGCAACCCGGCGCGCCCGTCTCATCGCAAGCGTGCGCGAGTCCTAGCGCATGACCGATCTCGTGCAACGCCGCCGCCTCGACATCAATCGCGCCCCCTTGCCCGTCGGCGGCCCAAGAAAATCCTTGCGCGTTCAAATGAACGTCCGCGCGCGCCAAGTCACCGGAAGCGTTGTCGGCCGACAATTCAGTGTGCCCAACCACCAGCGACGACGATCCAAACAGCGCGGGCCATGGCGCATCCCAGCTCACCGAAATTCCGGGCGCGCCTTCGCAAGCAAGCTTCGGTGCGAGCGACGTATGTTCCGGCGCCGTCCACGCTTCCACGGCCGAGCGCACGGCCGCAACGGCGCGCGCGGGCTCGCCACGCAAATTCACTGGCGCTCCGATCGCATAAGTTGGTGCGGCAGTCGTCCAGTGCTCTTGCGCACCAGCGTCGGTCTTCTCACCGCGCCACGCGAACGCGACAGCGGGCAACAATGACACCACGATTGAGAACGTATTTCTTCCGATCACGGATGCCCCGGCGCACCACGCGCACGCTGAATGCGGCTCTTTAATTCCGAAACCTTCAACCGATCCTCCAGCGCAGCTTGCGAAGCTTGGCGGGCGAGCCCTCCGGTAGCGCGAAGGGCCATGTTCTCCTGCAAGGTGAACTTTCCGTGCGAAAGTTCGAGCACGCCGTAGACAGCAGGGCTGCGGCGCCGCAAGAAAACCACGGTCTGCTCTCCAACGGAAAACGTGGGGCCGCCCACCACCATTTGTGCCAGCTCGCCCACCGTGCCGCCGGGGATGACGATGGTGATTTCTTTCTCGGGCGTGCCCGCGAGCGGCTCGTCCACGCGCACGCGAACCTGCGTCAGGATGCGGCGGTGGTCCGGCGTCCAATTGGCGCTGGCTGAAAGCACCGTGCCCTGGACGACGCAATCGGCGCGTCCGACCATCTGCTCGATGGAAAGGCCGGAGACCACGCTGGCAAACGCGGGCGTGGCGGAGAGCACGAGGAGAACGAAAACCAATCGAAGCGCGCGCATGATTTCATTTTACGCTACGCACCAGGGTGGCCGCGAGTAACGCGAAGAGAAGAGACATATTCCGACACAGCCAGGGTACGACCAACCGGCGACGACGGCGGCCGCTACCAGCGCCCCAGAAACGCCGCGGCTTCGCGTGCCGCAATTGCGCCATCCGCCGCGGCCGTCACGATCCGCGGGAGTACACCATCGGCGACTTCACCAGCCGCGAAAACACCGGCCGCGCTGGTGTGGCCTTTGGCGTTCACGGCAATGCGCCCATCTTTTTGACGTTGGAGCTCCCCGAAGGCTTCGGTGTTGGGCAGGTTGCCGATTTTCACGAGCACGGCGTCGGCGACAATTCGCTGCGGACAGCGCGGGCCCTGCACGCGGACGATGAGCGTGTCCGATTCGCGTTCGATTGACTCCACCCGCGTGCTCGACAAAATGTCAACCGTGCTCGGCAACAGTTCGCGCAGACTCGATCGCGCGCGCAGCGCCGAACCGCGGGCGATCAACGTCACCGATTTCGTCACGGCGGCAATCGCCGTTGCGTTTTCCACGGCGGCATCACCACTGCCAATCACCACCGCGCGGCGTCCCACGAAGGCTTCGCGCGCGCCGTGAAAAGTCGTTCGCGCATGCGCTTCGCCCGGAACGCCGAGCGGCCGCGGCCGTACACCCGAGGCCACGATGATCGCGCCCGCGTCGATCGTTTCGCCGGTGGTTAGCGTGAGTTTCCGCGCAGCCGCCTCGAGCTTGGCCACGTTCGCACCGAGACGAAACTCAACCTGCATGTGCCGCGCATGCGCGAGAAAACGGTCGGAGAGAAGACGTCCATCGGGCGCGATCACGCCTGGGAAATCAGTCACGTCGCGAAAAATCCGCAAGAGCTGCCCACCCGCTTCCGACGCGCGCTCGAGCAAGAGTGGCGAGAGTCCGAGCGTGCGGGCCCAAATCGCCGCCGACAGTCCGGCTGGCCCCGCGCCGATGATCACCAGATCGCGCACAGCACGAGTATAGAGCGTCGGCTGCGCGCTTCTCTTTTTCGCGTGCGCACGGATGAACATTGCATGGGTACTCCGTTTGTGGCGCAACAACCGTGGAGCGGTTATCCGAATAGAATGTTTAATGGTAGACTTTCCAAAAATTGTTGTTGTAATTTTTTTGAAAGAGGGGTGATTTAATGTCCCGATCGATTGCCTGCTTGTTGCTCGTTGGCGCGAGTTGTCTCTCGTCGCCGAAGTCCACGGATCTTCGTTTTGGCGCGACCCGGTCGGCGGTGGCGCCGACGTTGTCGCCGGCCAACGTGACGCTGGCGCAGGGGCAGACGCAGCAGTTCACGGCGACCGGGACGGGTCCCTACACTTGGGCGCTGCAGCCAAGCCCCTCTGGAAGCATCGACAGCACAGGTCTCTACACGGCGGGGAGCCCTGGCTCAACCGGGGCAACGGACACGGTGACTGTCACCGACACAGGCGCGGGCAGCACCACCGCGACGGCCACGGTCACGATCTCCAAGGGTGTGAATGCCTTCAACAACGGCGGCGCAGGAAACGGGGTCATCGCCGGCAACGGATTCGCGGTCTCTAGCACTAGCCGCGTCGAGCGACGAGTGGCCCAGACGTTCACGGCAGCGGCGCCCGTGGGCGGCGACACGCAGGCGATGGCGACGCTGGCCGCCGTGGACATGGTGCGCGCCTCCGGCGGAAGCGGACAAAACATCAAGGCGGAGATTCACTCCCTCACCGGTACGGGGAACATCGATGACCAGGGCGCGGGGAACGCCTACTCGTCGGGGACCATCTCCGCGCTCTCCGCGCTGCCGACCCCCAACGTAAAGACGCGCGTGCTCATTCCTTTGACGCCGGGGACCGCGCTCACGGTGGGGACGACCTATGCGCTGGTGCTGAAGGCGGACGTGGCCGGGACACTGTCGTCGTTCGTGAGCGAGACGCCGCTCGCGGGCAATGGAGGCTGGTGGTACGCCAAACGCGTACACATCGGCGGCTGGGTGGCGCGCGGGGTCTACGCGACACCGGCCTCTAATTACATTCACGATACGACATACAGTGTATCCGGAAACGTGTTCTTGGGCGAAATCTACACGTCGCCGACGACCTCCAGCATCAGCCCGACGTCGGCGAGCGTGAACGCTGCGGGTTTTACGCTCACGGTGAACGGCACCAACTTCTTCGCGTCGTCGACGGTGAATTGGAATGGGAGCGCGCGGACCACGACCTATGTGAACGCGACGCAGCTCACGGCGACCATTCCGGGTTCGGATCTCACGAGCGCCGGAACGAACAGCGTGACCGTGGCGACACCCGCGCCGGGCGGCGGTACCAGCGGAGCGCAAACCTTCTCAGCGAACAACCCATCGCCGACGGTTTCCAGCTTGAATCCCACCAACGTGAACGCCGGCACCGGTGCGCTGACGCTGACCGTGAATGGGTCGAACTTCGTGTCCGGCGCGACGGTGAACTGGGCCGGCAGCGCGCGGACGACCACCTACGTGAGCGGGACCAAGCTCACCGCCTCGCTCACCTCGTCGGACGTGGCGAGCGCAGGATCGTTTAGCGTGACGGTGACGAACCCCACGCCGGGCGGCGGTACCAGCAGCGCGGCCACGTTCACGGTGAACTCCGCGGGACCGACCTACGTCACTGGCAACAGCATCGGGTTCGGCTACTACCACGCCTGCACGATCGTCAACGGTGGGGTGCAGTGCTGGGGTTACAACACCTATGGGGAAATAGGCAACAACTCCACGACAGACGTCCACACACCGGTTGCCGTCACCGGCCTCGGTAGCGGCGCACAGCTCGTTGTCAACGGCGCCTATTCGAGCTGCGCAATCGTTAATGGCGGTGCACAGTGCTGGGGGCGCGGCTGGTACGGCGAGCTTGGCAACAACTCGACAGCAGATGCTGCAGTAACCACTCCAGTCCAGGTTGTTGGTTTGACGAGCGGGGTTCAGGACATCAAGGAGGCCTACCGCAGTGGATGTGCGCTCGTGAACGGAGGCGTTCAATGCTGGGGCAACAACCAGTTTGGAGACCTCGGCAACAACTCCGTCTCCGACAGCAGCGTGCCAGTGCAGGTCTATGGCTTGAGCAGCGGTGTGCAGGCGATCGCCAAGGGCGAGTACCATACCTGCGCGCTCGTCAACGGCGGTGTCCAATGCTGGGGACGAGGCCAGCAGGGACAACTTGGTAACAACGCCACGGCCGATAACCATATCCCCGTGCAGGTTACCGGTCTTCCGGCAGGCAGCGGCGTGCAAGCCATTGCGACGGGCGACTATCACTCCTGCGCGATTGTCAACGGTAGCGCTCAGTGCTGGGGTAACAACAGCAGCCGTGGCGATCTGGGCAACAACTCCACCGCTCAGAGCAACGTTCCTGTTCAAGTCCTCGGACTGACTGCCGGCGTTGACTTTCTCGGTCTGGGGACCAATCTCTCCTGTGCCATAGCGGATGGTAGCGCGAAATGCTGGGGCTGGAATAGCAACGGACAGCTCGGCAACAACAGCGTGAGCGACAGCTTGGTGCCGATGCAAGTGCTTGGGCTCACCGGCGGCGCCACGGCCATCGCCGCTGGTGCCTACTCGGCCTGTGCCATCGTTAACGGCGCCGTCAAGTGCTGGGGAAGCAACTCCAATGGCTACCTCGGCGATAACACCGTCACCGAGAGGCACGTACCCGTTCAGGTTGTCGGGCTCACCTCGGGCCTTCTCGCGGCCACCACCGGAAAATACAATGGATGTGCGATAGTCAATGGCGGCGTTCAGTGCTGGGGCCACAACCATTACGGCCAGCTCGGCAACAACAGCACAAGCGATACCCACGTCCCGACCAAGGCCGATGCTTCGGTGCAGAGCGGCGTTCAATCCGTTACTTCGGCCTTTTATGGATCTTGCGCGATCGTCAACGGCGCCGCGTTGTGCTGGGGCAGGAACGCATTTGGTCAGCTTGGCAACAACACCTGCTGCACGCAAAGCAATGTCCCCGTGCAGGTCCTCGGCCTTACCAGTGGTGTGCAAGCAGTCGTTACCAATGAGAACGAGGACGCTTGCGCCATCGTCAACGGCAGCGCCCAATGCTGGGGGTATGGTGCCGGCGGCCAACTCGGCAACAACGCTACCTCCAATCAGTATGCGCCGGTGCAGGTTACCGGGCTCACGAGCGGTGTGCAGCAGCTCTCCGGCACCAATGAATCCTTCTGCGCGCTGGCGAACGGCGGCGTGCAGTGCTGGGGCCGCAACAACTACGGCGAGCTCGGCAACGGTTCGATCGGCGGCAGCAGCAACACACCGGTCGCGGTCGCGGGGCTCACCAGCGGCGTGAAGTCGATTTCCTGCTCGCAGTCCCACTGCTGCGCGGTCGCCAGCGGCGGTCTGCAGTGCTGGGGCTCGAACGGCCAGGGACAGCTCGGCAACAACGATACCTCGAACAGCGGCTCGGCGGTGCAGGTCAGCGGAATCGCAGCCGGCGCCCAACAGATCGCCTCGGGCGGCGACGTCGGCGGTGCCCAGGCAGTCTGGCCCTACGAGGGTTTCACCTGCGCGCTCATCAATGGCGGGGTCCAGTGTTTCGGCGGCAACAGCTTTAGCCAGCTGGGCAACGCCAGCACGACCCAATCGCTGGTGCCGGTCCAGACGAGCTCGCTCGCCAGCGGAGCCCAGTCGGTTTCCAGCGGT
Organism: Deltaproteobacteria bacterium; assembly: GCA_023248955.1. GTDB lineage: Bacteria > Myxococcota > Myxococcia > Myxococcales > JAHFDP01 > JAHFDP01. Next base: position 38,995 of record JAHFDP010000010.1, read on the forward strand.
GGCTCGTTCGCCTGTGCGCTGGTGGGCGGAAGCGTCCAGTGTTGGGGGGCGAACAACGAAGGCGAGCTTGGAAACAACTCAACGACCTCCAGCAACGTCCCGGTGACCGTATCCGCGTTTCAGTGAGCCAGGGCTTCACGGCCGCTCAGCTCAGGACAGTTCTACTGCTGAAGAGCTGTCGATTAATCGGCAACTCTTCAGTCCGACACGCAATCTCGAGCGCGGCGGCGGGCGGGGTGAGCCCGGGGTTCGATCGAGCGCTTCCAGCGCCACCGCACGGGCCGGCGGCGCTTCCAACATGCGCCGCACATGCGCCGATTCACTCGGCGCAGAGGGGTGGGCGGCCCGACCTTTCAATGGCCAGGAGTTGTCAATTGCAATTAATCGACAACTCTTGAGCCGTAGTGGCCGACGCAGCAACAGCAAGAAGAAACGACGTCAGGTGCGCCGACAAACCCGACAAACGGTGTGACCACATGAACCGATTTCATCGCCACGTCACACCGGACGATCTCGGAGGCAAGTTGCTCGCTTAACAAAACCGAAGCGAGAACATGCGCTTACGGTTGTGTGGATTTTTGGCGGCGAGCGGTGGTCATTTTCTTTCTCTACCGAATCGCCGCGTTCACATCCACGTCACTGTTCGACCGCGAGCCCCCGTGCACCGCGAATTTTGTATAAACCCCCCATGTCCGCTCCCATCCGCGTCCGATTCGCTCCCTCGCCCACGGGCTATCTCCACATTGGCGGCGCCCGCACCGCGCTCTTTAACTGGCTCTACGCGCGCCACCACGGCGGCACGTTCATGCTGCGAATCGAAGACACCGACCGCGAGCGCAGCACGCCCGAAAGCGTCCGCGCGATCCTCGACGGCCTGCGCTGGCTCGGCCTCGACTGGGATGAAGGTCCCGAGATCGGCGGCGCGCACGGACCCTACTTTCAGACCGAGCGAATCGCGCTCTACCGTGAGACGGTCGAGGGCCTCCGCGCCAAAGGACGCGCCTACCGCTGCACCTGCACCCGCGAGGAAATCGACGCGCGCCGCAAATTGATCGGCCCGGCCTACCGCTACGAGGGCACTTGCAAGGACGATCGCGATCCCGGTGACAAACCGTTCGTCTACCGCTTCCGTCTCCCCGAGAGCGGCCGCGTGGAGTTCGCCGACCGCGTGGTCGGGAAAATCGGCAAGATGGTCAGCGACCTCTACGACGAAGTGCTCTGCCGCGCCGACTACGTACCGCTCTACAACTTCGGCTGCGTGGTCGACGATCACCACATGGGAATCACGTTGGTGGGCCGCGGGCAAGAACACATCAACTCAACATTTCCTCAACTCCTGCTTTACGAGGCACTCGGCTGGCAGCCGCCGGAATTTGCGCACTTCCCGCTGATCCTGGGACCCGACCGCGAAAAACTTTCCAAGCGCTTGCACCCCGAAGCCGACGTGATGCTGCACAAGAAAAATGGCATGCTGCCCGAGGCGCTGCTCAACTACGTGGTCCGGCTGGGCTGGTCGCACGGGAACGACGAAGTAATCAGCCGCGCACAGATGATCGAGTGGTTCGACTTCGATCGCGTCGGCAGCACCAGCGGCGTGTGGGATCCCACGAAGCTCGCGTGGCTCAACCAGAAGTGGATCGAGGCCGGCGACGATAAAAGGCTCGCGGAGTTGAGCTTGACCTTTTTTCAAGATCGCAACGTGCCGGTTTCCGCGAACGATCCGAAGGTGGTGCGTGCCATGGCGCTTTTGAAGGGCCGCGCCAAGAGCCTTTCCGAGCTCGCCGATCAGGGGCTCTTTTTCTTCACGCGCGGCTTGCCGTCGATGGATGCAGCCGCGGAAGCGAAGTTTCTGACGTCCGCCGCCAAGCCGCTTCTCGCAGACGCACGAAAGTTGATCGCCGACCACGGCCTCGCGGATCCGCACGCGCTCGAGGAGAAATTCCGCGCGCTGGCCACGGAACGCGGTTTGGGCCTCGGCAAAGTCGCGCAACCCGTCCGCGTTGCCGTCACGGGAACCACCGCCAGCCCGCCGCTCTTCGACACCATGGCGCTGATCGGGCAGGACGAGGTGCTGGCGCGCCTGGACGCAGTGCTGGCGAGGATAGCGTGACGTCCCGATCGTTTGACACCACTAAGCGCATTCTCTATATCGCGCTCGCCGCAGTCCTCGCCCGTCCAGCGCTGGCCGCGGCCGATCAACGGGTGCATGGCGTTCCGCTCCCAGCGAACGCGGTAAAGGTGGAAGAAGATCGCTACCGAATTTCGGAATCGTTCGAGGAAGTGCAGAAATACTACCGGCGGGAGTTGCCCGCCGCGAAATATCCGCGGAAGGCAATCCGCAACCAGTCGGGCGTCCGGGCCGTGCACATCGCCAACCCGGCCGCGAAAGGTGACTGGGAAGGTGTAAACATTTATGAGCTTCCCTCGTCGCCAGGAGAGGTTCGAGTATTTATACTGGCGACGCAGTAACGATCCTGGGGGATCGTCTAACGGCAGGACGTAAGACTCTGACTCTTACTATCTAGGTTCGAATCCTAGTCCCCCAACCAATGAACACCCAGCTAACCGAGCCGGGAAAATCCTTTTGAGTAGGGTTCCATCCGCTCTCCGAATTTGCTATTAGAGCCGCGTCCGACTTGGCCCCATCGTCTAGCGGTTAGGACGGCAGCCTCTCACGCTGCAGACAGGAGTTCAATTCTCCTTGGGGTCACCAACTAAATCCCGCAAACGCGCATAGCGGCAAACCGTAAAATCCCGCCGCCAAAAATCACCAGCGCCGCGTTGACCCTCCAAACATAAACGCTCGCCAGCGCCACCACCGCGATCCCCACGCCCGCCGGTGAATCGATCGTGGCCTGCCCCAAGCTGAGTGCGGCCGCCAGCATCAACCCGATCACGGCCGGCGTAAGCCCCTCCAGCGCCGCACGCAACGCCCGGCTCTCCTGATTGCGGGTAATCCAAGTCCCCGCCACAACCGTCAGCAGAAACGGCACCGCGAAAACACCCATCGTCGCTGCCAACGCGCCAATCAATCCCGCCACCCGCCACCCAATAAACGTCGCGCTAATCAGCACCGGCCCCGGCGTGATCTGCCCCAGCGTCATCGCGTCCGCGAACTCCACCGGCGTGAGCCAATGAAACCGCTCGACCGCCTCGCTCTCCACAAACGGAATCATCGTAAACCCGCCACCAAACGCAGCCGCGCCGACGCGCGCGAACACGAACAGCAGCAACGGCCACGCCTGCACCGCAAGCGTGGCGTCACGACGCCCGCGAATGATCAACCCCACGGCGATCCCGAAAATCGCCACCTCTGGCACGGTCATGCCGATGAGTTGGTGCAACAACAACGCGGCCACGACCACCACGGCCTGCCACACCTGCGAGAGCCCATCTCGCGCTAACCGCAACGTCACTGCCAAAATCAGCCCCACCACCGCGCCACCCAATCCTGCAAAGACGCTCGCCACCTGCGGCAGCGTGTGAAAGCGATCATATCCCCAGGCGAAGGCGCACATCGCAACAGCCGACGGCAGCACGAACGCCGACGACGCGCACAAGGCGCCGACGATCCCGCGGTGCCGCAATCCGAAATAGGTGAAGCAGTTGGTCGACGCACTTCCTGGCAGCGTTTGCGCCACCGCCGCGGTCTGCAAGAACTCTCGCCGCGTGACCCAGCCGCGCCGCTCCAGACCATCCTGAATCATCCCCAGCACCGCGAGTCCGCCGCCAAATCCCACCACGCCGAGCCGCAGCGCAAAGAGCGTCAACGCCGACAACGTGGGACTGGTCTCTTGGCCTTGCTCTTCGTTCACGCTTGCTTTCGTCGCCCCGCGCCGCGAATGTCTGCCAAGCGCGCGGCGTGCATCGCTTCTAGCTTTTCGTCGAAGCGCCGCATCTCGATTTCATTCTTGAGATTCACTTCGAAATCGACGTCATTTTGCAACGCGTGCTTGGCGGCTTGACGATTCTGGCTCATCAGAATGAACGGCGCCTGGAACGCCACCGTCAGGGAGAGCGCGAAGTTGAAGAGGTTGAACGGAAACGGATCGAACGGCTGAAAGAGAAATTGCGTGGCGTTGAGCAGCGTCCACACCACAGTGGCGACTCCGAAAAAAGTCACAAAGCCCCAAGAGCCGACAAATCCTGCCACGGTGTCGGCCAGCCGATCGGCACGCGTCCAGGTGTGCGAGGCAAGCTCGTTGGCGTTGCGCGTGGCCAGCTGACGCGCGCGCTCTGTGGTGAGCGAGAGGCGGCTCGCCAAAAGAGAGAGCAACTGCCGCGTGATCGCCGGCGTCGTTTCGAGCAGGCGGCGAAAAGCATCGGTGGGAATCAGCAACAGCTCCGTCGACGCCATCGCCGTGGCATCCGCACTGCGCGGCTGACCGTCGAGCAGCGCGAGCTCACCGAACGCCTCTCCCTCTTTGAGATGGGCGTAAACGATCTCCCGCTCACCCTGTCCGACGCCGATTTTCACCTCGCCCGAAAGGATCACGTACATGCCGTCCGCGGCGTCGCCACAATGGAAGAGCGGTGTTCCCGCCGAGACGGACCGGCGAATCACTACCGCGGCCACACGCGCCAACGCGTCTTGCGAGAGCCCGCGAAAAAGCGTGATTCGGCTGAGCGTGTGCGCGTCGGACACGGTTAGGTATTTGCAAGCGCCGAAACGACGATCGCGTGGCGAATTCGCATTCGCCGATGTTAGCATGCGTCTTCTATGGCCAAACGCGACGAAAAAAAAGCAACACCCGCTTGTCGCCAGCTCCTCGAAACGGGCGACTTTCGTGCAGCGCGGACCGAGGCTCAGCGCGCGCTGAACGCAGCCCCTTCCGCCGAACTCCGCGCCGAAGCTGAAGCCGTACTCGTGGCCACGCAACTCGATTCGCAAGCACTACTCGCGGCTGGGCTTGTGCTAGCCGCCATTGCCACGGCGGCGGCCTTCGGACTCTTTCGCTAACGTTCCCTAACCTGAGTTTTTTCGTAGGCCCTGCTCCGAGGCTCCGTCATCAGAAGTGACGCCATCTTGGAGGGGGAGCTCGCTCCCCCTTTAAGCCTCCCCCAAGAGCGATCCTACAGTCTGTAGCGGTGTTTTCCTCGTATGGTGAATAAGTCAGGCTAACGCGCATCAGTGCGGAGCGGAGCCGTAGCCTACCCGCAGGCGCCGACTGATAGCGGCACATACCCGGCGCCGAGAAGCCCGCCACAGTTCTGCCCACTTGGGCAACAACCGCTGCCGTCCGCGCCGCATCCCGACTGCGGCAAGAATGGGTTACCGTTCGCATCGTAGTGGCAGTAACTTCGGCACCGCGAAACGTCCAGCGGTTGGTGGCTAAACGGATCGATCGGTGTCACGCACAGAAGACCCGGCGCGCAGAGTTGCGCCGTGCTGGATCCCGGTTTCAAACAGGTGGCGTCCGAACACTGCTGTCCGTCGCCGATCGGCCCGCTTGGATAACAGACGTTGGCATGCACACCAGCCGGAACGCAGGTGGAGGGAACGCTCGGATTGGTCGACGCGTCGATCGGTTTGCTGCGATCCAGCGGATACGCGCTGCAGTTCTGCACAAACACGTCGCAGTTGTCGCCGACAGCGCAGGCCCCACCCTGATTATCGGGGGTCGCTTGTTCAGGCGGCAGCTGAAGGCAGTAGTTGTTGGGGCCGCAAGTATCCGACGCCGGCCGATCCATCGAACCCGGGTCGCAATGCCCTCGGCATTTGAGTGGAATCTGGCCACAAGTGCCGGGAAGACACGCTTCTGTCGTGGGGCACGGCTTGTCGCACGTGTCGCAGTTAGAAAGCGACGGAACGGTCGTGTGGCAATCCCCTTTTTCCAAGCAGCAACGCTGGCCGCCTAAACAGTCCGCGTCGCTCCCGCACAACACGTTCACACTCTCGTAAGCCATGCCCGTCTGGCCTGCCTGATTGGTGGCCACGACCGTCAATTTGTGACGACCTAAACCACGCGACTGGAAGGAGAACTGCCCGCCGTCGACATTCCCCGCCGCTGGCCCGTTCACCGTAGCGATGACGATGTTCTCGTCGAGCCGAAAGACGACGCTCGTAAGCGGGAGTTGGTCGGTCACCGTCGCGGTCAGTGTGGATGGGCCCTTCACAATCGCCGCGGGTGGCGTAATTCCCTGCGTGAGCGGCGGCGAGGTGATCGTCACATGAGGTCCAGCCATGTGCGCGCGAATTTGCAACGAGCCCGGAATCTCCTTGGCATCGACCGCGTCAGCGATCAGCGTCAAGAACCCCGCGGGGTCCGGATGAAACTGGGCCGGGTCGAAGGACGCTTTGCACGTCACGTCCGTGGTGCCTTGCACTGCACAGGGTTTGCCGATAACCACCGGCGTGGCTAGGACGCCCTTGGTGTCGTCCCAGCTAGCTACCGACAGCGTAAGCGACTGCATTCCCGCGGTGTCGCTCGCCAGCGCCGAGACATCGGCCGTCCCCGTCGCATTCAGGGTGAGATCGGCTCCGTCGGTTGGCGCGAGAAAGGTGATGTCGATTTTGCTCTTTTGGCTGAGTTTGGCGCCGCCGCAATTACACGCAGCGAGCTGTGCGCACACGAGCAAGCCAAGGGCGGGAAAGCATGAGCGGAGCGTCGCAACCATCGAGACTTCACCTCGGGGCGAGCAGAGAAGTATTGACACCTAACACGCTAACGACAGACCGACCACCCCGGATTCATGAAAAGTAAACTTTCGTACAGAAATAAAAGGGTGGCCCCTGGTTACGAGGCCACCCCATCGTCCAACCCCCGTTGAACGAACTACGACATACCTTCTGCTAGTTGCCGCAGACGCCGCCGCACTGGCCGATGGTGCCGCCGTCGCCCGGAAGCTTAAGCGTCTGGCAGGTGAACTTGGTGGGGCAGTCGGCGTCGCTGGTGCAAGCCTGGCTGCAGTAAGGCGTCCCGGAGGGCGCGCCCGCGGAGTCGGTATTCTGCAAGCAGTAGTTGCCCGTTCCGCAGGTCTTGGACGACGTGCACGTGCTGCACATCGCGCTGCCACCGGAGCCACCGTCGGTGACTGGCCCGCTTCCGCCGCTGCTGCCGCTGCACGATCCGCTCGACGGCACGCAGTTGCTGCCCACGGGTTTGCCGGTGCTGTCGGTGATCGTCACGCAGTCATAATTTGCGGGGCAGTCCGTGCTGACTTTGCAAGCCTCGCCGCAGAATCCGCCACCGGTCGTTCCTTTGAGGCAGAAATTTCCACTCCCGCCGCAATCCGCGCTCGCCTTGCACGATCCGCAGAGGGTCGACGTGCCACCATCGGTAGCTCCGCCGCCCGTGGTTCCGCCGCTGGTCGTGCCGCCCGTCGTTCCACCGGTGGTGCCGCCTCCGGTCGTTCCACCAGTCGTTCCGCCCGGCGCAACGCAGGGGCTACCCAACGGAGGCAGGCAATTCGAGCCCACCACGGCCCCGCTGGAATCGCCGATTTCTTGGCAGGTAAATCCACGAAGGCAATCGGCGTCGGCGTTGCAGTTGGTTCCGCAGAAGGCATTGGTTCCATCGGTGACGCAGATGTTGCCATTGCCGCCGCAGTCGGTATCCGTCGTGCAGGTCAAGCAAAGCGCCCCCGAGCCTCCAGTGGTGCCACCCGTCGTTCCACCGGTGGTGCTACTTCCCGAGGTTCCACCTGTCGTTCCGCCGGTCGTTCCAGCCGAGGTGCCGCCCGTTCCACCAGTCGTGCCGGTAGAGGGAGCTTTACAGTGGTTCGTCGTTGCATTGCACACCCAACCGCCATAGCAGAGGTTCGGATCGATGCTGCAACCGGGAATGCACTTCGACTTCTTGCAGATGAGGCCCTTGCCGCCGCAAGACGAATCGTGCTTGCAAGCGCTGCCGATACCGCCTCCTGTCGTGCCGCCCGTGGTGCTTCCGGTCGTCGCGCCAGTTGTTCCACCGGTGGTGCCTCCGGTGCTACCGCTGGTCGTCGTGCCGCCGGTGGTACCGGTCGTGCCCGGCGATTTGCAGTGGTTGGTCTTCGCATCGCAAATCCAGCCGCCGTAGCAGAGCGCGGCATCCTTGGTGCAGCCCAGCACGCATTGCGACTTCTTGCAAATCAGGCTGTTTCCACCGCAATCGACGTCTTTTGCACAAGTCTTGCCGCCGCCCGTCGTCCCGCCTGTTGATCCGCTGGTGGTCGCACCTGTCGTTCCACCCGTGGACCCGTTGGTTGACCCGCTGGTCGTCGCACCGGTTGTTCCACCCGTCGTTCCATCCGTCGACCCACCGTCGGTGATTACTGGGCCACCATCCGTGTCACCGCCACCCGTCGTTCCGCCAGTCGTCGCGCTCCCGGTCGTCGCACCTGCAGTCGTTCCGTCCGTGGTGCCGCCTAGGTTGTTGTCGTCACAATGCCCGGTGGTCGTGTTGCAAGTTCTGGTGTTGGGGTTCGTATTACACAGCGTCGCGTTGTCGATGCAGTTGATGACGCACACCCCGTTGTCGCAAATCTGGTTCTTCGGGCCGCAGCCATTGTCGTCGGAGCAGGTCACCAGAGGCTGCTCGCCAGCTGGGCCGCCACCCGTGCTCGTCCGCTTCGCGCCGCTGTCTTGAGGATTGGTGCACGCGGCAATGGCGGCTACGGCGACAAATGCAGCCAGCGAACGATTCTGCTTCGTCATGAACGGCTCCAAAGGGAAGGGGTGCTGCAATGCGCAAAAACGACCGGCTTGCGCTTCGGATAGATCGGAATGAGATCGTCGAACAATGCGCTGTCGCTGGCTGTAAATGTGTGCTAGAAGGCTACGTTCACTGTCGGTAACTCGGACGATTGTTTTGCTTTTAAGCACTCCGGCTTTTGCAGTGAGGGAGGTTTCGGCATTGAAGACGCCGCTGCTTTTTTCCTCTTTTGCTCTCCTCGCATGCAGCAACGCCGGCTTTCGTGATGTTGGAGAGAAGTGCGCCGCAGACAGCCAGTGTCTCGACGGCCTTCTTTGCGAAGGCGCGACCTGTCAGCCCCCGTCGGTTTTAGAAGATGGTGGCTGGACGCGACCGATGGATGGGGGCACCGTTGCCACCGCGCAGGACGGCGGTTTCGTGGCTCCGATCGGCACTCTTTTCGACGGGGGAACCAATCCGAGCGATGGCGGCTCGAGCGTCGCGCCGAAAGTAACAACGTCCGTTGGTCCGGCTGGCGGCGTCGTCGACAAGCTTCTCTTCGCCGTCACCGGAGACACGCGGCCCAAAGGCTGCGACAACACCGCCGGCTACCCGGCCTCGGTCATCTCGTCCATTGCATCCGCCATCGACGCCAGCGGTGCGCAATTCGTAGTCGATCTCGGCGATCACATGAACGTCTGTATGCAGAGCGCCAGCATCGCCAACGCGCAGATGAGCCTTTACATGCACGGCGCCTCGAATTTCCGGCGCACCTGGTTCATGACAATGGGCAACCACGAGTGCCAGCACGGCGGCAACTGCGCGGGCGTAACCAACGACGTCAACTACAACGCCTATCTAACCGCGCTGGCGCCGATCTCCGCGCTGCCCTACTACAGCTTCGACGTGCAGACGACCGCGGGACTCGCCATCTTCGCGATCATCGCCGACGACGCCTGGGACACCAAGCAAGAAGCGTGGCTCGACCAGGTGCTCACACGCGCGGATCGACTGGCACGCTACACGTTCGCGGTGCGGCACCATCCTGTGGTTGGCCGCTCTGGACCGCAGGGTCCGGTGAGCGTGATCGAGCGGCACCACTACTCGCTGATCATCACGGGTCACGACCACCACTACCACCACGATTTCGCCAGCACGCATGGTGGCCGCGATGTCGTGGTTGGGCTGGGCGGCGCGTCGCTGGCCGACACGGGCTTTGGCACCATCGGACAGAACAGCGACGGAACGCTGCAGTTCACGCTGTTCGACGCCACCGGAAATCCGCAAAACGAGAGCTGGTCGGTCGCTCCGTAGCATCCGGACGAGCGGCACTTTTCTCGCTCGTTGCCGCCCCACTTCCGCATCCACAAAATGAGAGCTGCACGTTGCGCCCCCGACTTTCGGCGGGCGCTTTCTCTCGAGAGGAGACGGCGATGAAGATGCTCACGTGGGCAATGGGGTTCGGCGCGGCGGCGCTTTTGGTCACCGTTCCAGCAGTGGCCGAGACGAACTCGGACCAGAACATGCAGAACGATCAGAATCCGGCCAGCTCGACCGATCAGCAGAAGATGGATCAACCGAAGGTGAACAGCGACAAGTTCGGCCAAAAAAGCGACACGCTGGACAAGCAATCGCTGACCGGCAAGGTGGCCAAAATCGAGAAGCGCCAAGTGACGCTGAATGCCGATGACGGAACGCAATGGATGCTCAAGACCGACGCCAAGACGAAGGTCTTTCTTCAGGGCGACGACTCGGCGCACAGCCTCTCCGCGCTGCAACCGGGCGACGAAGTGCGCGCGGCTTACGACATGAAGAACGGCGATCGGCTCGCGGGCCGCATCGACGTCATTCGGCACGTCGATTCCAACGCCATGCCGAGCGATCAGAAGTCTGATCAGAAAGCAGAGCCGCAGAAGAAGAACGACACCACGCCTTACTAGCTAAAGCGATCGATCACGTCGCCGTCGCCGGATGGAAAGAAGTCCGGCGACGGCGAATGTGCACAGGAAGGGAAAGCTCGCGGCGAGCGTCGGCGGAACGGCGTGCGTGACCGCCAGGGCTTCTCCGGTGCGGCCGGCGATGTAGTGCAAGGCCACCACCGCGGCCGCTCCGAGATACGCACCCGCGCCACCGAGGCGTGCCAGCGGCACCGCGCAGAGTGCGAAGGCCAGACAAGTCAGCGCAACCAGCATTCGTGCGTCGGCGGCCACCGAGGCTTGCGCCCACGTCGTCACGTCGCCTTCGCCGCGCGCCTGCCGCGCCAAAGCACGAAGCTCGCCCACGGTTCGCGCGGAGAACGAATCGTAAAAACGGTTCTTGGCGTAGAGCTGATCGCGCAGTCCAACCTGCAGCGTGGCACGATCGAAGTGGGCGACCGAATAGGCCTCGGGCTCGAGGCGGTGCAGCTCGCCCGACTCCAAGCGAACCGTGACGTTTTCATCGCCGCCCACTTCCACGCTGCCCCGTTTGGCGAAGGCCAGCAGCGGCACGCCCTCGCGTTCATCGTCCAGCAAGACGCCGCGCCAGGAACCTGGACGATCGACTTCGCGCGCGAACAGCGTGACCCGCGGCAGCTCGCGCGAGAAAACGCCCGGCGCAAGCCCGCTGGCGATGTTGCGCTCAATCACGTTGTTGAGTTGGCGGCGAACGCCACGCATGCACCAAGGCTCGAGCCAGAGCGAAGCGCAAAGCGACGCCGCGCCGAGCAGGAGCGCCAACGCCACGGGCACGCGATAGAGACGCGTGGGCCCGACGCCGGCGGCAAAGAGCGCCGTGAGCTCGCCTTCCTCGCCCAGACGACCGAGGCCGATGATGATGGCGAACAGCAACGCCAACGGCAGCGCCAGCATGGCGAAGTGAGGAACGAAAAAAAGTCCCACGCGGGCCACGTCGCTGGGCGCGGCCGCCGAGCCGAAAATCACCTCGTTGATCTGCAAGAGCTGCACGGAGACGAGCAGAAAAAAGAGGATCGCCAGCGCGGCGCCGAAGGGCGCGAGTATGGCGCGGCCGAGGTAGCGATCGAGGCGCGTCACGGAAGACCCACCACTAGAATTTGCTCGAGGAGCTGATCCACGCGCCCCTCACGACAAGCGCGCCAGACGTCGGCGATGCCTGCGCCCGAGCGAAAACGGGGCGTGGACGCGAGAATGGTGGCGCCGGTCACGGCCGAAGAGTGCCATTCTCGCTCGGGAATCCACACCAACATTCTAGCGGCGATGGCGTTCGCGATCTCCTCTTGGTGCCACAGACGGGAGGCCACGCGTCCGCTGGAAAGCTCGATGAGCCCCTGCGGTTGACCGTAGACCGCGAGTGGCCTTTGCGGAAGCGCGCCCGCGGGCCATGGCGAATAACCGAGCGCCGGAGCGACTCCCGAGAGCAACAGCCCCAGCACGCCGAGACCGGCTGCCGCGGCGATGTGAAGCGTCCGCAGGTGACGCGATTCGCTGGCGAACAGCGCGACTAAAATAGCGATGGGCACCACCGCGGGAAGACCGTAGTGCGGCCACTTCTGCGCGGGGAGCGAAAAAACCGCCAGCGTCGCGCCCGCCCAGCAGAGAAGAAAAAGGCGGCGTTCGTCCCGCCAACGTCCGCGAGAAAGCGCGTGCGCGATCGCGGCAACACCGAGCGGCATCCAGGGCAGGAGCGCGACGAGAAATCCCCCCCAGAGTGTCACCAGGCTCGAGGCGTGCCAGGGCGAGGTGAAGCGATCGAAGTTCATCTGCACGAAAAAGAAGTCGAAAAAGTTGCGACCGTGGCGGCTAAGCATCAAGAGGTACCAGGGCGCCGCGACGGCCAGCGCGATCGCCGACGCAACCGTGATCCAGAGCAGACGGCGCAACGGATCGCGCACGCGGCGTTCAGCAAGAAACGCAAAAGCGGCCGCGCCCACGAAGAGTACGACCAAGGCGACCGGCCCCTTGAGCAACATGCCCGCGCCGCCGAGCACACCCGCGCCGCAGAGCCAACGCGGCGATTGCCGCTCGCGTGCACGCCACACGCAGAAAAACGCGCCGGCCAGTATCAGCGCCAGCGGAACATCGGTCATCGCCAAGCGGCCGTACGCGAACAGCCCGAGCGATCCGCCGGTGAGCAACGCACAGAGCGCGCCGCTGGCACCAAACGACGCACCCAGCAGCGCGGCGACGAAAGAGAGGCCGACCAAGCAGAGCGCGGCCGGCAAGCGCGCGCCGACAATGGAGAGGCCCACAGCGTCGTAAGTCACCCGCTCGAACCAATAGAGCAGCGGTGGTTTGTAGAAGAGCGGCTGGCCGTCCAGCGTCGGCGTGGCCCACGTCCCCGCGCGCTGCATCTCGGCGCTGATGGCCATGTAGTACTGCTCGTCCGGATGCGAGGCGCCGCGCGGATCGCCCAAATTCCAGAGCGCCAGCAGGGCGATGAAGAGCGTGGCGCGACGCATCGGTGCGGTGAATATACGCGCAGCGCGAGGGCAGGCCACGGGGTGACGATGCGCACGTCCTGCGCACGACTTTCATTGACGCTACCCGCCCACGGGTTCCACCATGCCGACTTTCGAGTTGGGAGATGCATGAAATCCATCGCGCCACTCCTCATGGCCCTCCTTCCAACCACTGCGCTGGCGCAGACTTATGTGGTCGATCCGGAGGCGGGCAACAGCACCTTCGATGCCGTCTTCGATGCCCCGCTCGGAGAGCGAATCCATGCGGTGAGCTCCGCCCTCGCTTGCGCCGTCGACTACGACGCCAAGAGCGGCACCGTGAAGGGAAGCTGCAGCGTGCCACTCGTCTCGATCATGGTCGACAACGAACCGACCAAGACCGAGCATTTTCAGCAGTGGTCCACCAACAAAAAATCGGAACCAAAGGATTGCAAGTTCGAAGCGAATCTCGACGGCGTGAAGCTCGGCGTGCTCCAAGCGAACAAGTCCGTACCGTTCACCGCGGACGTGCCCTTTATCATCTGTGGGCGCGCGCGCACGGGCGGCGGCAAGGAGAAGCTCGTGGGCAAGGCACTCCTGCTGCCCGCGGGAAGCGACGGCGAGAAGACAACGGTTCGCGTGCAAGCCACAGTCGCTAAATTCAACCGCGAAAAATATGGCATCGGGCCCGCCTTCACCGAAGGCTGGCTGGCACGCGTGCAACAGCTCGCGAAAGTCGTGGCGCCCGAGGGCACGATCGAGCTGCGGCTGTTCGCGCACCCGAAAGAAGAGGCCAGCGCGAAGAAATGATTCGTCTCCGGGGACACGGTATCGGTCTACGCGCGCGACATTACGGGCAACTGCTCGACCGCGCGCCGCCGGCGGATTTTGTGGAAGCGATCAGCGAAAACTTTTTCGCCAAGGGCGGTCGTCCGCTGGCAGTTCTGGAAAAGGTTCGCCGCGACGTTCCCGTGGCGCTCCATGGCGTTTCGCTCTCCATCGGGTCGACGGATCCGCTCTCGGAAGACTACCTGCGCGCGCTCTGCACGCTCGTGAACCGCATCGATCCAGCCGTGGTCTCCGATCACTTTTGCTGGGGCTCGCACGGCGGACGCTACGCGCACGACCTCTGGCCGCTTCCGTATACTGAAGATACTATTATCCATGTCGCAGCGCGCGTGGCTACCGTGCAGGACCGCTTGCGGCGACGCATCCTGCTCGAGAACGTCTCCAGCTACGTCGGCTTTCAAGCCTCCACCATGCCCGAGTGGGAATTTGTCACGGCGGTTGCGCAACGCGCCGGCTGCGGCGTGCTGCTCGACATCAACAACATTTACGTCAGCGCGAAAAACCAGGGATTTGAGCCGCGCGATTATCTCAATGGCATTCCGCGGGACGTTGTCGGGCAGTTCCATCTGGCCGGCCACACGGACAAGGGCAACTACCTGCTCGATTCGCACATCGGGCCGGTGCCGGAATCGGTTTGGAATTTGTACGCGGCAGCAGTGCAGCGCTTTGGCCCCGTGCCCGCGCTGGTCGAATGGGACGAAGAAGTGCCAGCGCTCGAGGTGCTGGCCGCCGAAGCTCAGCGCGCCGCGGATGTTGAGGCCGCTGCATTGCGAGAAGCCGCATGACCCTGGAGCTTGCTGCAACGGAGTCGCTTTTTTGGACGGCGGTCACGCGTGGCGAAGTGGCGCCGGAGGCCGCGCGCCTCTTCACGGATTCGCCCACCTTTTCGACGGACGCTCGGCTGCACGTCTACGCCGACATGTACCGCTTCCGCCTGGTCGATGCGCTGCGCGCGGACTTTCCGAAGCTCGCGCAGCTCCTGGGCGAGGACGCCTTTTCTTCGCTCGCCGAGGCCTATCTAAAAGCGCATCCTTCGCAGGCGCCGTCGATCGCGCATTTCGGTGACTCGCTTTCGTCGTTCCTTCGCGCCCATCCCGGACCGCGCGCAGATTTGGCGGATTTGGCCGAGCTCGAAACGCAACGCAACACGGTTTTTTTCGACGAGGATCCGTCGCCGATCAACGCGGACGCACTTCGCGCGCTCGGCGATTCGCTCCCAGAGGCGCAAGTCCGTCTCATTTCAGCGCTGCGCTTGGTTACGCAAAACCACGACGCGGCTGAAATCTGGAGCGCGCTCGAATCCGGCAAACCCGCGCCCAGCACGGCCGCGCGCCAAACACACGTCGTGATCTGGCGCCAAGGATTCGACGTGTTTCACACCAGCATCAACGCGGCCGAAGCCGAATCGGTTGGCCGCGCTATCGGTGGCTGCGCGTTCGCCGCCCTCTGCGAGCCGTTTGCAGATGCACCCAGCGCCTTCGCGGCCATCAGCGCTTGGGCTGAAGACGGCTGGATTTCCACTTGTAGTCCCCAGCGTCCCACCGTGGGCCGCCGGTCAACCCGCAACAAACGAGGAAGCGCGCAATGACGAAGTCAACGATGAAGGGCGCCGTGATCGCATCCGCGGTAGCGTCGCTGTTTGCCACCACGCCCGCTCAGGCAAAGGCGCAAAAGGGCCGCATCAAAGCGGGCGATGCCGTGGTGAAGTGCAGCGGCGTCAACGAGTGCAAGGGCAAGGGCTCCTGTTCGGGCGCCGACAACACGTGCAAGGCCAAGAATGAGTGCAAGGGCAAGGGCTGGATCGAGGTCGGTACGAAAGCGTGCGCCGATCAGGGCGGCAAGGTCGTCAAGACGTAGTTCGTGTTGCCGCACAAGAGCCGGCGCTGTCCGATGAGACGGCGCCGGCTTTGTTTTTTGGCGGGCCTGAGGGGATTTCGAATGAAATTGGAGTAGCCCTTCCCAAATTTTGGAGCTCGACCAGTCTGAGAACTGAAGCGAGGAGAACGAGGTGGAAGAAGCAGCGCTGGCGTCCCTCTACGAACGCTATGGCTACCTCGTCCATCGACGCTGTCTGGCGCTCGTGAAAAACCGCGCGGACGCTGACGACGCGCTTCAGGAGGTCTTCATGCGCGTTCAACGGTACGGCCAGTCCAAGACAGAGGCATCGGCGCTGCAGTGGCTCTACACCATCGCTCGCAACTGCTGTTTCGATCTCATGACCAAACGAGGTCGCGAACAACCGGGACACGAGGAAGATGTCGCCGCAGCGGATGTCCGCAGTCACGGCGATCCCACCGACGGCGATCGCCGCGCCTTGCTCGGCGTGGTGCTCCAAACGCTTGATGCAAAGACGCGCGAGATTGGCGTCCTCCATCACCTGGACGGATTCACGCAGGAGGAGGTCGCCGTGCGCACGGGGTATTCGCGCAAGACCGTGGGGAAGAAGCTACAGGTCTTCGAAGAGGCGATCCGCCAGCGCTTTGCCGAGGGGAGTTGAGAATGAGAATGATTTTCAATTTCACGGTGACGCCAGGGCGAGCAGCCCCGCGGCCACCGTGCACCGATAATGATAATAATTCTCATTATCATTGGCCGACTCAGATAGGGACATCGACGTTGACCTCGACTGCGGCAGCGACCTCGAGCTGCACCACCGGAAAGCGAGAATGAGAATGACTCTCATTTTCAAGCGCGGCACGGATTGCCCGCCAGCGACGATCTTGGAGGAGACATTGGCTGGCGAATCAGCTCCGGCCTGGGTCAGCCACATCGCTGGATGTGACACTTGCGGCGGCTACCTGAACGCCCTGGCCGAGGAGCAGCGATCCTTCCTGGCCCAGCGGCCACCAGAGCTCTTCGTGCGGCAAGTCGCACGGCGGGGCGCGGCGAACCGGCAGCCGCGACGCTGGTGGAAGCTGGCGACGGGTCTCGTCGCCGCGGCCGCTGCGGTGATTTTGATTCCCACTCTCATTCTCAAATCCGGCGACGACGTCCGCACCAAAGGATCCGCGCCCTTTCACGTTTTTTACAAACGCGGCGCCAGCGAACCGGCCGCGCTTGTCCCGGACACGCATCTTCGCGCCGGCGACCTGCTTCGTTTTTCCTACCGCGCCAATTCCGACGGATACTTGGCCATCATGGATCTCGACGGTGCCGGAAAGGTCACTCCATTTTTCCCTTTTGGTGGCGAGCGATCGGCAGCGCTGCACGCCGGTGAATCCACGCTACCTGGCAGCGTCACGCTCGACACCGCACCCGGTCCCGAGTGGCTCGTGGCCATCTTCAGCACCACGCCGTTTGAGATCGCGCCGATCGCCGCTCAGCTCCACGCACATGCGCCGGGGCTCGCTGTCGAGGTCACCTGCGACGGCTGCAAAGTCGAAACCCTGCGCTTCGAAAAGTCGCCCTGATGCGCGCCGCCCTGCTCGCGCTGCTGGTTTCGGTTGCCGCGCACGCGGAGCCGCCGGCTATCCGCCTCTTCGTCGCCATCGCCAGCAACATCGGCGATCCCGAAGATCCGCCGCTCCACTTCGCCGACGCCGATGCCCGCCGCGCGCTGACACTCTTCGTCGACATCGGCAAGGTCGCTCCCGAGCGCGCTTACCTCGTGGTCGGCCAGCCAGCCAACGTGGTGCGCGAGAAGCTCGCCGAAGTGGCCGGCCGCATCGCCGAGCTGCGCGCCGCCGGGAGCGACGTGGTGCTGCTCCTCTATGTCTCCGGCCACGCCAAGGCCGGCGTGCTGCACCTCTCCGGCACGCACCTGCCGCTGGCCGAGCTTCGCGACTTCGCCGAAAAAACTGGCGCCCGCCTGCGCGTCCTCGTCATCGACGCCTGCGACAGCGGCGCCATCCTCCGCCAAAAAGGTGGCGCGCCCGGGCCCGAATACGACGTCTCCCTCGAGCAATTGCCGCTTTCCGGCCAAGTTGTCATTTCCTCAAGTGGCCCCGCGGAGCCGTCGCAGGAGTGGGATGCACTCGGCGGATCGCTCTTCACACACCACCTGCTCACTGGCCTGCGCGGCGACGCAGATACTGAAAATATTGGCCGTGTCACGCTCTCGGAAGCGTACGCTTATGCGTACCGCCGCACCGTGGTGGAAGCCGCGAAGGGCACGCAGCATCCGGCGTTCGACTTCGATCTGCGCGGCGCGGGCGATCTCGTCCTCTCCGAACCCGGCGCCGCGCACGCCGCGCTAATCTTCCCCGCGGCGCTCGACGGCCGCTACGTGGTCGCCAGCCAGCCGCGCCCCGACGTGGTCGCGGAAATCGAAAAACACGCCGGCCGTGCGCTACGCCTCGCCGTTCCGCCGGGCCGCTACCTGATTCGCAAATGGATGGGCGCCAGCGTGGGCCTCCTCTCGATGGAGCTGCCCTACGGCGGCGAAGCCACGGTCCGCGAGTCTGACATGGTGCGCCGCCACTTCGCGGATGTGGTCGCCAAAGGCGGAACGATCGAGCTCACCCCGAGCGCCGTTTTCCTCTCGGCCACGCTTGCCACGTCACCACTCACCGGCACCGGCCCACGCTGGAATGTCGGCGTCGGTCTCCGCCAAACCTGGGGCGAATATTGGGCCACGGCCACTGCGTCCTACGGCCACACCCACTTTCGTGGCGAGTCGATCTTCGTGAATGAAAATGCCGCCGCGTTTTCCCTTGCCGGCGGCATGCGTTTCTTTTGGTCCGCATTCATTCCTTATTTGGGAATCGCCGTTGATATCACCGGCATTCGCCAAAATTTCGTACGCGATAACGAAGCAACCATCGAGCGCGTCTTCGGCGGCGGGCCGTTGCCGATTCGCGCGGGGGTCGGCGTGGCACTCGCACCCGTTCTGGGCTTGGAGATTCCGCTGCCGCTCCGGGCGTTCGTGGACGTCGAAGCCAAGCCCGCCGTCCGTTATCTCCACGCCGAGGGTCAGTCCGATTTCTCACTCGGGATATCCGGGCAACTTGCGCTGGGTTTTCGTTATTAGCTGAATCGAGTACCCATTCTTCACGAGCTGGTCGGTCTACCTGGCGAATGCGCCATTTGTGGCGCCCACCCGGAGACGATAATGTTGATAAAAAATCAAGTTTATATTTTCAGTTTCGCAGCGGCGATCGTGGCCACCGCTTGCGGCGGCAAGCCGCCGGTGAACACGACCTACAAAGGCCCGCCACTCGCCACGTTGCGCGGCCAACTCACCGATAGCAAAGGCCTTCCCATCGACGGACCTGTGCGACTGGCCGTTGCCTGGTACACGGGAATTACCCAAAAAGATTTGCCCAAAGCCATCGTCACCCAAGACGTCGTTTATCAAGGATCGTTTCCGATCAATTTCACCGTTGAGCTCCCCGACCTTCCACCCGCGGAAGCGTTGAGCGCGTTTTCCGAGAATGGCCAAACGGGGAATACGGCCTTCGGCGTGGTGATCGCTTATCAGGACGTCAATGGAGATGGCACGTTGGACGTCATTCCACCCGGAGGAAAACCGATCGATAAGATCCTTGGCGCCTCCGGCCTAATGACCGATGCCATCGTTGCCGATCAGTATGCCGTCATCTACTCGGACACAGCGCTGGCGGCCGTCGGGACTCAGCCGACACTCCCCAAGGGCTACAACCTCCTCAAATACTCCAACGCATCGAACGGCTCCGATATCGTCCCGTTCAACACACCGATTAACATCGATCTCTCCGGCGATCCCAGCCTCAATTTTATCGTTTGCGACGAGGCCTTCGCCAACAACTCGCCGCCCAACAGTCCGTTCTGCGGACTCGTATTTCGGCCGACACCGGCGCGAACGATCTTGCTCGATCGAAGCTCTCAGGGCGCCGATTTGGGCGTGAGAAACTTCGCCGACATCTCGCTCAGAGACGCCGATGGCAAGGTCATCACTGGCGCGGGCGTGGTCGTCAATGGACGAACACTTCCGTTCGTCAATGGCGAATATGTGTTTGAAGGCACGGAGCTCCTGTTGCACAGCGGCGCCAACGACGTCTCGGTCTCCGCTCCGGGAGAGGCGAGACAAGACTACACCGTCATGATTCCCAACGCGTTCACCATCGCTTCACCAGCGGCCGATGCCCAGGAAAAGAGCGGCGTCGCCTTTGGCGTCGAATGGAGCGCCTCCCCGCCCGATGACCTCTATGTTGTGCAGCTTCATTCGCTTGACGGGTCTGGCGCGACAAACAATCTTCTTGCAAACGACCCGCTGATCACCGACGGCGGCAACTCCGTCCAGATTGCACCCGCTGCCTACACGGGCCGCGCCACGCTCACGGTCGAAGCAGAAAGGGTGACGTACGCGGCGGATGGAACACAACTCATCGGGTCCCTCAGGACGTCGGAGACGATTCTGTTCGTCCCTTAGCCGGAAATCCACGGCGCTGATTCCGCCCGCGGCCGCCCTCTCCGGCACCGCGGGCTTTTTCTTGCCCCGAATTTGGCGAACCGCCGTCGCGGCCCTACGATCCTTGACCGATTCCCGCTTTCTCCTGCTCGTCCGGTTCACCAGCTGACCGACACCTACGCGCCCCTCGGTCGGCGCATTAACCGGAGAATGACCATGCTGATGAATCATCGATTAATGACTTTTAAATTCGTTGCCGCGCTGCTCGCCGCGATCGGCTGCAGCGGAAAGCCGCCCGTCAATAAAAGTTACAAAGGCGTGCCTCTGGCGACGCTGCACGGACAACTCACACCAGCGCCGGGCGTGACCATCGACGGTCCTGTGCGCCTTGCGGTGGCCTGGTTTGCAGGCGTTGCTTCGGGTGGATTTCCCACCGCAACAGTCACGCAGGACGTTATCTATCAGGGGACGTTCCCCATCAACTACACCCTCGACCTCACGCAACCACCACCGGCAGACGCGTTGAGCATCGATCCAAAAACGGGAACGCGCGGAGCGCTGGGCGTTCTCGTCGTCTATCAGGATCTCAATAACGATGGCGCATTGACGACGATTCCGGTGGGCAAATCACCCATCGATCGCATTCTGGGCAGCACTTCCTTCATCGGTGACACGACGGACTCACCCAGCGGGTGGTCAATCGTTTACGCCGAGAAAGCGACGACCGATTCGAACAACATTGTGGTGGAACAAGGTTTCAATCTCATCAGATTTACGGGTGACACGGATACGGTTGTACCGCTCACCACGCCGATTTCGATCGAGCTGACCGCAAGGATCGATCTCAACATCCTGGTCTGCGAGGAGGTCTGGGCGGGAGTCTCGCCGGCCGGAAGCCCGATTTGTGGCCTCATCGACGCGAACAGCCCGCCTGGGATATCGCTGACTGGCGCAATCGCACTTTATTTTGGCACGGACGGTCCGCGCGCCAAGGCGGTCTTGTCAGTCTCCAATGGACTCGAGGATTTCTCCAACGCCGACATCTCGGTCAACGGAACAAAAATTCCACCAAGCACGGGAGACCACGTTCAGGGTGCCTACAACTACTTGCTCACGTCTGCCAACCTCTTTGTGCAAAGCGGACGAAACGATGTGGTGGTGAAACTCCCCGGTCAACCGGACCTTCATTTCTTGGTCATCGTCCCTGATGCGTTTTCGATCACCACACCCACCGCGGCATCGAATGTAAGGACCGATACGGATCTCACCGTGTCGTGGACATCCTCCACGCAGGCTACTGACTATATCGTTGCGCTCGAACCGGAAGATTCCACGAAAGAGGCGCTGGTTTCCGAAACAACGACTGGAACCACTATGACATTTGCCCAGCCCAAACTTTCCGGCAATGTGACGGTTTCCGTGTTGGCCGTTCACGACAATGGCCAGGACGGCAACTCGCTCTCCGGAATGCTCCAAGAGGCTGAACCCATCGAGTTCGTCCCGTAACACCCCTCTAAAATAAACCACTTAATATCTCAGGCTAGGCGAGCCTGCTTCGCCTGGCACTCGCCCGCGGCCGCCTACTTGGGGCCGCGCGTTCTTTTCTCCTCATCGCCCCGAACGCCGCGACTACTGCCATCCGCTTCGGCCGCGAGAATGGAATGCGCGCGCGCAGTCCAGATGGTGCACCACCGCTCCAGGAGCACAATGTCACATTGTAAACATCATAGTGAAATGAACAAGTTGGCCGGTCAACGGTTTGGCTCCGTTCTTGAAGTATCTCCTGACAAGATTTTGAATCGTTCCCTCAGGAGGTTGAAAATATGATCCGGTTAGCGATCGCGGTTTCGGCGGCGTTTCTGGCTCTGGGTTGCGGCGGCGCCACAAAAGTAAAACTAGGTAACCAATCCGCGCGAATTGACTACGGAACGGAGTGTATTCCAGACAATCATATGTTGCTGCGCTATTCAGCCGACAAACTGCTGACGGACAAGAAGTACCAGAAGGCTTACGACCAAGCTGACGCCGCTGGTACCGCTCTTGATTCCGACAGGGTGCAGGGTTCGGGCTCGTTTGGCGTCCTGAGTAGAACTGAAAAGTTATGTCAGGCGGGTGTCCTACAGCAGGAGATCCATCTATTGGACGTTCAAATCGAAGCGGCTGTTAGGGGAAAGTTGAAGGGTATCGATGTCCAGAATCTTCGAGACAACAAGGCGATAATTGAGCAGGAGCTCACGGAATTGATGGCCGACTCAGGCGCCCAAGGCTGCAACAACCCCAACGCCTTGTGTCCAGGTTCCGACGGCCAGCCGGGTGAGAGCTGCGCCGACGGAGATATCTGCATCGATGGCCCGTGCGACTCGTCCAACGTATGTCCGAGCACCACGGGCGAACCTGGAGCAGCCTGCGCCCCCGGGGAAACCTGCACCGCTGGCGTATGTGGTGACGATTCGAAGTGCCCAGGCTCCAGCAACGAACCCGCCGATGGATCGATCGCGGACGGGCAGGCCTGCTTCAAAGTCTCCTCCGACGATTGGGGTGACTGGTACAATGAAGCGAAGTGCAGCTCGGGAAGCTGCGACGTCAACGGAACATGCTCGACCTCGTTGAATTCAGATGGCAACAGCAACGAACCCGCGGATGGCTCGATCGCGGACGGGCAGGCCTGCTTCAAAGTCTCCTCCGACGATTGGGATGACTGGTACAATGAGGCGAAGTGCAGCTCGGGAAGCTGCGACGCCGACGGAACGTGCTCGGCCTCGTAGCCCGCCCGTCGCCAGGAGGCGAGGGCTACGAGGCTGTCGTCTTCGCATCGCACCCAACGCAAGCACTATTATCCACGCGCCCGCACCACTCGTATTCCGGCACGCGCAGCCATCCGACTCCGCCGCCGGCGCAAACGAAATCGCCCCGCCCACGCAGGTCTTCACCGGCTCACCGCGCGGATAAATATCCGTCACGCCCTTCACGTCATCGGGCGACAGCGTCCGCTTGATCTTCCCCATGTTCGCCGACGGAAACATGATCGTGTTCGGATCCTGTTCGTTGTGCCCGAGCCCGATGAAGTGCCCGATCTCGTGTGTCAGCGTCGACTGAATATCCGTGGACACACAATCCGGCGGCGCCACCGATTCGCCGCAGCGCGGACTCTCCGCGACGGTAAACGTGAAGGGCTGTTGGCTCGGGAGGAATGGCGGCGCGGCATAGAGATCGATCTCCGCGCGAACGATTTGGCCGGTCCCCGGAACGAAGGTCACCGTGGTAACGGCGATGGCCGAACCAGGGTCGGTGGAGACGGGATGAATCGTTTCGTCCCAGCAATTGAACAGGTCGGCACAAGTGGCATCTTTGGCGCGACAGGGCGCATCTGCCGGAGCCGCCACCGCGCAATCTTGCGTGCGCCAGATCACCAGGTTCTGGTGCTCATCCGCCCCAGTATTCGCGGTCTGGCCCTCGTCCACGAAGGAGAGATCGGTTCCCAGCGGCGCGGTCCACGCCGCAAAGGCGGCATCCACAGCGCGGAAACAGGACTGCCGATCGACTCCCGGCGCGCAATCCCGATGCACGAAAAATGTCAACTCGCGTTCTGGCCAAAAAAGACAGCCCGCTTTGGTGTCCTTGTCCCATGGCGTCCGTGTGTAGGCACGCGCCGCCTGCGACGCGAGCACCACGACCAGCAGAGGCAGCGCACGCTTCACAGCTCGTCCACGCCCTTTACCAAATTCTTCGGCGCCACCGCGTGCCCCCGTCGTCCGGCCATAACGAGAGCCTATCAGGCCCTCGCTCCAGAGCGACGCGCGGCACGCAGAAGAACCATGAAAATTTAAAGATAGGGCTTAAATAATCGTGGTTGCTAAAACGCGCGCGACTGCCCGCCGTCGACCACCACGCAGGCTCCGCTCACCCAACTGGCGCGCGGACTGCACAGAAACGCGATCACGTCACCCGACTCTTCGGCGGTCCCGAAGCGACCAAAGGGAATCTCCCGTTTGACGAACTCACCCATGCCGATCGGATCCGCGCGCAGTCGCCGTTCCCATGAACCGCCGGGATGCAGCGTGCTGCCCGGCGCCACGGAGCAGACACGAATGCCCCGGGGTGCCAGCTCACGCGCCTGGGCGTGCGAAAAACTGATCAGTGCCGCCTTCGCCGCGCTGTAAGTGATGGGGCCACCACCCTCGCGGCCGTTGATGGACGCCACATGCACGATGGCGGCACCTTCGCGCGGATCGCGCTGACGACGTTCTCCCGCGGCAACCAAGTAGGGCAACGCGAGACGGCTCGCACGAACAGCCGTGAAAAAATTCTTTTGAAAGGGCTCTTCCCAACCGGCGTCATCCAAGTCGGTGAACGTGCCAGGCGCACTCCCCCCGACGACGGTCACGAGCACATCCAACCCGCCCAGCGCGCGCCCAGCCTCGTTTATCGCCCGCTCGAGCGCGTCCACGTCCAACGCATCGGCCGCGAACGCCAACGCTTCCGGCGCTCCCTCGGCGTAACATTCCGCCGCCCGCGCCTCGGCGCCTTCCTTGCCACGCGCCACGATCGCCACGCGGCAACCCTCGCGCGCCAACGCCACCGCTGCCGCGCCGCCAATGCCACGGCTCGCGCCGATCAGCAGCGCCGCGCGATTTCGAAGTCCGAGGTCCACTACCGCCTCGCCGCGGCAACGTGGCTCTTGCCCTTCACCGCATCGAGAAACTCCGCCGTCTTCAGCAGCGAGAGCATCGCCTCCGCAGCGCCGTTCGAGAGCGCTTCCTTGTAATTGGTTTCGTCAAAAGATCGCCCAAACCGCTTGGACTCGCCGCGCACGGTCCCGTTCCACAGCGTCGCGCCCGCACCGTTCAGCAGCGTCACACCCAGCGTGCAACGGGCCTGATAGGTGTTTTCCTCCTCGACGAAAAAGTCGATCACGTCGAGCTTGATGACACGCGTGGCATCCTCTGGATCCACCTTGATGCCGTTGGCCTTCAGGCTCATCTCCAGCTGACCAGCGAGAAATTTGCCGACGTTGTCCTGGGTGGTGACGGAGACCGGCTCGCCGTGCCGCTCGACATTGCGACCGATCAAGTTGGGCGACGCGCGTTCGTCCTTGCCGGGCACGATGGCCACACGCTGTCCGTGGAAGGCATCGATGGTCGCCGTCGGCACGTCCCGCATGTCGTCGGTCCCCCGCCAGTCGAGGTGCAACGTCATGGGCGCGTGGACGCATCCGGTCAGTGCGGCGGCGAGTATCGTATTTTGAATGGTGAACATTGAGTGTTTAATTTTCACGAACGCGCCTTTCGAGAGGGAGGAAACTACTTACCGCCGCGCTACTCGTGCCGCAATGCTTGGGCTTTATTCGGTGCGGAAGGCTTCGCGGCTCGATCCGATTGATGCGCTTAGGTATGAGTGATCACTTGGGCGTGAGCAGCTAAAAAATTTGGCGCTTGCCCAGCGGGCGGTGCCGGGTCGCGCCAGGGGACTGATTCCGTGCGGTGCGGTTTGGAGTCGTGCGAGGGTGCCTTTTGTAGAGAATATTTTGCCTGAGGCTCCGGTCGCGCACCGCCCGGAACCCGCCCCCTGGCGCGACCCGAGGTTGGCGGGGTGGAATTTGGGGACTTGATATTTTAGCAAGTCGGGATTGCGCGACTATCTTGGGTAGGGTGCCGTCGGTGGTGTGAAGTTGGCGGTCCAGCGGGCGATGCCGCGGGAGAGGCGGAATTCGTCGATGTAGCCGGAGAAGGGATTGGAGCCATCATTGGATTGGGCGCCGAGCGCGACTCTTGAAAAGCACTCCCCGACGTCCACCTGTCTGACGAATGTGCCGTTGGCAATTCCATTTATATATTGAGTGTAATTATTTCCGGCGCGAATCAACGCGAAGTGGTACCAGGTATTCGGCGTAACGACGGTAGCACCCTGCGCGGCTCCACCCGTACCGTTGAAAGAAGAGAATGTCGTTACCGAGCCGTCGTACTGAAGTTTGAGCTGTGACGTGGTTCCGTTGTCACCCTCGTCAAGTGTCTGCGCAACGGGAAGAGGCGGTGCGGACGTCGTTGCCAACTTGATCGCGACATCACTCATCGCGGCGACCAGGACCGCGGCCGTGTTCGCCGCCAGCGTCAACTGCGCGCTCATCACCGCCGTCCCGCTCTCCACGTCCGTGAGCCGCGCCAACACCACCGCGCCGCCGCTGTCCGCGAGAACTTGCGCGGTGACGAGGTAGCGCACCTGCAGAAAACGCCCGGCCTGCACCTCGCACGATTTGTCGCAAGCGTCCGTCGCGTTCAACGCCTGCAGGGCGAGGACTTCTCGCATCTGCGCTTCGTCTTGAACCTTGAAGCAATTCGATTCAACGAGGGAATTGCGAAGTGCGTTGGAGACGACGGGCACGAAGTCGGCCGGGAGCCGCGCGAGCTTCACGTCGAGCGCCGCCACCGTTGGTTTTCCGGAGATCCGACAAGTTTCGGTGGCCATCGCCATCGAGGACGCCAGAATCGCGAAGGCGAAGAACGATGGATTCATTGCGCGCGCGACACCCGACGTTAAAGGGGCGGCGAAATTACACCTACCCGAGTAGGTGTACAACGTCCAACCCGGCGCCGACCATGCGCGCCCTTGCATCTCCGCGACTTTCAGCGTCGACTCGCTAAACGCGTCCGCGTCCTTCGCGAGGAGCACCACGTCCGGCAGGAGGATCTCGAGGATTTCGGACTGGCCTGGAAAACGATTCAAAAAATCGAGTACGAGAAAACCGATCCCAAGGTCAGCACGCTCCTCAAGTTGAGCTCGGCCTTCGAGCTCTCGCTCATCGATCTTCTCCGACCGCTGGAGAATTCAGGGCTTGCGGCAACGTCGCGCGCAGCGGAGGCGCCTAGCCCGCCATACGGGTCGGCCAAGAAGCGGCGTTCGCGGATTCGTTGACGCGGTCCGGTGTGATGCGTCTCACCGACGTCTGAAACAAGACAATGTTAGGATGTGAGCATTCGTTGCTGACCCCTAACGCTAATGTTCAGGCACGCTGAGTATCGGCGCTCGGACAATCGCGCCAGAGCGCGAGAAGACGAGGACGCATTCCTCGACTAAGCTGCCGCGCGCCCAGGAGGGTACCGCGTGCGCTTCCGTCTCCCCATCCTCGTTTTTCTTTTCGCATCGGCCGTCGCCTGTGGAACGCCCAGGCGGTTAAACACCCCAGGCAGCAACGGCGACAAGCCAGGCGGAGGCTCGGACGCCGGCACTGGCGCAGACGGCGGCACGACTGGGAACAACCTCGGCGGTATGCCGGTCACCGATTGCGGCGCGGCGCCATCCGCCGGCAACGACGCCTGCACCACCACTCCGGGAGGATCGGGACTGCTCTTCCAGGGCACCATCCTCGGCCCCGACCGCCTCTTTCTCGGCGGTCAGGTGCTGGTCGACACGAGCGGAAAGATCAGTTGCGTCGGATGCAACTGTGCCGCGAATCCCGAAGCCGCGACCGCCAGCACCGTCACCTGCGGCGATGCAGTTATTTCGCCCGGACTCATCAATCTTCACGATCACATCACGTTCACCCAGAACAACCCAGCCGCAGCCAGCGACGAGCGCTACGAGCATCGCCACGACTGGCGAAGGGGGCTGCGCGGCCACACCAAGATTGCGGTGGCCGGTGGCGCGTCGCCCGACGAAATCGCCTGGGGCGAGCTGCGCCTGGTGCTCGGCGGCGCCACCGCGGTCAACGGGTCGGGCGGCGTGAACGGACTTTTGCGCAACCTCGACAAAGCTTCCGAAGAGGAGGGCCTTGGGCTTCCGGAGATCAACTTCGACACGTTTCCACTCGGAGATTCGTCGGGAACGCTCCTCGCCAGCGGTTGTGGCTACCCGAAAATCGCCACCGCGGCGTCGCTCTCCTCCGGTGCACCCTACACGCCGCACGTGGCCGAAGGTATCGACGTCGACGCGCGCAACGAGTTCCTCTGCGTCCGCAGCGGCGCGAACGATCTCATC
The DNA here is from genome assembly GCA_023248955.1 of Deltaproteobacteria bacterium. Taxonomy (GTDB): domain Bacteria; phylum Myxococcota; class Myxococcia; order Myxococcales; family JAHFDP01; genus JAHFDP01. The sequence goes on from JAHFDP010000010.1 coordinate 67,151, forward strand.
CAACCGCAAACGGCAATCATCCACGGCATCGCGCTCTTGCCGCCCGATATCGCAGAGTCGGCCGCCCACGGAACCGGACTCATCTGGTCGCCGCGATCGAACATCTCTCTCTACGGCGACACCGCGCGCGTCACTGAGTACGCGCGGCTCGGCGTGGCCATCGGCTTGGGCACCGACTGGATCGCCAGCGGCTCGATGAACATGCTGCGCGAGCTGCGCTGCGCCGATGCACTCAACGTGCACTATTTGGATAAGACCTTTTCAGACTCGGACCTCTGGCGCATGACTACTGGCGGTGCCGCGGAAATCATCGGCATGTCCAGTGCAATCGGCGCGCTGGTCGCGGGCAAAGTCGCCGACATCACGGTCTTCCATGCCCGTGGCCGATCGCCGTTCCGGGCCATCTTGGAAGCGGACGCGCAAGACGTTGCACTGGTGATGCGCGGCGGAAAAATACTCTACGGCGACGACGCCGCCGTTGCCCCGCTCGATGCGGCCGGAAGCTGCGATACACTCAATGTCTGCGGCGCGCGGAAGCGGGTTTGCGTCTCGAGTGAAGTCGGCAAGAATCTCGCGGCGTTGACCACCGCCAACGCCAAGAGCTACCCGCTCTTCTTCTGCGGCGTACCGGACCACGAACCAAGTTGCGTCCCTGCTCGCAACGGCGCGGCGCCGTCTCCGGTGGTCAACGGATCGAACCGCTACGACGGCCAACCGGTGAGCGTCGACAGCGATGGCGACGGCATTCCCGATGACCAGGACAACTGCCCGCGCGTGTTCAATCCCATTCGCCCCGTCGACAACGGCGTGCAAGCGGACTTCGATCATGACGGCGTCGGCGACGCTTGCGACCCCTGCCCGCTCCAGGCCGGCACAACCTGCGCGGCGATTGACCCCAACGACATCGACGGTGACGGCGTCCCCAACACCTCCGACAACTGCCCCAACATTCCGAACAAAGACCAAGCCGACACGGACCAGGATGGCAAGGGCGACGTCTGCGACCCTTGCCCCAACACCGCCAACCCTGGCGACGCGGCCTGCCCCTCGACGATCTACGCGGTCAAGAACGGAACGGCGCCAGCAGGACAATCGGTCGCCATCGCGGGCTCAATCGTCACCGCGATCGCCGCCAACGGGTTTTTCATGCAAGTGGATCCCTCCAGCGCGGCTTTCGCGGGCGTCGACAACTCTGGAATTTTCGTTTTCACCAGCAGCGCGCCCACCGTGGCTGTTGGCGATCGTGTCGATTTGGTGACCAGCCAAGTGACCAACTTTCTCGGCGAGATCGAGCTCAACCAAGCCACGATCAGCAAGACCGGTTCGGAAGTCGCGCCCGCGCCAGCTCTCGCCTCGCCCGCCGACGTTGCCACCGGTGGCAGCCGCGCCGCGGCGCTCGAAGGTTTGCTGGTGACGATCGAAAACGTATCGGTCACCAACGTGGCGCCCGCGCCCACGGGAAGCGACAAAGCGCCGACCTACGAATTCGAGGCGACGGGCGGCTTGCGCGTCGACGACTTCCTCTACCGCATCACGCCCTTTCCCTTGGTGGACGCCAACTTCAAGTCGATCACCGGCGTGCTCGCCTTCCGCAACCAGGCGTCGAAGATCCACCCGCGCTCCCTTGCCGACTACGTTCCTGGCGCGGCGACGTCGCTCGCTAACCTCGGTCCGGCGCTGAGCTACGCCCGCGAAGGCGCGGCCGCCGGCGCAACGTTCCCTGCCGGTTTGACGGTGTCGATTCCGGGCCCTGCCGGTACCGATACCACCGTGACCCTCACTTCGAGTTTATCTACGGGACTCAACGTCCAGGACGTTGTGATCCCTGCTGGAGTGACCAGCGCAACGGTTCTCGTCCAGGGACTCGTCGCTTCCACCACGCCCTACGACGTAACCGCCACGCTCGGAACGTCCACGCTCAAAGCGCAGGTCCGTGTCCTCGGCGCGAACGATCAACCGAAGCTCGCGGCGCTCACTCCCGCGGAAGTGACGGTGCGACCTGGCGCAACGCAAGAATTCCAGGTCGCCGTCGACCTCCCGGCACCCTTCCGCGGCACGAGCGTCACGCTCACAACCGATTCGGGAACCGTCCCAGCCGCAGTGACCATTCTCGAAAACCAGATGACCACTCGCTTGACCTACGCTGCCGCAGCCGAGGAGGGAACAGCCCACCTCAGCGCGACCGTCGGCGCTGACACAACGACCGCTCTCGTTCACGTCCAAGCCTCCGTGGGCGCGCTGGTCATCAACGAAGTGGACTACGACCAGCCCGGCGTGGATACCGCCGAGTTCGTCGAGCTCTTCAACGGATCGGCGAGCACCATCGACTGCTCCGCGCTCGCCCTGGTCTTCGTCAACGGCGCCAACAACGTAGAATATGGACGAACGCCGCTCTCCGGATCTCTCGCTCCCGGCGAATACCTTGTGGTCGCTTCGACAACAGTGGCGGCGATCGATCCCAGCGCCAAAGTCATCCACTTCGCCAACCCGAAAGACAACATCCAGAACGGATCGCCGGACGGAATCATCCTTCTCGACACAACGGCCAAGACGGTGATCGATTCCATTTCCTACGCGGGAGCGATCACGGCCGCGACGGTCACCGGCCTGGGCGCAACGGTAAACCTCGTCCGAGGGACGACCGCCACCGCGACCGACAAGGGCACTGTATCAATCGGCCGCATACCCAACGGACAGTCGACCGGCGACGATTCGAAGGATTGGGTCAGCAGCGCCACACCGACGCCGGGCGCGGCGAACGTGAATTGAGAAGCGGCGCGAGCCAGGTGCCGGTTCAAGTCGCGGGCATCAGCTCAGGGGCTACGACGGTGGATGCGGGCAGTTGGAGTCTAGCGGCCGGTGTTCAGCCCATCGCTGTTGGCAGCCAAAATGACATATTCCGAACGAGCAAGCAGCTTCGGACAGCAGCGACGCCAGCAAGGTCGTGTACCTACTCTGCGATCGCGGCGAGCTGGCGCACGTTCGGGTATCGAACGCGCTGCGGTTCACGGTCGAGGCGGTGGCGGAGTACGAACGTCGCTCGCGCGGGAGTCCTTGACGATATGTCAGATTCGACATATTATTTCCATGTGAGCCCGCGCGACAAGCCGCTCGTATGGCTCCACGGTTTGGTGAAGACACCTCCGTTTTCCGCGGCGGCAAGAATCGAGGCGGGCTTTTTGTTGCGCAGACTCCAGCGTGGTGAAAACCTCGGAATGCCACATTCTCGGCAGATGGCAAGCATTGGACGCCATTGCCACGAGCTGCGAATCGTCGACGACTCCGCGTCGTGGCGAATCATCTATCGGATTGATCCAGATGCGATCGTGATCGCGGAGTTGTTCAAGAAGAAAACAGCCAAGACGCCGGCCTCCGTTGTTGAGGTCTGTCGTCGGCGATTCGCGGAGTATGACCATGCGTGAAGAGAAGAAAAAGCGACTTGCGACGAAGGGGTGGAAAGTCGGTTCCGCTTCGGCGTTCTTGGGCCTCTCGAAAGACGAGGAGACCTACATCGAGATTCGGTTGCGGCTGGCCGAAGGGCTAAAAAATCGCCGTCTGCGCAGGGGAAGAACGCAGCTTGGTCTTGCGAAAGCGCTTCATTCGAGTCAATCGCGAATCGCCAAGATGGAAGCAAGTGCTCCTGGCGTAACGCTCGACCTCATGATCCGGGCGTTGCTCGCCCTGGGAACCTCCAAGCGAGAGCTCGCTGCGATTATTGCTGGCGGTTCGTCGGCACGGGCCGCGTAAGCCAAATCAGCTTGCATTCCAGTCGGGTTCTTCGCAGCTTGCGTCCGCTTCGACGCAGAGCAATTTCGATATCAGGTCTATAGCGAAACCTAAGCCCTCAATCCCCATGTCCCCTGAACACGCGCCCAGCGGCTAGAACGTCGACCTATCGATCCCAGTGGCGGGAAGAGCCAGGACTACGTCCAGGATTGCGAAGTCTGTTGCCGCCCCATAGAGGTGCATGCCATCGAAGAAGAGCCCGGCGGGTTTGCGGTCTACGCAGCGAGGCAGGACGAATGAAGAGCTGTCGATTCATCGGCAGCTCTTCAGTGCGTATTCCGGCCAAGCCGATCACCTATTCCGGACGAAGCCGATCACCTGTTTCGACGCAAGCCGATCGCTATTTGTGACGACGCTGATGACGCCTACTTGACGCGGTAGGTAAATAATCGTGCTTCTTGTCCACCTCAATAGATTTCCGCTTTCTTGGCGGGTGCAAGCACGCGAGCGTCTCCGTCGATTGGCCCATAGAAGACGAATCCTGGCCCTTCGATTTCGACGACCCAGAACCAGCGTCCATCGCGTGTTTGAAGGACGAAGTAGGAATCCGTCTCGCCGTCGATTCTTGATAATTCTTGCGCGTGGTCTGGGCTCCGATAGCCGTCCTGATAGATCCGTGGCTCCAAGGACCGTCCGTTTTCCAGGAACTGTCCGACCCGGGGGACCATATCTCCGCTGATTTACTTCGCATGCCACCGGCCAAGAGCACTCTGCCGTCGAGGAGTCGCACGGCAGAGTGCCCGCTACGTGGACAGACCAGGTGACGGCTTTTCGTCCAGTGCCCGGAGCGTGGATCCCAAATCTCGCAGAAGGGCACATAAATCGAGCGCGGGTATTCGTAGGCCGATTCTCCACCGGCGACGAGAACTCGCCCATCCTCGAGCAGGGTCGCGGTGTGCCCTGATCTCACGGATGACATCGATTCCACGCGCGCCCATTTTCCGGTGCTTGGGTTCCAGACCTCCGCCTCGGCCGTACTTTTGTCGGCCTTTCTGCTGCCACCAGTGACCAGAACCCGTCCATCGGCGAGCAGGGTGGTCGTCTGACCGGGCCGCGGAGATTGAAACGGGCCGGTCTCCTCCCAAAATCCGGCGGCCGGGTCGAAAATCTCGACGCGCGTTTGAGGATACACTCCAGTGAAACGTTGTTCATAACCCTCGGTGGCCGCTTTTGAGGTGGCCACCGAGGCGGATTCGCTGCGCGGCGGTAGAGCGAGTGGGGGCATCTGGGCGGCGGAAGAGGAAAGCGCTTCATGAGTTGCTCAAAGCGTTTCCACGGCATGTGCCGTTGCTGGGACCGTCTATCCAGC
>JAHFDP010000079.1 GCA_023248955.1 Deltaproteobacteria bacterium
AAATTCCTACTGAGCCAACTGCACCTTCATTTTCTTCGCGCCACTCTTCGTTCGCTCTTCGATAATCTTGCGCGACAACTGCCCCGGCACTTCTTCATAGTGCGAAAACTCGATCGAGAAGTACCCCATCCCTTGCGTGCGTGAACGCAGCTCCGGCGCATAGGTCATCACCTCGGCATGCGGCGCGACCGCGCGGATAATGGTCCCGCGCGGCGTTGGCTCCATCCCCACCACGTGTCCGCGCCGCGCCGTGAGATCGCCAATCACGTCGCCGAGCATCTCTTCCGGCACCGTGACGTCGAGCTTCATCATCGGCTCGAGCAGCACCGGCCGCGCCTCGGGCAGCGCGTTCTTCAACGCCAAAGATCCCGCGATGCGAAACGCCATCTCCGACGAATCCACCGCGTGGTAGCTGCCGTCGAAGCAACGCACGCGAAAATCGACCAGCGGAAATCCAGCCAGCGGCCCCTCGTGCGCCGCCTCGCGAATGCCGTGCTCCACCGCGGGAATGAAATTTTTCGGAATCGCGCCGCCGCGTACTTCATCGACAAACGCCACGCCCCCGTCGCGCGGCAACGGCTCTAGATGAATGTGGCAATCACCGTACTGCCCCTTTCCGCCGGTCTGCCGTTTGTAGCGTCCCTGCGCAGTCGCCTTCTGCGTGATCGTCTCGCGGTAGGCCGGATGCGGCAGCGACAGCTCCACGTCGACATCGAATTTGCGCTTGAGCTTTTCGACGGCGACTTCGATGTGCACCTGCCCCATGCCTTTGAGCAACACCTCGCCCGTCTGCACATCCCGCTCGAGCACCAGCGCGGGATCCTCCTCGAGCAGCTTGTGCAGCGCGGAGGCCAACTTCTCTTCGTGCTTGCCCGCGTCGATTCCGCTCGGCGACTTGAGCACGTACGCAATCACGCGCCGCGGCTCGGCGAACGGCGTCAGCGTCAACGCATTCGCAGGATCGCAGAGCGTGTCACCGATGTGCGTGTCCTTGAGCTTCATCATGGCGAAGATGTCGCCGGCTTCGACTTGCTTCACTTCGATGGGCGTCGATCCATCGAGCTTGAAGAGATGCGCCAGATGCTCCTCGGTGCGCGTTCGCGTGTTGAGCACCGTCGCGCCGACTTTCAGTGTTCCCGAAAAAAGCCGCAATGCCGTTAGCCGCCCGACAAAATGATCGATGGTGTTTCGAAACGCCTGCGCACAGACCGGCTCGTACGCACTGCGCTTGCGCGTTTGGGAGACCCCGTGCGCATCGGCGCCCGTAACGGTCGGGATGTAACTGGGCGCAGGCAAGTATTCGATGATCGCCTCCAGCACGTCCTGCATGCCGTGGCCGATGCGTGCCGCCGTGGCCAGCACGGGTAAGAACCGACGATTGCGCGTCCCATCCGCGATGCCGCGCCGAATTTCCTCTTCCGAAAGATCGCCGACGTCGAGGTACTTTTCGACCAGCTTGTCGTCGGTCTCCGCCGCCGCTTCCATCAGTTTGGTGTGCAGCGTGGTGGCTTCCTGCAACAGCTCCGGCGGCACCGGCGCGGGACGCCAGCCGCCATATTTTCCGTTGGTGCCGTAGAGGTGCGCCTTCATCGACACGAGATCGATCACGCCCTTGAGCGACGGCCCCGAACCGATGGGCAACTGCAACGGCACCGGCCGCACGCCGAGCGTTTTCTCCAGCGAATCGACCGCGCGCAAAAATCCGGCGCGCTCGTGATCCATGCGGTTCACCACGGCGATGCACGGCAGCGCGCGATCGGAAATTAGATTCCAATGCTGCTCGGTCTGGTGCTTAGCGCCCAGCGTGGCCGAGACCAGCAGAAGCCCGCCCTCCACCACCGCCATGGCGCGCTCGGTCTCCGCAAAGCAGTCCGTGAAGCCCGGCGCATCGAGCAGGTTGATCGTCGTCCCGTGATAGTCGACATAGGTCGCGTGGGTGGTGAGCGTGAAGTTGCGCTTGGTCTCCTCGGGATCGGCATCGAGACGCGAGGTCGATCCATCCGATTTTGTGCGACCCGGCGCCGCGCAACGCACCAGCGATTCGGTCAGCGCGGTCTTGCCAGCACCATCATGCGCAACGAGGACGACGTTGCGAAAATGCTTTTCTTCGGCCATGGACACCCTCGGGAAAAAGACGGCCGAAGGTACCAAAAACTTCCCCTGTGCGCTCTGGGTTCTCTTCGGTGAATGGCGTTTCCCGGCTGCGGCTAACGGAAGTTGTTCACGGTTGCCGACGCGCCGGAGGCCGCCGAGGTCGGATTGATACTGGAGGTGGTGGCACCGGGTTGTTCGGATTGTTGGTCGTAAAGGTCTGACCGCCGCTGTCGCCACCACCGGGAGCCGCGTTATTGACGGTGACGCTGACCGTGGTGGCGCTGGCCAAGTCAGCCGTGGTGATCGCCGCGGTGATCTGGCTGGCGCTGACATACGTCGTCGTTCGCGAGCTGCCGCCCCACCTCACGGTCACGTAGGTCGTCGTGCGCGCGGCGCCAGCAAGCGGAACCTCCAAATTTGTCGAGAAAACAACACTTCGTGATGGCGCCGAACGCCGCCCAACTCAAGTGTACAAAAGAGACTTCGCTGCGCCGGCAACAAAAAGCATTACAAACGATCACAAATGTAATCGCCGCGCGAGTTGGCTTTGCAAAAGGCTTTCCGGATCGAGCTCGCGTTTGATTCGCGCAAATTCCGCAAGTGGCGCGGCGCCAAAAATCCGCCCCGGGTCGCTTGGCCGAAGCATCTGATCCTTGGCGAAATAAAATTTGCCGCCGGCCGCCAGCGTGAGGTCGGTGATCTCGTCAGCGAGCGCACGCAGCGCGGCGCGGTTGCCATCAGTCACTCGGAAGTCCATCGCCAACGACCATCCCTCGAGTGCATGCGTGAGCAAAAACGGATCGACGCGGTGGCGCTTGAGCACGCCCAGATAGCTCGGCAACCCGCGCGCCTGACAACGTTCGAGGATTTCGCGAATCACGTCGCGCGCCACCGCGTGCGGCACAAATGGCTGCACCTGAACGAGCCCGCCCGGACCATACGCGCGCTTCCAGCCTGGCAGGTAGTCGAGCAGAAACGAGAATGCGATGAGCGATTGAAGATACGGCGCATCGGCTTGAGGAAAGGCGGCGGCGTGAAATTTCGCGGCGTTGAGAAAACGCATGCCGCTGTGATTCATCAAGAGTCGCAGCGCACGCCATGCCTCACTTTTGGGAAGGCCGAGAATGTGGGTCGGCAGCGATTGACCATTAGCGTCCAGGGCAAGCGGTAGACCTGGAATCTCCCCAGCGCGAACATGATCGGCGCGATGCAGGACACCACGGCCGAGATCGCGGCCAGACTTCAGGCAATCGATCCAACCGACCAGGTAGTCCGCGTCATCGAGATTTTCCTCGAAGCGATCGAAGCATTCGCTGAGCGAATCGGCGCGCATCGGACGGACCCGGACGAGACCGGTTTCAACACGCTTGAGTCGCAGCGTGATTTTGGTGAACACACCGAGTTGACCGAAGCCTGAAATCGCGGCGTGAAAAAGTTTCGCCCGTTCCGTGCGTGAGCAGAAAAGTCGTTCGCCGCGAGGAGTGACCAGCTCGAAGGATTCGACGTGATCGCCGAAGGGCCCGACGCGGAAATTATTCTTGCCGTGGATGTTCATCGCCGCGCAGCCGGCGACGGTGGCGAATTGCGTGCCCGGCACGACCGCCGGCCAATAGCCGTTTGCGATCGCGCGGCGCCAGAGATCTTCGATGGTGACACCGGGCTCGACGGTTGCGGTACCGCGCGACGAATCCCAGGCGAGAATTTTTCGCAGCACGGAAGTATCGACGAGGAGGCCGCCCTCATTGAGCGCGGCGTCGCCGTAGCTGTTGCCGCCACCGTGCAGCGCGACTTTGAGTCCCGCCCGAGATGCCGCCGCAAATATTTCCGCGAGCTCGTCGGCGGATCGCGGAACCACGTAACGGCTGACCGATCGAACCGCGCGACCCCATCCTTCGCTTACGCGAAGTGGCGCGTCCATGCCGTCATGGCCGTCCCCGGACTCGAATCGGGGATCACCCCGGCCATCCATGTGATCGCTTGTCATACATTCAAACGTCGGAACAACCAGGATGGAATCATGCGCAGCACCAGCGCCACCAACCCCCATCTACGCGGAACGAATCCGCTCCTTCCTCTCCGCGCCAGCGCCAGCGTTTGTCGCGCGGCCTCCTCCGCGGAGATGAGCCAGAAGAGCCCGCGCAGGCCGCGCGTCATCGCCGTGTCGACGTAGCCGGGCTTCACCGTCACCACGGAAACGCCGTAACGCGACACGCGATTGCGAAGCGCTTCGAGATACGTTGTCAATGCGGCCTTCGACGTGGTGTACGCCGGATTCCCGCGCCGGCCGCGCTCGCCTGCGATCGACGAAAGGCCCACGATCGTTCCCGCGCGCACCGATTCGAATCGCGCGGCCGTAGGATTCATCCAGGCCATCGCCCCGAGGAGATTCACTTCGATCGTCTCGCGATCTTTAGCGAAGGCATATTCGCTCTCGGCGATTAGGTGCATCACGCCGGCTGCATAGAACAAAATGTCAAGTCCGCCCAACGCGGCCACGGCCTGGTCCAACACCTTCGGCGCGGACGCAAAATCGCGTACGTCATGCACGAACGTCATCGCACCATTCGGATGCACGGCGTTGAGCTCGCTTGCAAGACGCGTGAGCTCGTCTTCGCGTCGCGCCACAAGCGCCACGCGCGTGCCTTGCACCACCAACTGACGTGCGATGGCTTCGCCGATTCCCGACGACGCACCGACAACGATCGCCGTTCGAAATATTTTCATCGCAAGTAGATCGCCCACACCGCGACGCAGGCGTAAAGCCCGAGATCGAGAATCAACGCCACGTCGGAGGTGAGCACGCGCTCTGGCGCCGCGCCCGCGCCGCGACGGTGCACGAGATAGAGGTAGCGAAAGAGTCCGTAGAGCACGAAGGGAATCGTGAACTTCAAGCGGTCGTGGCCGAACTTGGCGATGGTCTCCGCGCTCATCGTGTAGAGCGAATAGCAGACGATGGTAGCGCCAGCGACGACGGCGATCAGCTGATCGATGAGCGCGAGCGAATATTCGTTGAGATTTTCGCGGTGGCTTCCGGCGTCGATCAACTCCAGCTCCGCGCGCCGTTTTCCGAGTGCCAGAAAAAGCGAGACCAAGAGCATGCAGACGTAGAGCCAGTTGGACACGGGCACCGCGATCGCGCTCGCGCCAGCGACAACGCGCAAAACGAAACCGGCGGCGATGCAGAAGAGATCGACGATGACCAGCCGCTTCAAGAATCCGGAGTAAGCAGCCTGCAGCGCGAGGTAGCCGGTGACGACGATGCCCGTTGGCGTGTTGATGGCGAACGCCAAGGCGAGTCCGGCCGACGCGCAAAGAATCGCAGCGAGGGTGGCCACGAAAACGGAAAGCGCGCCAGCGGCAATCGGCCGCAATCGTTTCTCCGGATGCGCCAAATCGCGCGCCCGATCGGCAACGTCGTTGATCAAATAGGTCGCCGCCGAGCAGAGCACGAACGCCGCGAACGTGGCCAACGCGCGCTCGATGCTGTCGAGATCGCGAAGCCGCTGCGCAAACACCAACGCCGCGAGCACCGCGAAATTCTTAATCCACTGCCGCGGCCGAGCAGAGATCAACAACCCAACGAAAGGGCCGGGTGCAGAGGCAGGAGCAGGCCCCTGCAAAGAAGCCGTTTTCACGTCGAAGCAGCAGCCGGAGGCACGCCCAGCTTCACGATCGGCTCTCGGAAATCCTCCGCTTGCTGCATGTGCTCATCCGTCAAATCCACCACGCCGCCGCGCCGGAACTGTTTGAACGCCTCCAGCACCTGCGCCTTGTGCGGCCGCACTTTTCCGAGCGGACACGCTTCCCACGACTTCAAATCCTCGTCGCAATATCCGAGCCGCCGCTCGCCGCATTTTGGCTGAATGAAGCCGCCGATCTCGGGAATGTTGCGCACCACCTCCGTGCGCATCTTCGCCACCAGCTTGCGAATCTCCCACTGCGCGCGCGTGCACAACCGCAAATCGCCGATGTGCAAGAGCTCGGCAAAATTCACCATGATCTGAAAATTGGTCGGCGTGGCATTCGGCAAAATAAACCGCGCGTCCTCCGCGGGAATGCCAGCCTTCAACGCGTCCTCGTACACGCGCGTTATTTCCACCATCAACTTTTCATATTCCGCCGATTTACCCGCGGCCGCCCACGTCTCCGGCGTGACGTATTCCAACGAGGCATCTTTGTATTTCACGTACCGCTGCGACTGCTGCTCGAAGGAAATCCCGATCCGGTGCCGGACCAGCTGATGCGACAGCGCACGCGACACACCCGAGAGCCCGAACCAAAACACCACTTGCTCCAACGGCGACACGTGTCCGGTCTTGAGCCGCTCCGCCACGAACGCGCGCACCTTCTCGTGCGCAATGGTGCCGCTCTTGATGTCGTCCCACACCTCGCGCGGCGCCTTGGCCGAGTAGCAAGTGCGGTAGGCACCGTAGAGTTTTTCGAGGGGATCGCGGGCGTAATCAATCAGGACAACGTCCATGGGGCGAGCCTTTCTCCAGAAGTAACTGTTCGCTTTATAGCGCTTGCGCGCGTGGTGCGGGAGCGCTAAATGCCGGCCATGCGCCCGATAGCCACCTTGCTAATCCTTGTTCCGTCCCTTGCGCTCGCTCAAGTCAAAGCGCACCGCCTTGCCGCCGGACTCACCAGCAACGGCTTTGATTTCCGCACCCAAGGCGACTTAACCACGGTCGGTCTCGGCGTCGGCGCGCTCGGTTACTACGCGCTCACCGACATGTTTCAGCTCGGCGGAAACATCGATTTCACCGTCAATTCCAGCACCATCTCGGTCGGCAAAGTTTCGAGCACGTCCACCACCACTGCTTTCGTTTTTCGCCCGGCGCTGAAGGTCAACTTCATGCCCAATCAAAAGCTCAACTTTTGGGCGGGTGCGCTGGCCGGTTTCGTCGCGGGCAACACGTCCGCCTTTGACGTCGAGATTCGCGGCGGCGTCGAATATTTCCTCTCTCCAGATTGGGCCGTCACTGCCTATCCCGACCTCGATATCAATGTTCCATTTCAAGGTCCGACGGGAATCGGACTCGGCATTCACTACGGCCTCTTGGTCTATTTCCAGTGAGCAAGAAACGACTTTTCGTCGCGCTGGCCGGCAACATCGGTTGCGGCAAGACCACCGCCGCCAAACTCATCTCGCAGCATTTTGGCTTCGAGCTCTTCGACGAACCGGTGGTCGATAACCGCTTTCTCGCCGACTACTACCGCGACATGGGCCGCTGGAGCTTCACGCTGCAGCTCGAATTTCTCATCAAGCGCGCCAAGCACCACGAGCTGATTCGCACGGTCACCAAGTCCTGCGTGCAGGACCGCACGCTTCTCGAGGATCCGGAAATTTTCGCGAAGTACCTGCACGGACTCGGTCACATGCAGGACAGCGAGCTCGACCTTTATCTCGAATATTTCGCGCGGCTCAATCGCGACCTCGCGCAACCCGACAAAGTGATCTGCTTCGAATGCCACGATGTCGAAACGCTGCTCGCGCGCATTCGCACGCGTGGTCGTGCCATGGAAGCGGGCATTCCGGCCGACTTCCTACGCGGCCTAGCCGGTTACTACACGACCTTCCCGCAAGTATGCCGCGGCAAATATGGCCTCGACACCCTCAATATCGACGTTTCAACGACCGATATTCGCCATGCCCAGGGAAAAGAGCGCTTCCTCGCTCAGGTTGATTCATTTCTGAACGCCTAGGTGCCCGCCGAGCCGCCTAGGCTTGACCCAGCCGACACCTATTGTCTATCAAACGCACCCGCGGCGGCTAAGTGAAATGCGGTCCGCCGTGCTTTTGTTGAATGCCGTTTAATCCATTAATCAATTTCTCTTGAATCGGAGTTTTTAGAATGCGGGCTCTCAGGAACCTTTTCGCAACTGTTTCACCGCTAGCGTTTCTCTTTATCGGAACGCCTGCCTTCGCCAGCGAAGCCGACCTGCGCTTGCCCGATCTCTCCTCGGTAACTTTCATCGGCGGCCTCACCGGTCGCGCCATCCTGACCGGCGGCCTCGCGGTGTGCGTCGCCGGCCTCGTGCTCTCGATGATCTGGTTCTTCCAGCTCAAGAACATGCCGGTTCACCGCTCGATGCTGGAAATCTCCGAGCTGATTTACGAAACCTGCAAGACTTACCTCGTCACGCAGGGCAAGTTCATCCTGATGCTGGAGTGCTTCATCGGCGTCATCATGGTGACCTACTTCGGCGTCTTGCAGCACTTCGAAGCCGCGCGCGTCATCACGATTCTTCTCTGGAGCCTGGTCGGCATCGCCGGCAGCTACGGCGTGGCCTGGTTCGGCATTCGCGTCAACACCTTCGCCAACAGCCGCGCGGCCTTCGCCAGCCTTCGCGGCAAGCCGTTTCCGACCTACGCCATTCCGCTCAAGGCCGGCATGAGCATCGGCATGCTCTTGGTCTCCGTCGAGTTGATTCTGATGCTCACGATTCTGCTCTTTGTGGCGCCTGAAAACGCCGGTAGCTGCTTCATCGGCTTCGCCATCGGCGAGTCACTCGGTGCGAGCGCGCTGCGCATCGCCGGCGGCATCTTCACCAAGATCGCCGACATCGGCTCCGACTTGATGAAGATCGTTTTCAAGATCAAAGAAGACGACGCGCGGAACCCCGGCGTGATTGCGGACTGCACCGGCGACAACGCCGGCGACTCGGTGGGCCCCTCGGCGGACGGCTTCGAAACCTACGGCGTCACGGGCGTCGCGCTGATCTCGTTCATCCTGCTCGCCGTCAGCAGCCCCGAGACGCAGACGTCGCTGCTCGTGTGGCTCTTCGTCATGCGCCTCTTCATGGTGCTCACGAGCGCGGTGGCCTACTTCCTCAACGAGGCCGTGGCCACGGCGCGCTACCAGAACGCCGACAAGATGAACTTCGAAGCGCCGCTCACCAGCCTGGTTTGGGTGACGTCGATTCTCTCCACCATCGGCACGTTCGCGATCTCTTACCTGCTAATTCCGACGCTCGGCGGCGGCAGTCTTTGGTGGCAGCTCTCCGCCATCATCACCTGCGGCACGCTTGCGGGCGCGATCATCCCGGAGATCGTCAAGGTCTTCACGTCGACCGAATCGGGCCACGTGCGCGAAATCGTCGCCGCGTCGCGCGAAGGCGGCGCCTCGCTCAACGTGCTCTCAGGCCTCGTGGCCGGGAACTTTTCCGCCTTCTGGATGGGCATCGTTATCGCCGGATTGATGGGCATTGCCTTCGCCGTGTCGACGCTCTTCCCGGTTGGATTCATGGTGGCGCCCGCGGTTTTTGCTTTCGGCTTGGTGGCCTTCGGCTTCCTCGGCATGGGCCCCGTCACCATCGCCGTCGATTCCTACGGCCCGGTCACCGACAACGCACAGTCCGTCTACGAGCTCTCGGTGATCGAGAACATTCCGAACATCAAGGCGGAAGTGAAGAAGGACTTCGGCTTCGATCTCAACTTCGACAAAGCCAAGCACTACCTCGAGGAGAACGACGGCGCCGGCAACACCTTCAAGGCCACGGCCAAGCCGGTGCTCATCGGCACCGCCGTCGTCGGCGCCACGACGATGATCTTCTCCATCATCGTGCTGCTCGCCAAGGGTCACGCGCCGGGAATGGCACTGCAGTTCGCGCTGCGCTCGGTCTACGAAAAACTCTCCATCATGAACGCGCCGTTTCTGCTCGGCCTCGTCACAGGTGGCGCCATCATCTACTGGTTCACGGGCGCTTCGACGCAGGCCGTGGCCACGGGCGCTTACCGTGCGGTGGAGTTCATCAAGGCCAACATCAAGCTCGAAGGCGTGGAGAAGGCCTCCATCAGCGACTCCAAGCGTGTCGTGGAGATCTGCACGCAATATGCTCAGAAGGGTATGTTTAATATCTTCCTTACAGTATTTTTCGCCACATTGGCCTTTGCCTGCCTCGATGAGTTCTTCTTCATCGGCTACCTGATCTCGATCGCGCTCTTTGGCCTCTACCAGGCGATCTTCATGGCCAACGCCGGCGGCGCTTGGGACAACGCCAAGAAGTTGGTGGAAGTCGAGCTCAAGGAAAAGGGCACGCCGCTGCACGACGCTTGCGTGGTCGGCGACACCGTCGGCGATCCGTTCAAGGACACGTCCAGCGTGGCCATGAACCCCATCATCAAATTCACCACCCTCTTCGGTCTGCTTGCCGTCGAGCTCGCGATCAAGATGGACACGGCGATGCGGCTCTGGATTGCCGCGGCGTTCTTCGTGATCGCCTGCACGTTCGTGTGGCGCAGCTTCTACGGGATGCGCATCGTCAGCGGCGTTCGCAGCAATGGCGATGCTGCGCGACGCGAGCCGCCTGCGCGGATTGCGGTCTAGGCAAAGAACGAGCCTTCGCTGCCCAAGGGACGTAAGCCTCTCAACGGGCTCGCGTCCCTATTCGGGCACCGGAATCTTATCGACCAGATCCGCCATAATGCGCAGCGACTCGGTCCGACCGAGCCCAGCCTCCGACCCTGCCGCCATCAAGCGGTGCGCGAGCACCGGACTCGCCATGTGCTTCACATCATCGGGCGCCACGAAATCGCGTCCGTGAACGCAAGCCCACGCTTGCGCCGCACGCATCAGCGCAATGGCGCCGCGCGTGGAGACACCCAAAGCCACCAGTGGCGACTTGCGTGTGGCTTGACATAAAGTCAAGGCATACTGCGCGACCTCGTCGGCCACTTTCGCCCGCGCCGCAGTAAGCTGAAGCGCCGACAGATCGTGCGCCGACGCGCCCGGCTTCAGCTGCGCGAGTTCGTTCTCGGCGCCGCCGTTCATCAGGAGCCGTCGCTCAACATCCGGCGTCGGATAGCCCATCTCCAACCGCACCAGGAAGCGATCGAGTTGTGACTCCGGCAGCGGATACGTTCCGGCGTGCTCATGCGGATTCTGCGTGGCGATCACCGCAAACGGCGACGGCAACGGCCGCGTGACACCATCGAGCGAAACGTGCGCTTCGCCCATGGCCTCGAGCAGACAGCTCTGCGTGCGCGGCGTGGTGCGGTTCACTTCGTCGGCCAACACGAGATTGGCGAAGATGGGCCCCGGCTTGAACTCGAACGCGCCGCGCGTCGAGTCAAAAACCGACACGCCCAAAATATCCGACGGCAAAAGATCGCTCGTGAACTGGATGCGCGAAAAGCTCATGTCGAACGATCGCGCCAACGCCTGCGCCAACGTGGTCTTGCCGAGGCCAGGCACGTCCTCGAGCAGCAGGTGCCCGCGCGCCACCAACGTGGTCAGCGCCAGTTCGACGATGGGGCGTTTTCCACGCACGACGCGTTCGATGTTGGTGATGAGTTGACCGCAAAGGTCACCAGCTGCCTTTGCAGAGAGCGGTTCCGCGGTGCGCAACGCCACGATTTTGTCGGCCATCGAACAGGGAGTGTAAAGCAGGTCGGACCTGCCGTCGAATGTGGTGCATGGTGAGGCGATGTCGGAGGCAATACTTTAGTGATCGGGCCGATCAGGGCTCAATCGAATACCACCCGCATTCCAACGTTGCTCCAGCGATCGTTCGCCCGGTATTCGTTGCGTGCCTCAACGCCGCAACTCGCCGGAAGGCTGTTCCACGCACCGCCGCGCACGGGCCGCAGTTCGCTCTGCAAATCATCGGGCGCGCACCATTCCCAAACCGTTCCCGCGCAGTCCCACAATCCGTGCGGACTAACGCCGCGCGGAAAACATCCCACCGGCGGCGGCGCCCGTAACGCGAGCGTCCCGCGACAGCAAGCAGCGTCCTCCAGCCACGTCTCGCCCCACGGATAACGAAACGGTGCACCTGCGCCGATGGCCCACTCGAGCTCCGTGGGCAACCGTCCGCCCGCCCACCGCGCGTAAGCGGCCGCTTCCTCAAAAGTGATTCCCACCACCGGCTGATTCGCCGTTTGGAGATGTGACCACTTCTGGTCATCTTGAAAACGTGGCGGTGTCGCACTGGTCTTCACGCGGTAACGCGCGTAGTCGGCGTTGGTTGCGGGATAGCGAGAAAACCGAATCGCACCGACACGCACGGGTTCGCGAAGCAGCCGCGAATCGCCGAGCTCTCCAAGTCGCGTTGCCGCGGAAAGCCGCGCGGTAAGCGGCTCCGCCGGGTTTTCGCAAACCGCAACCAGCCGCTCGAGATCTTCGGTCAAGGCCCGATTCGCGCTCGACTACCGCGTCAACTTCTCGTGAATCCGCGCCGCCCAACGTTCTTCGCGTTCGGATTCCAGGTTGATCGCCGTGCGAATGGCTTCCCACTCTTCTTCGCCCACACGGCAAAACGCTTCCACCAACCGCGGATCAAACTGTTTTCCCGAATTGCGTTCGATCTCCGCACGCGCCACACCGTACGACTGCGCTCGGCGGTACGGTCGATCGGACGTCATGGCGTCGAGCGTGTCGACGACATGAAACACGCGCGCCCCGAGACAGATCTGCTCGCCAGCGAGTCCCTTTGGATAGCCGGTGCCGTCCCATTTTTCCTGATGCTCGAGAACAATCTGGGCCGCGTCCCGCAAAAAATCGATATGCCCAAGAAGCCGGTAACCGAGCTCTGGATGGAGCCGCATCTCGTCCCACTCCGCGCCCAGCAACGGTCCTGGCTTGAGCAAGATCGCATCGCGCACGCCAATTTTTCCAATGTCGTGCAACAGCGCGCCTTGCTCGATGAACAAGAGATCTTCCGAGCGGCAACCGGCTTCCTCCGCCAGCCGCCGCGCGAAACGGGACACCCGATGCGAGTGCCACTGCGTCTCGGTATCGCGATAGTCGAGCGCCGCGATCATACCGTCGAGCAAGTTGTTGGTGCGCTCTTGAACCAGCCGCGCCAAGTTGGTGTTCACCTCCGCCAGCTCGCGATTTTTTTCCTGCACCACAGAGTGCAGATCACGGTTTCGTTCCGCGAGTTGGAAATGATCAAAGGCCTGCCGCACGGTGCTGAACAAATCGGCGCGGTTCCACGGCTTTTGTAGAATCCGCCAAACTTCGCCGCGGTTGATAGCGTCTACGGCGGTACCGAAATCAGTCGCGCCGGTAATGAGAATGCGCACAGCATCGGGAGCAAGCGCACGCGCCTCTGACAAAAATTGCGCGCCCGTCATCGCCGGCATTTTCTGGTCCGAGGCGATGACCTGAAACTTGGAGCGCTGCAACTCCGCCAGCGCCGCGTGCGGATCAGCGTGCGCGGAAACCTCGTAGCCCGCTGATTCCATGGTTTGACTAAGGGCGGACAGCATCGCCCCTTCATCGTCCACTAACAAAAGCCGCTCGCCCCGCATTTGGTTGAAACGATTTTAGCGTAAGGTTGCCCATGCCCAAAATTGGTTCGCGCAAAGTGCATGCGCTCCTCTTCCTTTTCGCGTTCACCGGCTGCCATGGTGATGGGGCGCTGCTGCGCTTCAGGTCCGTCTCGCTCGGTGATGGTCTCTCGGTCTATTTGGGCGCCGGCGGAAATTCCGTCGCTCTCGACACCAACGACGGCGTCATGCTCGTGGACACCAAACTTCTCTGGGGCGCGACCGAGCTGCGCCACGCCATCGCGCGCCAGAGTCCGTCTCCGGTGCGGCTCGTCGTCTACACGCACTACCACCTCGATCACGCCTCCGGAACGGCCGCTTTTCCTCGGCGCGCGCGCGTAGCTGCGCATCGCAACGTGGCCGCGGATTTGACCAAGTTCACGTCGCAATTCGGCGTCAACGTGACGGACACCGTGCCACCCGATCTTCTCATCGACGCAGTCACGCCTCTTTCCATGGGCGGCGAAGAGATCGTTCTGGTACCGACACCCGGGGGCCACACCAATGGCGATCTGGCGATTTGGCTGCCGGCGCGGCGCGTGCTGGTCGTCGGCGATCTCTGGTCCAACGGATATTTTCCGCACGCCGATCCCAATGGCAGCGGATCGTTTTTGCGCTGGGTAGATTCGATCGATCAACTCGCGGCATTTCCCGCGGCGCGCGTGATTCCTGGTCACGGCGAAGTCGGCGGTCCCGCAGATTTGACGCAGCTGAAAAATTATTTGCACAACTTGCGCGACGCGCTCACGCCACTGGTCAAGGCCGGTTTCTCGGAGCAAGAAGCAGCCGCGTCGCTCGACCTCGCGGACCTCGGTTTGCGCCCGTTGCCGTTTCTCTCGTCGCACGAGGGCGCCGTGCACGGCATGTACGACGAACTCTTGCACCAGTAACGAGAGAGGCTCTTCTTGATCTTAGGTCGTCCCTCTGATACCGACGCCGGCTCTGGTTGCACCGTGCTCCTTGACAACGATACTCAATGGATGACCGCCGCGCTCGCGCTCGCCGAAAAGGCTGCTGCGCTCGGCGAAGTTCCGGTCGGCGCTGTTGCGGTGTTCGAAGGCCGCCTGGTTGGTGAAGGTGCCAACGCCCGCGAGCTAACCAACGATCCGACGGCGCATGCCGAGCTCATTGCACTGCAAGTAGCCGCCAAAGCACTCGGCCGTTGGCGCCTGACCGGCGTCACGCTCTACGCGACGTTGGAACCGTGCCCGATGTGTGCCGGCGCGCTCGTGAATGCGCGCATCGATCGGCTCGTCTACGGTGCACGCGATCCGCGAGCCGGCGCCGTGGGAACGCTGTACGATATCCCCCGCGACGCTCGTTTAAACCACCGCGTGGAGGTCCAAGAGGGCGTGCTGGCGGATGCTTGCAGCGCGCTACTGAAATCGTTCTTTCAAAATTTGCGATCGCGAGAAACGTAAGTGTTTGGAGAGGTGGCCGAGCGGCTGAAGGCGCTGGACTCGAAATCCAGTGTACCCGTAAGGGTATCGGGGGTTCGAATCCCTCCCTCTCCGCCAAATGAATTGGAATGAATTGGGTGGAATTGTATCCGTTCAGTCCGGCACGCCAGTCGTCACGGCCGGGTCAAGCACGGCGAGAACGGTTACGGAAATTGCTGAAAACCGAAACAATCGAAAATCGAAATACGTAAAAAATAAAATATCGTAAAAATATCGTAAAAATCGATGGTCATGCACATAGAAATGGCCAAGCACATTGAAACGCGTCTCGCGCGAAGGCCAGCGAGCTGGCAAGCGCGAGACGGGGGGTGCGGGGGGTACGCGCCCAAAGCGTGCGGAGCCACCCAAAACATGGTACCCCCCGCTCTAATGATACCCCCCGCTCTAACGGAGAGATGGCCGAGCGGCTGAAGGCGCACGCTTGGAAAGCGTGTATACGGCAACGTATCGGGGGTTCGAATCCCTCTCTCTCCGCCAAATTTCGTAAATATTTTTTCTTTTTCCAATTCCTGACTTTCTTAATTCCTGACTTCCTAATAAAACCAATTTCGTTCCTTAAGTCCGGTTTCGCGACCGGGGATCGGGCGACGACGGGACGTGAACCCCGCCAGGCCCGGAAGGGAGCAACGGTAGCGCTCTTTGCCGTG
Source organism: Deltaproteobacteria bacterium (assembly GCA_023248955.1). Classification (GTDB taxonomy): domain Bacteria; phylum Myxococcota; class Myxococcia; order Myxococcales; family JAHFDP01; genus JAHFDP01. Next base: position 15,477 of record JAHFDP010000079.1, read on the forward strand.
TGCCCGGTCCTCGGTCGCGAATCCGACCACTGAATAGATTACATTCGAGAGGTTGCTTCCATGGCCTACCTCGTTCTCGCCCGCAAATACCGTCCCCAACGTTTCGAAGACGTCACTGGCCAAGAGCATGTGGTGCGCACGCTTTCGCACGCGCTCTCATCGGGCCGCGTGGCGCACGCCTATCTGTTCACCGGCCCGCGCGGTTGCGGCAAGACGACGAGTGCGCGTCTTCTCGCCAAGGCGCTTAACTGCGAGAAGGGACCGACACCCACGCCGTGCGGCACCTGTTCGTCCTGCACCGAAATCGCCGCGGGCACCGACCTCGATGTGCAAGAGCTCGACGCGGCGTCCAACCGCGGTGTCGACGATGTACGGATGCTGCGCGAAGCCGCGAAATACCTGCCCGCGCGCGATCGCCACAAGGTTTTCATCATCGACGAAG